>JAJZPA010000066.1 GCA_021811425.1 Bacillota bacterium | reverse complement strand
GCGGATAACGAAAACTTTTACTCAGCTTTGGGCGGTATATTATGCAGCTTATTATGGACATTTCCTGCCACGTTGGGAACAGGACATGTCCAAAGGCCTTTTATCCACTATTCGAATGGGAGAGAAAATTTCTACCCTGGATTATAAACGCCTGGAAAATCAACGTTCGTTTGCTTATGGCCAAATCGAAAAAGTGTTTGAGCACTATGATATTTTGGTTACCCCAACCTTGGCGGTAACCGCTTTTCCGCATGGACCGGGCCCACGGACGATTAATGGCAAGAAGGTGGATCCGTATACAGGCTGGATGTTGACATCCCTCTTTAACCTAACGGGTCACCCGGCAGCGAGTATCAATTGTGGCTATTCAGCAAAAGGTCTGCCCATTGGGCTACAAATCATCGGCAAGCGTTTTGCGGAAGATACAGTACTTGTGCTCAGCAAGGCGGTCGAAAAGAATACCGATGGGGTCCGCCGTCCGCAGGGTTATTAAGTGAGGTGTCTGGTCCAAGCAGGACATTCCTCAGGTTTTGTCGAATAACAGGAGTCGAATAAGGGGATAAGATGCCATCCTAGAATAGAACACATTAAAACTGAACTGACCACAACACCTAAGCTAAGCTGGAGAAGGGTTGAAGGAGGATTCACGCAAGATGTCTAAGTTTTTGGCAAAACGTATGGATTTGCTGGGTACGGAAACGGCTTTTGAAATGCTGGCTAAGGCTAAGAAACTGGAAGCTGCAGGGCGGGAAATCATTCACATGGAGATTGGGGAGCCGGATTTCCTGACGCCTGACAATATTGTTGACGCAGGGGTTAAGGCTATGCGCCAGGGCCTGACGAAGTACACTCCCTCGCCAGGGTTGGTCGAAGCTCGGCAGGTGGTGGCTGATTATATCGCCAAGACACGCGGCATTCGGGTTGATGTGGACGAGGTCGTGTTGGTCCCTGGCGGAAAGCCGATCATGTTCTATTCCATTCTGGCCACAGTCAATCCGGGAGACGAAGTGATCTATCCGAACCCTGGGTTTCCAATTTATGAATCCGTCATTCGTTTCAGCGGGGGAGTTCCGGTTCCCATGCCGCTGCGAGAAGAAAACGAGTTCCGGATGGATATGGATGAATTGCGGGCTTTGATCACCGACAAGACCAAGATGATCATCTTGAATTCGCCCCAGAACCCGACGGGTGGGATGCTGACGCAAGAGGATATCCAGGCATTGGCTGTGGAAGTGTCCGAGCGGGATATTTTGGTTCTCTCAGATGAGATCTATGAGAAGATTGTTTATGAGGGAGAGCCTTATTCGATGGCTTCGATTCCTGGGGTGAAGGAGCAGACGATTATCCTCAATGGTTTCTCCAAGACGTATTCCATGACCGGCTGGCGTTTGGGTTATGGTGTGATGAATAAGGAGTTGGCAGCAGCGGTTACGAAGTTGGTCGTGAACAACAATTCCTGTGTTCCCGGATTCACGCAAATGGCTGGGATTGAGGCACTAACTGGGCCACAAGAGGCGACGCTGGAGATGGTACGCCAGTTCAAAGAGCGGCGGGATGCCGTTGTCGAAGGGCTTAACGCAATTTCGGGGATAACATGTGTCAAACCGCAGGGAGCGTTTTATGTATTTCCCAATGTGAAAAAACTGGGGCTTCCCAGTGAGCAGTTGGCCGAGTATTTGCTGGAAGAGGCGGGGGTAGCGACACTGGGTGGCGGTGCCTTTGGCCAATATGGGGAAGGGTATCTGCGTCTGTCCTATGCGAACTCTCTGGAGAATATTCAAAAGGCCCTGAAGCTCATTGAGCAAGCGGTGCATAAGCTCCAAAAGTAAAGTAAGATCTTGCTGGGGTTGAACGGAAAGCAGGATTCACAGCGCCTACTCAGTGAGATTAGATGTTCAATGCACAAACTTGAAGCCCGAAACCATGAAATACACGGAAAGCCCGAGCAGGAAAAAACCGCAAACCCCAAGGCTAAGGCGGTAAATTAAAGGGGTGAAGAGATTCTTCCCTTTGGCGACAGCGGTAGACACCAGTGAATACCAGATGAAATCGGAGAGGATGTGGCCTGAATAAAAGCTGACTGCTCCGACGAAGCCATTGGCTGCGGCCAGCATTAGGGAACTGGCTCCGGCAGTGGCCCACCAGATGAACCAATAAGGGTTGGAAGCGCTAACGGTCACACCAGCTAGTATAGGGTTGATACGCCGAGTTCCTTCCTTGCCTTTGAGGTTGAGGGAAAGATCCTTAGCTAGCGATTCACGTACAATCCCGTACCCCATCCAGAGGAGGAACCCGCCGCCAACCAGCCCAATGACGGCTTTCACCATCGGCAGTGTAAAGGTTGGCCCCAAACCGAGGAAAATTAGCAACACGAGGAGAAGTTCTAACAGGGCATGCCCTAAAACGAGTTTGGGCCCAGTCCAAGCCCCTTGACGCAAACTCTCATTAATCGTTACTGTGAGCAGTGGCCCTGGCATGAGGGCTCCTGAAAAGCCCATGATGAGGCTAGCCGCAAAAATGGCTCCAAAAGTCACGCTGAACACCGTCCTAGCATCAGGGTTATGCTTACTCTTTTCGACGAGAGCTTGCAGAAATCCTGTATGCGGGAGAATCTCCTTTCAAAGGGGATGTGGGGAGATTGAGCCACGAGTATACTGTATACTTTAGCAGTAAATCTAAATTGGGCAGGATTTCCGCTATGGAGATCGAATTTTTGTAAGAGTGTGCGGTCAGACCACTAGATGAGCGGTCAGGATGGTGTGTAACCGTTGTTATTGAAGACAGTATGAATGTCGGTAGGTCAGTTAAACGCAAAGATATTAGACATAGAACGTAATAATGAGAGGAGTGGGTAAAGTGCTCGATCCGGATGAGCTGTATTGGCAATTCAAAGAGCGGCTTAATGCGGTGGCGGGAGAGTGTTACCGCATCAGGACCGCCCAAGAAGCCGAACGGTTTCTCGCTGGGCTTTTGCAGGAGAAAGAAGTGAAGGATCTTGTTTTGGTGGAATCCCCGTTGACAAAAGCCGGAAACATGATCGCAGAGTTCGAAAGTGTTGGGATTAGGGTGTATTCAGAGTCTTTGCGGGAAAAGGCCCCTGTGGTTGGGGCCGGGGTCACGGAGCTTAATTGGGCCATTGCGGAACTGGGTACCATGGTGCAAATCGGGACGGATGTTAATCAGCGTCTGGCGTCGTCGCTCCCTCCGATTCATGTGGCACTCATCCAGACATCGCGGCTGCTTCCAACTTTAACGGAAACGTTGAAAACCCTGCACAGCCTGCCGCAGATTCCCGGGTTTGTTGGCTTGATCACGGGGCCCAGTCGGACGGCTGATATCGAGAGGGTATTGACGATCGGTGTCCATGGGCCAGAACAGTTCGTTGCCATATTTGTTGATGAAGAAGCCGGGGAGGAAGACTGACATGGCCAATTCGGAATTCAAAGACAAGATCGGGCAAGCCTTGGGCAATTCGACTCTGCGCGGAGCCTTAGGCCGCTTTGGGGAGTTCTATTTGACTGCGCGGGCAAAAGTCTACGAAGGCTATGATTTTGAAATACTCAGGGACAAGGTTGCGGAAACAAAGGCCTATGCGGCGAGCCACCTGGACGAAATGCTGGATCAATTTGAACAGGCAGCGACAGCGCGGGGTGCCAAGGTTTTTCGTGCCAACACCGGAGAGGATGCCAAACGCTATATTGCCGAGTTGGCTTTGCAAAATGGGGTCAAGGGTATTGTGAAATCCAAGTCCATGGCGTCTGAAGAAATTCATCTCAATGAAGACTTAATCGCTCAGGGAATCAATGTCCAGGAGACGGATTTGGGAGAGTGGATACTCCAACTGTGTGGTCAAACCCCTTCCCACATGGTCATGCCCGCATTGCATATGACCAAAGAACAGGTGGCGGATGTGTTTACCGATCATCTCGGACGCCTGAATGATCCTGATATTGCCCAGCTCGTGAAGACAGCTCGGAATGAATTGCGCGCGAAATTCTTAGAGGCGGATATGGGGATATCGGGTGCGAATGCTGCGGTGGCTGAAACAGGAACTTTGATGCTAATCACGAACGAAGGAAATGCCCGTCTGACCTCGACTCTGCCACGAATTCATGTTTTCCTCGTGGGGATAGAGAAGCTGGTTCCCCGTTTTGAGGATTTAGAATATATCTTGCAGACCCTGCCCAGAAGTGCCACCGCTCAGGCTATTACGAGCTATGTGACGATGGTGACTGGTCCAACTCCCGTCTATCTGCCAGATGGCACGATTCAGGATAAAGAAATGCACATCGTGCTGATGGATAATGGGCGCCGTGCGATGTATGCGGATGAAAAATTTAAAAAGACATTCCAATGCATCCGCTGTGCTTCTTGCCTCAATGTCTGTCCGGCCTATCAGCTCGTCGGGGGACATGTGTATGGCCATATTTACACAGGGGGGATCGGAACGATCCTGACGGCCTTTCTCAATGCGGAGAAGTTTGCGGAAAATCCTCAGAATCTCTGCCTCCAGTGTGGAAAGTGTGCTGAAGTGTGTCCAGGCAAGTTGGATATTCCCGATATGCTTCTGGAACTGCGGACCCGTTTTGCAACGCGCAAGGGCCTGCCAATGGTTCAAAAGTTCGCTTTGGATATCGTATCGAATCGGAGTGTTTTTCATGCTTTGCTGCGGGTCGCGGCCAAAGCCCAGAAACCATTGACGAAGGGTGCGCCGGTGATTCGCCATCTGCCTCTCTTTCTCTCCGGCTTAACGGAGAAGCGGAGCCTGCCTGCCATTGCGGAGGTGGCGTTTAGGGAAACCTTTAAGAAGCTGCCGCAAGAGCTGCCGCAGGGTCTGGAAAAGCCGCAGGGAACGATTGCTTTGTATGCGGGTTGTTTGCTAGACTTCGTCTATCCGAAAATCGGTGAAGGGGTCGTGAAAGCCCTCAACGACAAGGGGTATCGGGTGGTCTTCCCAGAAGGGCAGTCCTGCTGTGGCGCGCCTGCGACGTATATGGGAGATGTCAAGAATGCTAAGAAATCGGCGATGCTGAATATTGAAGCCTTGAGTGCTGAAACTGTCGATTATGTCGTTTCAGCCTGCCCTACCTGTACCCATGCCCTCAAGGATAGCTACAAAGCGATGCTCAGTGGAGACGCTGATTGGGAAGTCCGAGCCGAAGTTTTAAGCAGCAAAGTCATCGATTTTTCTAAGCTTTTGCAGGAATTAGGCGGATTTGAGCTAGGCGGAGATGGCCAGGGTTTGAACGTGACCTATCACGATTCTTGCCATCTGAAACGGAAAATGGGAGTTTATAAGGAGCCCCGGGCACACTTGAACGCGATCAAGGGGCTTAACCTGATTGAAATGAAGGAATCGGATCGTTGTTGCGGGTTTGCCGGATCCTATTCCATTAAGTTCCCTGAAATATCTGCTCCGATTTTGGAACGTAAGTTACAGCATATTGAAGACTCCCAGGCGGACGTGGTTGCAGTCGATTGTCCTGGCTGTTTGCTGCAGATCGCTGGGGGGTTGGATCAGAAGGGTTCTAAGGTCAAGGTGATGCACACAGCGGAGATTCTTCTGAATTACCATTCGTCAAAATAAGCTAAAACATTCTCTTTTTCTACCGAGGAGTTTTGCCCTCTTAGGAAGAACTATCCAATCACTAGCAGCGGACAAACTTTTATCCCACGAAAAATAATTGGCAATGCGTTGCCACGAATGCGAGCGCAATCGCAAGGAGAGGAGAAAGGATGTTTCGCTGGCCCTGGCGGGAAAACGGGGGGATTTCTTCGACGGCGGCTACACCTTTCAGCAAGAAAGGTTTCGCAAGACGAGAACGGCCATTTGTCCGAGGAACGATTCGCAGCATATACCTCGCCGCTGAGCTGGTTTAGACAGAGCCAGGCAGGAAAGGTGCCCCCGAGTTTAAGTCAAGTGCTCCCGTGATGTGGCTGCAGCACATCACGGGAGGGGAACTCAGGCTTTCCGGCATGAGTGGTTTTATGCCGGAAAGGACGTAGAGCTGAGAGTGGACTAAAGCCTCTTGCCAGGGGCTTTTTTATTTGAAACGTGAGCAGGCAATGCTATGAGGATAACTGCCAACGATTCCTGGGGAAAATGATTATTAAAGCAGGAAAAACGTGCGCAGTGAAGAATTATATAAGGTGAATTTTCGATGGATGCGCCCGGACTGCCGGCAGGACACTTTGGCATTGGGTCTGGATGGAGGGATTTTATTGATACGAGCTATTCTTTTTGATTTAGATGGAACGCTGTCTTTTATGGATAATGAGAAATTTATGCGTAACTATGTGGGTTTACTTGCCCCACGCTTTTCCCATCTTTATCCGCCGGACAAGTTTGCCAAACAGCTGATGCGTTCAACCGAGGTGATGGTGAGAGAACCTAAACCAGGACGGACGAATCTGCAGGCCTTTTTTGATGATTTCTGCCGTGCCCTCAGTCTTTCTTTCAGTGTGCTCTGGCCGATATTCGAAGAATATTATGAACATGATTTTCCTAATTTGAAGTATTTGGTGAAGCCCAACCCGGAAGGTAACAAAGCCGTAGAAACTGCGATTCAACAGGGGTATACGGTAGCCGTGGCTGCCAACCCTGTGATGCCCCTGTCAGCGATTAAGGAGCGGATCCGCTGGGCGGGATTCAGCCCAGAATTGTTTAAAGCGATTCCCTCAATTGAGACGTTCCATTTCTGTAAGCCCCACTCCGGATTTTTTGAAGAAGCGGCCAAGCATTTGGAAGTGGAACCAGCCCAATGCCTTATGGTTGGCAATCATCCGGTTGAAGATCTGGCAGCCCGTCATACCGGGATGAAGACGTTCCTTAACGGTGAAGTTCCGGATGGGGTTGAGACGGATTATGCAGGCGGGCTCGCGGATTTAACCCGTTTGATCTTGCAAGGAAACCTGTAGGACAGGCGTGCCAGTAAGGAGCGAGTGGAATGCTTTGGCTGCCTTTGCCAAATCAAATAAACGAGCGATGGCAGCAGGACTTTCCGCCGGTGATCGTTCGACTTTTTGAAGAGTATTTAAGGCGTTGGGAAGAGCTGCGCCAGGCGAGAAAAAGGGAAGTACTTTGGTTGATCCTCTTGACGTTGACCGGTGCTTTGGCTCTCTTTGTTCCCTGGCTGCCAGGACATCTCTGGGGGAGTATGGGCGGTTTTGGTTTAGCCTTGGCTGTATTTTACCGTTATCGGAGCGTAAGCAGCCAAGTTTATCATAGTTTTGTAAATCTCAATGTATTACATCATCATTTATTGGGAAAATTAGAAGTCGGTTTCTGTGATCATGTTGGGCCTTGCGAGTGCGCGGACGAATTTCGTCATCACGTTTGGCGTAAATACCATATCTCTTTATATGGCGATCCCCCAGGAATGGGTTGACAAAAAGGAGGAAGAACGATGCAAAAGTATGTCTGCACTGTCTGCGGATACATTTATGATCCCGAAGCAGGGGATCCGGACGGTGGAATTGCCCCTGGGACGGCATTTGAAGATATTCCGGACAGCTGGGTCTGTCCAGTGTGTGGGGTTGCAAAGGACTCATTCGAACCTGCCGAGTGAATAAGCTTTCTACTGAATTTCAACCACAGCCGCTTCATCCCGATCCAACTTTTCGATGCAGACTTTCAGCCGGGAGCGTAGGGCTTGATCCTCGATGGCATCACGCATCTGGCGTAGCAGATCGATGGTGCGCCGAAAGACGCTGATGATATCCCCTTCATCTAAGTTGCACAAGTGCTGCACAGCCTCGAAAGAATCGCCTTTGCTCCAAGCAGAGGCGATTCCGGCTACCCGAGGTTCATAGAGAACCGCTTCTTTGCCACAGACACCTTGAATGTAGTGAATGATGTCATAAACCGGATCAAGATCGATTACGGCATGCTTTTGAAAGTAGTCATTCTTACGTGCTTCAAAATCGACTCCGGACAATAGAGCATTAAGCCCGTCATCATCCAGGTACTGAAGGATATCCGAGAAGATGAGTTCTGTGACGAAGAGTTCCTGAACGTAAATATGGCTCGCACAAATTCCACGGGGAAGGAGTTCATCCCCTCGCATATATCCCATTTGGCGCAGTTGTTCTTTTCTACGTTCAAACTCTTTGAGGAATAGATTTTCATCCGGAAGGGCAGACAGGCTTTTCTGAAGTTCCTTGATGCGTTGTTGGTTGCGAAGGAATGTTTTTTCCTGTTCCCGGCAGAGAGATTGGTGTGGCTGGGGACAAGCCTTGGGGGGGTGGGCCACGAGTTTTTCCCAGCTCTTTATCTTACGGGCCATTTCCCGCCCGTAAACCCGATTTTGCTTGCGTGGTCCGAGAGCCTGATAAGCCCGGCGCAAGCGCTCTAAGTCTTTGTATTTAGGATAGTATTTGAGTGGGCAGTGGTAAGAGCCAAGATGTTCACAGATGTGTTCGACCGCTTGGAGCGCTGCCTCGGCTTCCTCTAATTCAGCCTGAAAATTGAGGGCTTTCAGATGCGCGTGATAAGCTGAGAAACTCTTTTTGAAATAGGTTTCAATTTGTTCTGCATTCAAGGTCGCGGTTAGATTGAGTACGGTATTGTAAGTCAAGCGGAATTGGCTGGATAGGGGTTCAAGTTGGTTTAACTGGAATTTTTGCGGAGGGTTTTTCTCCATATAGTTAAAATCCACGAGGGCAAAGGAGTAACCCACTTCATCAATCCCCCGCCTGCCGGCACGCCCAGACATTTGAAAAAACTCATGGTTGGCCAGCGGACGGAAACTGCGGCCATCAAACTTATGTAAGGAATCAAAGCAAACGGATTTGACCGGGTAATTGATCCCGACACTGAAGGTTTCCGTGCAGTAAAGGACATGGATTAAGCGGCGTTGGAAGAGTTCTTCCACCAAAACCTTCTGGCCGGGGAGAAGCCCGGCATGATGAAAGGCGATTCCCTTGATAGAGAGGCGTTTGAGTTGGCGGGTCGAGGCAGACCAATCCTCATCAGGTCCGAATTGCTCGAAAAAAGCTTCCTCTACCTGTCGTTTTTGGGTGGGTTTGAGGTAGTTGGCGATACCCGCCAATTCCCGTGCTTTTCCCACGCACTGTTTGCGGCTAAAGACGAAGTAAAGTGCGGGGAGGTAGTTCCGTTGTATGGTTCGGATGAGGTCGAGATGGGTGGTGGTTGAAAAGGGTGATTCTTCATCATAACGAATTTCGTGGGATTTTTGGCGATAATAGCGCCAGAGCTGGTCATAGGTTGCGAGCCCGGTATCTTTGGTAAAATAATAGTATTCCAGCGGGACCACCCGTTTGTGTTCTTCAATGAGGGCGAGTTCTTCATGGCGGATGGAAGCGATCCAATCCACCAATTCGCGCGCGTTGGCGATGGTCGCGCTCAGGCCCAGGATTTTGACATGGGGAGGGGCCAGGATGATTGATTCTTCCCAGACCGTGCCGCGTTCTTCGTCATTGAGCCAGTGGATCTCGTCGAAAATGACATGGCTGACATTTCCGAGGTTGGCATCCTCCGTGATGACCTGGTTGCGGAAGATTTCCGTGGTCATGATGAGGAGAGGGGCAGCAGGATTTAAGACGACGTCCCCAGTAAGAATCCCCACTTTTGAGTCCCCGAACTGGTTGCGAAAATCTTTGTATTTTTGATTGCTTAAGGCCTTAATGGGGGCTGTGTAAATCACCCTCTCCCCGGCGTGGATTGCTTTTTCGACAAGGTAGTCAGCGACTAATGTCTTTCCGGTGCCGGTTGGGGCAGCTACAATCACGGATTTGCCCGCATCGATTGCAGCCAGTGCCTCCTTTTGAAAGGGATCCAATGCATAACCATGGTATGTACGTTTGGGCATATGGTTCAACTCTCTTCCCGTGGATCTCCCTCATTTTAGCAAACCACGAGGCAAGGGTCAAATTTCCCCTGCTTCCATCCGTGAATTGTTATTGGCTTGGTCTGAACTGGGAAAGCAGCCCATATGCTTTTAAGAAGAAAGACAAGGCCCAAAGGGGGAATCAGTATGTCTTCTCTGCGTTTGGAGATCGAACAAGCCATGGGGCTTAAGTTTCCTGAGCGTAACCAGGAAGCGCTCGTGCGCTTTGAAGAATCGTTGGAAATACCTCGAGGAGCTGAAGAACTGATGCGCGGGTTTTACCGGCATCCGGAGCGGGTTAAACAAGGATTCCAAAACCTGCATCTGGAGACGGCGTCCATCTTGGATCTGCTTTTGCCGCGCCGTTCCCGTCTGCGCGAATGGGCGGAAGCGTTGCCGGAACGCCCGCAGGACGCCGAAGCCTTCCTCAAAGAAACAGGACAAGAGCTTGGCAAACGGCAAGAACGCCTGGTGCACATTGAACGTGAACTTTTAGAAGAATTAGAGGAGAGTCGTGCAGCCGAGATTTTCCCGTTGTCTTTATCTATTTTTGGTACGTTGAACATCAAGGAGCCCGCAGTGAAGATATATCTTCGGCCTTTAGGCCGAATCGCAGAGCTAGCGGAACTTAATCCGGAGTCAGTGCGCCAAGCCGTGCGGGTGCATTTTCTCGTGCTCCTGCTTCTGGTAGCCGGCCAGGATCTGGACGGACAATCTTATGCTCGCGGTGGGGATGAGTCCACTCTCCACACCGTTGCCACTGTGTATGCTTGGCGCTATTTGAAACGCCAGTCCACAGAACTCATACAGTGCTATCAAGAATGGTTAAAGGCTTGGGGTGGCCAGAAGCCCGCCCAAGGCCTGATTGCTGATGGAATGGCGGAAAAATTAAGAGCCGCCATGATCTTTTGGCGGCGTCGGGGAACGCTGGGTTGGGAGGAAGGCCTGCAACTTGTTGGCCGTTTGCAAGCGAAGGAAGAGGGACGGGATACAGAAGTGTATACCGTGCGCCTGTGACATTGCGGGCCTAGTATACTTGTCAGGGGCTTAGGGCCAGTCAGCTAATTCCTGAGGTTTGATAATTTCAATGTGTTCGTTGGTCACTCGAATAATCCCTGATTTTTTCCAAGCATTGAGGGAACGATTGACTACTTCTCGGGAAGTTCCAATCATCCCAGCTAAATCGCGGTGGGTCAGGCCGCCCGGTACAAAAATCGGCTTTTCGGGGCTCGGAGCAGGCCGGGCCAAGCGCAGCAACAGGGAGGCTAAGATGCCGGCGGTGGACTTGCTGGTTAAGATGCGGATGAATTCCTGGGCGAGGCGCAAACGCTTATTCAAGGTGCGGATAATGGCAACTGCTAAACGGGGATGTTCTTCAAGGATGCCTGGAACCACCTCATTTGGCAGCACGAGGAGGGTGCTGTCCTGTAGAACCTCTGCTGTTGCAGGGTAGGCACCCGATTCTAAAAGCAAGGTTTCAGCAAAACTATCATAAGGGCCGTACCAATCTAAAATTTGTTCATCTCCGTCAGGCAGCATTTTACTGAGTTTGATTTGGCCATTCAGTACGAAATAGACCTGGGATCCAATTTCCCCTTCGACAAAGAGGATTTGCCCGCGGCGGTAATGGCGCTCTCTTAAATGTGTTAAGAAAGGGCGGACATGTTCTTCTGCCAGAGTGGAAAATAGGTTAAACTGTAAGAGTTCAGAGGTCGTTAGCAACAGATCCACTTCCTTAGGAGGAGATTGTATGGGTGAAAGTTATTTAGCGGGATCGGAGTATCGGGATTCCAGCCGCAAGGAACTTATCTTGCGTGAGGTTTTGGCAAGCCTAAAAGGTCGCCGTTGGCATATTTGTCTAAAAAATGATGAAATTACAGTGCTGGTTGAGACGGAAATTGAAGTACTAGAGGTTAACCGCCGGGAAAACCGGATTGAAACAGGGCATTTAACCCTTGACGATGTCTATTTTGAACTGGTTAACGACGTTGGGCTAAAACTCTTTTTCCCGCTCGTCCAGTTTCGGGAGGCCGAAATCTTCTCGTCAAGCTTAAATATCTGTTTTGATACCTTCTATTGGAGCTTCTATGCCTTATAACATACGTTAGAGTAGAGCATGGGGGTGGGAGATATGCCGGAACTCAAGGTGGAGCCGATCCGGATTCAGATGGTGATCAATACGCCTTTTCGGGTATGGACTGTATTGGTTTTAGCGGTCTTAGCTGTAATCATTGCTATTAATGCTAATTAGAGGTCTTAATTAACGGGGGAATCCAACGGGTGAGAAGGGGAATTGGCAACGGTTTCTGAGGCCCGGACAAGTTCTGAGATAATTCGAGTTTGACTGGGAAGGGCTCTTGATTCCCATTCGGTAAGGATTTCTCCCTTTTGGGAGACGGCATAGCGGGGTGGAAGCCGGTTTAAGGCTAAAGCCAAGATGTCCACTCGACAGCGTGCACAAGTGCAGGGTAGTTTAGCGTGGCGAAGATAGTCTTGGAGGGCTTCCTGAACGATGGTCTCCGTGATGTTTTTAAGTTCGAACATCAGCATGCATCTCCCTTTCCAGGTTTAACTAAGTCTACTTAACTCTATGATAATGATTTCCAGGAGAAAGAACAAGGGCAAGGTTGAAAACATCCGAATTATTGAAATTACCTACCCCTGAGGGGTATACAAAGTGAACGATTTGACGTATAATAAACACATAAATTTTGCCAACATAGAAAAAACTAAAGCAGATTTAAATTTGATCAAGAAGGAGGTAGGAAGGAATTTGGCTAAGCTCTTATCCGAAAAGGACACTGTGGCTATCAAGGATTTTTTTGGGCAGAACCTTGTTAACCCGATAACCATGCGTTTGTTCGTTCAAGATTCGTCTCAGCCGGGTGAATGCATGTATTGTTCTGAGACTCAGCAGATTGTCGAAGAAATCTCAGAGTTGAGTGACAAGATCAGCCTGGACATTCACAAGGTGCCCACCGACGATGGGTTGGTCAAGCAATATGATGTTGAGAGGGTTCCTGCGCTCATTTTAGAGAAGGAATCCGTTGATTCGGGTGTACGTTTTTATGGAATTCCCTCTGGCTATGAATTCGGCACGCTAATTGAGGACATCGCTGATTTGTCTACGGGAAAAACTAAGCTTACAGAAGAACTGCTCCAGCAAGTAGAGCAAGTGCAGAAAGACGTGACGATTAAAGTTTTCGTCACACCCACCTGACCGCATTGTCCCCGTGCCGTGCGCACGGCTCATCAATTGGCCATGGTCAATCCGCATATTAAGGCGGAATGCATTGAAGCCACTGAATTTGGTGAACTCTCACAACAGTACAATGTTTATGGGGTACCCAAATCCGTGATCAACGAGACTGTTCAATTCGAAGGAGCGGTTCCCGAAGCCGTCTTCGTTCGCAACTTGATGAAAGCGGTTAATTAGGTCGTAAGGCAGCACCTTCCTGGGCAGGTGCTGCCTTTGTATACGGTTTTTTTACTAAGGCGATCATTTCCTGAGCTTGCTGGAGACATCCTGCCAAAAACGAGGGGTTTCATAGCCTAGCCGCCAGATAGCGATGCCGCGCAAACGGTAGCTTTTCACTAAACCGAAGCGGATCTTCGCGGCTAATTCATTCTCGAACCAGACGGTATGCCGTTCTCGACCGCGCCAGTAGTAAAAGTAAGGTTCTACGGCTGGATCCGACCAAAGAACGCGGGCCCCTGTTTCTCTGACCAAAGCCGGAATATCCCGCATCGGAAGCATGTGGGTTGGCTGGGTTGACCAGTCGTAGCCATAAACAGGGATGCCAACGAGGATCTTTTGGCGGGGAATGAGGCTGGTTGCATAATCCAAGGCCTGGGTCATCCAGGGAAGGCCTGCGACTGAACCTGGGACTCCGCCGGAATAGTGCTCGTCATAGGTCATAATGGTGACCGCGTCACAAAGCCGTCCGATGCTGGCAAAGTCATAGCCGGGGGCTTCCCACTCAGAGCGCTTGGCGGGGACAGCGAGCGTCAACAGGCGGCCCTCCGCGTGCAGGGTGGCCCGAAGAGATTCGAGCAAGGTGATATAGGGGACGCGATAGGCGGCCTCAACCCTCTCAAAGTCCAGGTGTACGCCGGCTGCAGCCGGAGGGAGGGACTCTAAGACATTGCGGATAAACCGCTGCTGCAAAGTGGTCGAAGCAAGGATGGAACGCAGAGGTTGAGGATCAAAAGTTCCTCCGTTGAAGTTATGGTAGAGGATGAGAGGGGAGATACCGTGGCGCTGTGCGTCTTGCAGGAGCGACCCATTCACGGTTCCGTTGAAAGAGGCATCTTCTTGGATTTGGAAGGCAAAATCGGCGACCGTGTCCATGTGGCTACCGTATTGGCGAATCGATTCTACGGAGCGGGTGTCTCCGGGATAATCCTCGGCGGTGTAGCCGAGAATCCATAAGTGTTTGTTGACTAAGGCTTGGGCAGGTAATAGCCAATGGTTAGAATTCAAACAGACTCCTCCTTATGCCTGTGCTTACGATTAAGATATGAATGAAGAAGCGCTAAATTATCAAGTGCTACCTGGTAAGATTATCTAAAAAAGGCTCAAAGAAGTTTAAGTTCTCGTTGCTTTCGTTAGGGTAGTTTGGTATAATAGCTGTGTGCTTGTTATGACTTGGGACTATTGAAAATTGGAATCCGGTGCCTTATGGGGTGTTCAGGGAGGAAAATTGAAGTAGCCAAGGGACAAGGAACACCCTATTAAGGAGGAATATTATATGCCCGAAGACAAAGTGTTAGTGTGCCGTGACTGCGGTCAAGAGTTCGTTTTCTCAGCGCGTGAGCAAGAGTTCTACGCTGAAAAGGGATTCCAAAACGAACCTGGCCGTTGCCCGTCTTGCCGCCAAGCGCGCAAGCAATCTTCCAACCGGAATTCTGGTGGATATGACCGTGCTCCGCGCCAAATGTATCCTGCCGTCTGTGCAAGTTGTGGTGCTGAGACCGAAGTTCCGTTCCAACCTTCTGGTGAGAAGCCGGTATATTGCCGCGACTGCTACCAAGCGATGCGCCGTTACTAATTCATCAGCGCGAAGCCAAACCCCGTACGACTGGTACGGGGTTTTTCTTGTGGATCACTTGGTTTAGCAAGAACCTTAAGTGAGCCAGAGGAAACCACCTGGTAAATGCGTTCCTGAGTTTACAAGCATTTCGCCAATTTTCGCAAGGAAGGGTGCGCTTCTATTGACAGGAGAAGAAAAGAATAGTAAGGTATAGATGAGACTTAGTCTCAATATTTTTTTAGGTAATGTTGAGAATGATTTTCAATAAAGAGGGTGAGAGGCATGACCACCTTAGTGGATGTAAAGACAGGGCGAAAAGCAGTCGTTGCAGGGATTGGAGGGAGCGGTGCTCTGCGCCGCCGGATGTTGGACATGGGAATTGTGCCTGGCGTGGAATTGGAAGTTGTGCGCCAAGCCCCATGGGGAGGGCCGATTCAGCTGCGACTCAGAGGATATTACTTGGCGATGCGCCGAAGCGAATGTGCGCAAATCGCAGTTGCGGAAAGGATTTAAACGATAATTTAAAAAAGGAGTTGAGGAAGAAAGGAGGGGCGTTCGATGGACAAAGTGAGAATTGCCCTCATCGGAAATCCCAATGTGGGCAAAAGTACGGTGTTTAATGCGTTGACTGGGTCTAACCAGCAAACGGGAAACTGGGCTGGTAAAACTGTGGAACGGCGATCTGGGCTTGCTCACAAGGAAGGCCTGGTTATTGAACTCGTAGACCTACCGGGAACGTACAGTTTCACGGCTTACTCCCAGGAGGAAGTCATCACGCGCGATTATATCCTCAGAGACAAGCCGGATGCAGTCTTGGCGATTGTCGATGCTGCCAATATTGAACGCAATCTCTACCTCGTGCTGCAACTCTTAGAGATGACGTCAAAGGTTGTGATTGGTCTCAATATGCTG
>JAJZPA010000065.1 GCA_021811425.1 Bacillota bacterium | reverse complement strand
TAAAGCAAGTTGTCCGAAATATTTCCGGTGCTCACTATCGGGCGATCACGGTCCGAAAGAAGACCTTTTTTAAGAATTCCGCAGAGGAAATATAGGCGATAAGAATTAACCCCAATGTTGGATAAAGCTAAACGGCAAAGAAGTAAAACCAAAGACCGGGGCCAAAACACTTAAATCCAGCATAAGCCTTACCCCTCTATCATATAATGAAACGCAATTCGTGACCAAATATTACGTTTTCTTGTAGAGCTTGTCAAGAGCAAACTCGTTCTACTACAGATGAATGATCAAGTCATGACACTATGCTGGTAAACACTTAATAAAAATTTAAAGAAACTCCGCAGGTTTCTTAACGTAAATGTGTTAAAGTAAAGATGTCACAGGATTTCTTCATTCAGGACATGTTCTTCCTCCCATTTCAACCGCCTCTAAGGCGGTTCTCTTTAATTGGCCAACCGGCTGTTAAAGTGAGCATAAAGCATAAATGTAAAATCTAAAGAAGCCAGCACGTTTCAGACGTTCTGGCTTCTTGTGCGAAAAATCATTTACAGGGAGTTTACAATTTTCATACAAAAGTGCAATGTCAATTTAACGTATTGGAATTAGAATTAGAATCAGTGCCATATTCCTGTCTCGGAATTGGCTTGCCAAAGTGAAGTGAAGAGGTGTAAAAATTTGCAAAAAGTTTATGTTCTTGATTCCAGTGTTCTCCTCCATGATCCCGATGCAATGTTCCAGTTTGAAGACAATGAGGTAATCGTCCCGTATGCGGTGCTGGAAGAACTTGAAAACACGAAACGTTTTATGGATTCCGTCGGGCAAGCGGCGCGTCGAGCTATACGCCATCTCGATCAACTGAGAGAGCAGGGTCAGCTGGCACAGGGGGTAACCTTGAGCCATGGGGGGAAGTTACGTATAGAGCTTAATCACACAGGCCATGTTTTGCCCCTGCTCTCGGATCCAAGTTTAACAGATAATCGGATTATCAGCGTTTGTTTAAATCTGACGTCCGAGGACGCAAGGCCTGTCATCTTAGTGACGAAAGATATCGCCATGCGGGTTAAGGCAGATGCGTTGGGGGTCATGACGCAGGATTATTATAATGATAAAGTGGTGCTCGTCTCGTTGACGGATGAGGTGGTCTACCAGGAGATGAGTGATGACCAAGTCAATCAGGTTTATCAAGAAGGTTATATTGAAGTGGACCGGACGTTCCCTCCTAATACGTGTGTAAAGGGTTCGGTGAGGGAACATCCGGTGATTCCGCTGGTCGCTTCCCCCGATGGCCATAAATTGCTCTTTTCTCAGGTGCATAACCAAGTTACGTGGGGCATTTTCCCGAAGAACATCGAACAGAGTTGGGCTCTGCATCTGCTCAATAATCCGGAGATAAAATTAGTAAACCTTATGGGGCCGGCCGGAACCGGAAAAACATTGTTAGCCTTGGCCAGCGGTTTGGAGCAGACCATTCATGCAGGATTGTATGCCACGGTCCTCTGCGCGCGTCCTATCGTACCTTTTGGCAAGGACATTGGGTATCTGCCGGGCGAAAAAGAACATAAAGTGCGTCCTTACATGCAGCCGGTGTACGACAACTTGGAACTCCTGCTGCGCCCGAAACGGGATAAAGAGAAAGAACGCGATAATGGCGGCGAAGCGATATTTGACAGCGTGATTGACCTTCTGAAAAAGAAAAGGCAGCTCGACATTGAAGTGCTTACCTATATCCGCGGTAGAAGTATCCCGAATCAGTTCATCATCATTGATGAGGCCCAAAATCTCTCTGTGCATGAAATCAAGACAATTATCACCAGGGCCGGAGAGGGTACGAAGATTGTGCTTTGCGGCGATCAGGATCAGATCGATCATCCTTACCTCGATAAACAAAGCAATGGCTTGGCCCATGTCTCTTCACGTTTGCGAGGCGAACCCTTCTATGCCCAAGTTTGGCTTGTCCAAGGAGAGCGGAGTGAGCTGGCGAGCAGGTCTGCCGATCTTTTGTAACAGGTAACCCAAGATAAAGTTAACAAAGAGTTTACTTAAAACAAACCCTGCTTTTACAATAAAGCCTTAAGATGAATTTGAAAGAATAAAAAGGCAAGGGGCGTATGACGGTGTCAACCATTTTGCTGATCGAGGACGATACGATCATTCAGGAACTGGTCAAATTCAATCTTGAAAGAGAAGGGTTTGAAGTCCTTATTGCCGACGATGGCAGAATTGGTTTGGAAATGGTCAAAAAGCGAAAACCAGACCTAATTTTGTTAGACCTGATGTTGCCGGAAATAGACGGCTACCAGGTGTGCAGAATTCTGAGGGCGGATGAAAACACCGTTGATCTGCCGATTATTATTTTAAGTGCCAGAGGGGAAGAAGTGGATAAGGTCATTGGTCTTGAGTTAGGGGCTGATGACTACGTCACCAAGCCCTTCAGTACACGGGAGTTATTAGCCCGAATCCGGGCCAGACTGAGAGAAGAGCGGCGGTCCAGGATAAATGAATCCGATGAATCGAAGATTGTTTGGGGAGAACTGGAGATATGGCCGCATAGCTATGTCGTTACGTTAAGCGGCAAACCCATCAATCTTACGGTTAAGGAATTTCAGGTATTGCACATGCTGGTTACGCATCCCTACCAAGTTTTTAGCAGGGAACACTTGTTGGAAAAAATTTGGGGTTACAGTGTGAATGGCGATACCCGAACCGTTGATGTACATATAAGTACGCTGCGAGCGAAACTCAAGCCTTTAGGAAGTATACTGGAGTCAGTGAGAGGAATTGGCTATCGCTTTACTTCCCCGGTAGGAGGTTCTTAAAAACCGCTGTTTACGATATCCTGTTCCGGCTTGTCAAGAAGTTAGTGTCTTACGAATGCTTTAAGCAAAACAAAGCATACAACGGAATGCTTTTAATTCCATTCTCAAAGCCAAAATTTTTGGCGGATACGCGAATAGAATAGGGTGGCTGGTACAATGAAACATAGCTTTTTAAGCTCTTTGCTTTAACATTGTCAGCTGATTTTCCCTCTAGAGGAATGATATTTCCCTGCTTATCCTGAAATACAAAATCCAATTCAGCTTTACCCGGAGAACTCCAGTAGTATGGAGAAAACCCGTTTGTAACAAGGGCTTGCATAATATAATTCTCTGCCAGAGCGCCTTTGAAACCACTAAAACTTGTGGGGCTGTTGATAACAATATTGGCCGCTATATCAAATTTGGAACACAAAAGTCCTGTATCCATCATATATACTTTGAATGAGCTATTATCAGCATAAGCACTAAGTGGCATTTTCCCTTCGATGACACGGATACACTTATTTATAATCCCCGCTGTTTTAAGCCAGTCAAGCGGCGTTTCATATTCATAGGCTCTGGCATTGGACTTAATTACTTTATACTGAAATTTGCGATTTTCTTTGGCAAGCTGCGCTGGAACACTTGCCCATGCCGCCATGATTTTGGTAGTTTCCTGCGGTGAGGCATACTTTGCTATATCAGCAATATAAGAATCATTCAACGTTTTTTGAGCTGCAACTACAAAGTTGAAGTCTTTTGTGTCTACATACTCCGATACGGCTCTCGGCATTCCACCAACTACTAAATATGTTCTATACAAGTCCATTGCACTTTCATGCAACGACAAGGGCACAGAATCTTCAAAAGACTCTTTAATTAAATCACATAGTTCTTTATGACCGGTTGCCCACAGGAATTCCTCGAAATCAAGTGGATACAAAGTCATCATAGCTACCTTTCCAACAGGAAAAGAGTACTTTTCTCGATTGAGAGCAACACCTAGCAAGCTGCCAGCGGCAATGATATGATATTCCGGTGCCTCTTCGCAGAAATACTTTAGAGAGGTTAATGCTCTTTCACAGGCTTGAATCTCATCAAAGATAATTAACGTATCCCCTTTGAAAATTGTCTGTCCGCTTTTGGCAGACAGTTCTCTGATAATTCGTTCAGGATTTAAATCCCGTTCAAAGATCGACGTAATCTCACCTGAGTTCTCCATATTGAAATACACAGTGTTTTTATAATTTGACTTACCGAAGGTAAGCGCAGTGTAAGTTTTCCCTACTTGCCTGGCTCCATAAATAAGAAGCGGCATTCTTTTGGAATTGTATTTCCACGTGAATAACTGTTTAACGATTTTCCGTTCCATAAAATGCGTTCACCTCACACTTATTATAACCATATACCAAGAAAAAACAACTCTTTTTATGCCGACTGCATCGGTATTGTACATAAAAAGAACGCCCGCTTTGGGCGGTAGTGTTAGGGAAGTCTATGTCATTCTGAATGAAGCTGCAACTCCCATCAAGTGCATTTCCTCCATTTACTGATTTAAACAAACAAGTTTATATTAGCGCTATTCCCTGTGTCTGCGCACCCAAAAGCGAAAGATATCGTTTCTCAGGTAATCCAGGGAATAGAGGATGGGCCGGTTCGTTTCATCATAATGAAGCTGTTTCAGCAACAAGATGGTTGTATCCGGTTTAATGCGCAGCTTTTGACCATAGCGGTCTGTAGCCTGTGGTACGATTAATTCCGTATCTGCATGCATTAGGCGGATCTGACACTCTCTTTCCAGGAAACTGAAAAGAGAACTGGTAAACGTATTTTGGACAAATACTTCACCAACGTAAATTTTTGGGATGACGTTTAAGGAAAAGGCCACCGGTTCGCCGTTGGCCGTCCGAAAACGCTCCAGAGTCATCACTTCGGTTCCCGCCTCTACACCGAATATTTTGGCCCAGTCTTTCGGGCAAGGACTGCTGCCAATGGATTCCTGGCGTTCACCTTCTTCCAATCCGGCAAGCCGAATCATCGAACCGATACTCTGGAGCTTTTCCAAGCTGGCTGGGATAGTGGGTAGCTGGTTGACAACAAAAGTACCAATGCCATGCTTGACCAAGAGTTTTCCTTCGAGTTCCAACAATTTGATAGCGGAGCGCAGGGTGACGCGGCTGACCCCAAAGTACTTTGACAATTCATATTCTGAAGGTAAACGTTGACCGACCTGGTAAGTACCGTGTTGAATATCCCGTTCAATAACTTCTTTAATCGTCTGATAACCGAAGCCCAATTTATTCCCTCCATTTATGTGCTCTGTTTTGATTCACTCTCGGATTTTAGAAATTACTGCGCCATGTTTGTCTCAATCCAGTCAATGACCCCGGCTATGGCATGATTGTCATGACCACAGGTCGAAAAAGTAGCGCTGCCTTTTAAACTGGGATGGGCATTAGCAACGGCAATGCCTACTGCAGCAATTTGCAGCATTTCCCGGTCATTCGGATTGTCTCCCAGGGCCACAACTTTGGTCATATCAAGTCCCGTGTAGTGGATAAGCCTTTCCAGTGCCGAGCCCTTGTTGATGTTCTGCGGCAGGATTTCCAGAAAAAACGCTTCGGAGCGCATTAAATCCAACGGCTGCTTCAGCGCCAGAAGATATGTTTCTGGCGCTTCTAGCTTTTTCGGTTCCCAAGCAAGCAAGACCTTTTGCCAAGGCTCCGGAATGTCTTTCAAAGAGAATGGATGCTTAAAAGGGATGTTTTCCCGTCTTAAGTGTTTCTTTGTTAAAGCATTTTCCGCCCATAAATAAATTTGGCTGTTGGCATAGATCTCGATTCCAAGGCCAGGGAAATTTTCGACAAGGGATTGGATTATTCCTTCTATCTGCCGGGGAAGGGTAGCCATCCAGAGGGCTTCTCGGGTTTGAAAGTCATAAATCATGGCCCCGTTGTAAAGAATTGCGGGTATGTTTAGGGGCAGTTGGGGAATATATCGCTCCACTGAGATTTCCATCCTGCCGGTCGCTACCGTAAAAGCTCCCCCTTGGGCGACAAAGCGTTTTAAAGCGCTACGGTTCCGAGCACTGATCAAATGCTGACTGTTTAACAAAGTTCCATCCAGATCGGAAATGAGTAAAATTCCGCTAAGATTCTTTTCGCTCATCGCTTAATTCCCTTTACTTCATAGTAGAATGCAGCATGCCCTTGTTTGCTTACCAGTACGTTGTTGGTTAAATTGCCTCTTCCCTCGAATACAGGAAGTATTTTTCACGGGGGATCTGCACAAAACATAGACCCTTTTCCGGGATGTTCTCCTCGGACTCAATATAAATGTCCTGTCTTTCGACTTCGAGCCAATGACGGTAACCTGAGCCGGTAAAGAGGCTCTCTCGCAGAATACCCTGAAAAGAGAGCAACTCTGATTCTAGCTCTCGATCCTGAGTGACACGGGCATCTTTGCTCCGGATCACCAAGTCATAACTCATCTTGTTGAGCGCCGGAGGCGATTGAGGAATATAAATCAGCTGCTGTCCGATATAAAAGGCCCCATCCCGGTATTCAACCTGCAGGGAATTGCTGGTTCCGATAAACTGTGCCGCGAAGTAGCTCTGGGGGTGTTTGTAGATGTTTTCCGGGGATCCAATCTGCTCGATCTTGCCCTCATTCATCAAAACAATTTGATCGGCCATCGATAAGGCTTCATCCTGATCATGAGTTACATAAACGGCCGTGATCCCCAGATCCTTTTGGATCTTGCGGATTTCCACCCGTAAACGTTGCCGGACTTTGGCATCTAAGTTGGAGAGAGGCTCATCCAGCAAGAGAAGTTTGGGTTCTAAGACCAAGGCCCGCGCTAAAGCGATCCGCTGCTGCTGGCCGCCGGAATATTGGCTGGGATAGCGTTTCTTGACATCCTGCGTGTCAATTTCTACAGTCTCCAAGATGGCCAGGATCTTTTTTTCTATCTCCTGTTTGGAGTATTTGCGGATTTTCAAGCCGTAAGCAATATTTTCATAGACGGTCATATGCGGCCAAAGGGCATAATTCTGAAAAACCATGGCAGTACCTCGTTTTTGGGGGGGCAGATGTGTCACTTCTTGGTCGCCGAACCGGATGACGCCCTGATCGACATTCAAGAAGCCGGATATACAGCGCATAAGGGTTGTTTTGCCGCAGCCGCTGGGCCCCAGGATGGCGGTAAAACTTCCCGCCTGAAAGGTGAGATCAATGTCTGACAGGACCTTTTTGCGGGTGGTATAGCTTTTGCTTAAGCCGGTAATTGAGATATCCATGGTCAACCCCTCCCGAAGGTAGCTAAATATTGGGATTTCAAATACTTTTCGATCAAGAAGAGGAGCAGCAAACCTGGCAGCATCAGCAGCAGCGCGGTTATAGCAGCGACCTGCATCTCATAGCCCATGGCTGTTTTGTACATATAGATCGGCATGGTCGTAATGAAAGGAGAGCCAATGAGCAGGGTACCGGTGAATTCGTCGAGAGAGTAGAGAAAAACGAGGAGAGAGGCCGCAATGATTCCGGGGATGGCATTCGGCAAAGCAATCGTGAAGAAGACGCGTAACTTTGAGGCTCCAACGTTAATTGCTGCTTCTTCCAGCGCTATGGGGATGGAGCGGAATACCGAAACCAAGGTCCAGACAGAATAGACAAGCGCTCCGACCAAATGAATTAAAACTACGCCTGGCATAGTACCGACAAGATCCCAACGGTAGAGAAGAACCATAGCATTGGTAAACACCGGGAGCTGGGGGAAGGCCTGCGGGAGGAGGAAGAGCGTTAAGATCAGGCCTTTGGCAGGGATTTTATAACGAGCCAATAGGTAGGACATGGGTACGGTAAAAAGTAAGGTTAAGAGGGTCACAAGGATGGCGATATAGAAACTTAAGGCCAGAGAGTGCATGATGTTTCCACCCAAAACCTTTTGCCAATAAAACAAGCCGAGTTCCTGGGGAAAGAGGTGCGGCCAATACCATTTCTGGGCTAGGGACCAGAGAACAATACTGGATATCGGTCCGAAAATGACAAAAATGGCACAGGCATAGCCCAAAAATTTAAGGAATAGTTTCAACTTAGCGTTCATGGGTTGTCACCATCCTCAAATAATAGATTGCTGCCCCCATTGACAGCAGATAGGAAATGACTCCGAGGGCATTGGCCGCCCCGTAATTGTTCTGGTAGACAATCTGGTAGTATAAATCCACCATAGCCATTTGCGGTCCGTTTCCCGCTCCCAGCATGATCGGGATGGAAAAACTTCCGATCATGGAAGTAAAGATCAGCACCGCACTGACGGCGATAGCTCCTTTGGCCATGGGCATCAAAACGGAAACGATCGTGCGCAAACTCTTGGCTCCCATATTGTAGGAGGCCTCAATGTAACTGTCATCAATAGAACGGAAAGCCCCCATCATCATGAGTAAGGCAAAGGACAAATTTTTCCAGGTCAAGGCGATCACAATCCCTGTAGCGGAGAAGGCAAGAGACGGCGGGTTCTGCAGGTTCACGAGACCAAGGGCGGCCAGGACCGCGTTTAAGGTTCCGTGAGGAGCCAGGAAGACTCGCATAGCGTGTCCAACCACGACAAAGGGGATAAAGAGGGGAATCTTAAATAAAAATTCCAGAACCGTATTCTGCTTCAGTCTTAAAAAACCGCCGAGGATAATGGCGAAAATGAGCAAAATGAGCAGGCTGGCCAGAGAAATTGCCAAAGTATATAAAATGTCTCCTTTGTACAGATCCATTACGGTGAGATAGTTTTGCAGCCCCCAGTGGTTATTAACGCGAAAACTACCTATGAAGGAGCGAAAAAATGGATAAACGAACAAGACGCTGAGGATAAAGATAGCAGGCACGAACAGTGCCATGCCTGCTATCCGGGTTCTAACCGAAGTCATTGTGGTGAACACCTCTAATTCTTTTCGTAGGCCGTGTTGAGGTCACTCATATACTTGGCAAGGGGGAAGGATTGGCTTTTAGCGGACAAATCGGCTGCTGTAATATCGGTGAACAGTTTTTTCTTGCCTTGTTCCGAGACTTTGCCTAAGACGGCATTGGCATCAATACCGGGATACCAGCCGTTGCGCTCCACGATGACCTTGGCTTGCACGTCCGGCGAGGTCAGGTAATCTGCATATTTGATGGCCCAATCTTTATTCTTAGCGTTTTTGGGAACGACCACGTACATCGGTTGACCGGGCAGGCCGGGTCCGATCAGTTTTTCTTTGAAGTTGGGATTCATCCGTCCCTCATTTTGCCAAAGGGTGAACATGTCTACCCAGACTGCACCCATATCGATTTCGCCGCGGTTCAGCATATCCAAAGTTCCGTTGTTGCCGTTCGTAATCGTTACCGGTAAAGCTTTCAGTTCCTTAATAACAGCCGGCCATTTCTCTTCTGCTTTGGGATCGTAGGGCCCTGCAGAGAGTTGTTTATAATCGCCGGTCTTCCAAGCTGTATAAGCGTCGACGAAAGCCACTCCGCTCATGCCGTTCTTGACGCCGTTATAGCCGAAGCGTTTAGGATTGGCTTTGATCCAGTCCACCAGGGAGGTGAAATCGGCGGGAAAGTTTTTGACTTTATCCGGATTGTAAGCGATGGCGACCTGGCTGTGAAACATCGGGATCACATACCCGTCCACATTGGTACCCAGGCTGTTCTTGCTGTCTGCGGAAGTGACGTAGCTCTTGTTGGCACTCAAGGGCACGAATTTTTCCAGCAATCCGTCTTTAATCATGGCTTCCATGATGCTTTGATGTACGACAGCCACATCAATATCCCATTCGGTTTTGCCGGCATCTTTTTGCGCCTTAAGTTTCGTATAGAGTGTTTGGGAACCGGCATCCCCAGGGCCTGTGCCGATAATATTAAGGCTGACTCCGGGGTTCTTGTCACTAAAGTCTTTACCGACGGCCTTTTCCTGCAATTCAGCCATGTTGGTATCTCCGGCTGTGGCAATATTCAGGGTTACGGGTGTGGGAAGTTTTGAAGCTTGTGCTGTTTGATCGGGCTTTTCTCCACTTGCGGAGCTTGCAGGTTGTGTTTGGGTTCCGCAGCCAGTTGCGAAAAGCGCGATGGATAGAATGACGGGCACTACGGGTTTAAGTACGGCTTTCATTCATTGACCTCCTCATTTATTCACTTTTAAGATGTCTAGACCTCTTTATCTGTTAGTGTAAACGGCTTCTGTAAAATGGGCTTGCTCACTTTATAAACAGAGTGTAAAAAATCTATCAATTTTTTGTAACAGGGTAAGCGTTGAAATGGAAATACCGCGATAGAAAAGGGCGCGGTATTTCCTCAAAGGGATTAATGGGATGTTTCTACTCAATGTTAGCGGATACCGTAGCGGAAACTAAGGCCTGACCAGACGAGGTATAGGTATTGCTATAAGTGACGGTTTGTCCTGGTACGGGATAAGCAGAGAGGGAACCCATGTCATCGTCTCCGGATGTTCCATCAGAATCGAGGACATTTAAGTTGACTTCCACATTATGCGCTTTAGTGACATAGATTGTACTGTAGTTAGAAGAGAAGTTGTTTCCAAACGCAGCACTGTCATGACCCCAGATTACGCTTCTCGCGGCTCCAAGCGTCGAATCATTAAATTTCCATAATCTGTCGTCGGAGAAGCCCTGGCCATTAACGTAGATTTTGACGTAGATGTCGCTTTTGCCCCCGAACGGATCCCGGTTGGCGTTGCTGGTAATAGTGTTGAGGGTTATTTTATGAGAGTAATAAGGGTTATACAGATAATTGTGGGAAAAACCTCCTAACCCATTGAGGTGTGTATCAATTTGGTGGGCAGGATCGGAGAAATTCATTCCTTCGAAAGTAGGTCCATCATCAGAATCATCCCACATCCAAGGGGCTTTGGCTGAATCGGTCGTATAATCATCACCGTCAAATACTCCAAACGTCTCATAAGTATGTCCGGCTCCTCCTACGTCATATCTTCTGTTCCAAAACTCGTCGATACTTTGGAGGGCAAAACCATAAGCATGGGTGTAGTCGCCGGCAGCATCGGTGGGGAATTCGGCAATCCCTGTGTAATCATAGACTATGCCGTCACCTCCGGGCGCTCCCGTACCATCATAAGCAAAGACACCGTGTCCTCCCCAAGGGCTCTGGCCATTGGACTGGATAAATACTTTAGGATGGCTGCCTTCAAACAATACGCCGCCGTCCACATTGTCACTGCCGGTTGTTATGCTTGGGTCATTGGTATATTGATACCATTGGTTATGGGCCATTGTTTCCATAAGGTGGAATGAACCATATGTCGATCCATCTTTTTTAAGAGCCAACAGCATACCTTCAAGATCGTTTTCATGAGCATCAGGAGAAGTCGGTCCGTCATCCCGTGCGTGGAAGAAATCATATTCAATGAAGTAATGGGTATCTGTCTCCTGAACCTTGTAGTAGACATAGCCATTTTCCGGGTAGTTGTAAAGGTTGTTCCAGTTGTTATTGCCTATCCAGTCTCCGTCATAATTAAAATTGGTAACAAAATCCGCTCTTACACCATAAGTGGTATTTACGTCTTGATAGATTTTAGGTGCCCAGTGGGAAGCAAGGTCAGTGTAGGAAACCGCTTTGGCCGGTTTGACAAAGCTGAATGTCGTAAGTATTAGGGACAGAATGATAATAAGCCCATAGATTTTTTTAGCCATTGATTATACGCCTCCTTTAAATTTTGTGAAGATTGATTCACTTTTTCTTCCCCGGCTTAAACCGATAGACCTCCTTTCCCAGGTTATGGATGACTAGACCTCCTATCACCCATTGTTGCATGGAGTTGTAAGTGGCGTATAAACTCAAATGAAGCTTTCAGTAAAAATTGACTTAAATCAGTGTAAAAGGCTGACCGATGTGTCAAAAAGATAAAGTGAACTGTTATGACAGTCGGGGAACATTTTGGGACATTCTTACTCGCTATCTGGCTGCTGGCATTATGCTCAGCAATGAACGGTCTCCCTCAGTGAAAATTTACCTACATTTTTCATTGGATTCATCGTACGATAACAAAGATCTGTTATTCTTAAGATAATCAGGTAGAACGGAGGTGTTAGAATGATCAACGATGAATTAATAAACATCAGTTATCTTGGTCCTGAAGATGACAACGATCAAACCGAAGAGACTGGAGTAACCGAAGAGACTGAAGAGACTAAAGAGACTAAAGAGACCCAAGAAACCCAAGAAACCCAAGAAACCGAAGACATTGAAGAAGACCAATAATACGATATCGTGCCTCGAATACTTGAGGCATTTTTTTATACCATTCAGAAAGTAATTTCGGGTGCAACTAGGCAGCCGCCGTCGCTAAGGCTTGGCGCCATAATCCGAAATAACTTTTAGTAAGACGTAAAGGTGGAAGAAGATGGGAAATTATGTATTCGGTTTTTCCCTTTGGGGTCTGATATTATACGCATTGCAATTGCTTCCCAATATAATATGGATGCTCGCACCGCCTGCTAACAACGTGCTTACGAAAAACAGTTCTGCCTATCCAATATTGAATATTGTAGAGCAGGTCTTTGGAATTATAACGGTTGCTATATTGATTTTGCTGATAAACAAAGGCGGTAGGAGAAACAGTAACCTCTATATTGGATTGGCAATTCTGTTTTTGGTAGGGTATTATATCGCATGGATTTTCTACAACAAAGGAGTGGTGTCTCCGTGGCTGCTCATCATAGGAATTGCTGCCATGCCGCCTTTGTATTTCTTCTTTGTTGCGCTTTGGATGAAAAACTATGCCGCTCTCATTCCATGTGTTATTTTTGGAGTTACACATATTACAATCACATGCTCTAATTATTTGAAGTTGTAAATAAATAGAGAGAGCTCAATCAGCAATTTGTTAGCTGCATGTGTAGAGACTAACAAATAAGTAAGTAAAGGGGAGTGGAAAATGAAAAATGTAATCATAATTGGTTCGGGTATCGGCGGCCTGATTGCAGGCAACCTTCTGGCAAAGAAGGGGCATAAAGTAACCATGTTTGAAGCCCACAGCATGCCCGGCGGCTACACCGCAGGTTTTTACAGGAAGGGTTATTATTTTGAGAGCGGCACGCTTTCCTTTGAAGCCTCAGCATCGGTATTCAAGGCCATGAAGGACATTGGAGTCATGGAAAAGATAGACTTCGTAAAACTGAGAAAACGGTTCGTTTCAGAGGATTTCGATGGAACGCCTGAGGCTTACGATGAATATAAAAAAATGCTTTATTCCGGATTCCCAGCTGACAAAGAAAAACTTGATCCGGCTTTTTCAGAGTTGGACAAAATGGACGGCCTGATGGGGAACGTGGATGAGCCTATGCCCTTTCTCTACAGTGGGCTTAGGATGGTAAAATCAATTTTGCCCTATGTCTTGAGCGCTCCGAAACTGATGAAACTGGCAAAGCAGTATGGCAACATGACAACATCGGAGTTTGCCGCCAGATATTTCGAGAAAGACTCCAAGCTGTTCAAGCTGTTCGGCGAAATCGGCTATCCGGATATGCCGGCAATGCTTCTTGAGGCAACTTTATCAACAATCTTCACAGACCTCTGGACCGTAAAAGGCGGTATGCAATCATGGGCCGACATCCTCGCCGAAAACTTCAGGAAACTGGGCGGGGATTTGAAGCTGAACTCCTATGTCGACAAGATAATCAGCAAAAACGGGTCCGCAGTTGGAGTCTCCTGCAAAAATACCGTGTATAACGGAGATTATGTGATTTCCGCCGGGGATTATAAGAAAACCTTCCTTAGGCTTTTAGACGACAAGAGCCTTATTCCGCAGGCGCTCCAGGATAATATCGCCGGGGCTGAGGTTTCGGAGGGCTTCTTCACAGTCTATCTGGGCTTGAATATGCCCAATGAAGAACTTGGCAAATATATGAAGGCTCCTCATGTCTTTGCCTTTGGCGAAAAACCCGGTTGCGACATTTACGATTCCCAAGACGGAGAGTTTTTCCAAAAGACTTCTGTTTTGCTGCATTCGCCGTCAATGCTAAATACTAAACATGCTCCTGAAGGGAAATCCTCCTTGATGCTTCAGGCCATGGTGCCATACCGCTGGATGAATAACTGGGGTGGCGGAGACAAGGAGGCATATAGAGAATTGAAGGAAAAAGCCATGGATGCCATGATCGAGAGCTCATCCAGCCTCATTCCCGGCTTGGAGGAATCTATCGAATATAAAGACGCCGCAACTCCGCTGACTTATGAAAGATTCACCCAAAATACCGATGGAGCGAGCTGCTCATGGAGCTGGAACCCTAAGAAGAAGTTCTATAAAAACCCCATGGGCGTGAATATAGAAACACCGGTGAAAAACCTTTACATCGGCTCCTGCTGGGCGATGCAGAACGGCGGTGTACCCGGTGCCCTTGCAGCAGCTTACCAGTGTGTTAAGAAGATAAAGTAACCTGAACCAGGAGAGTAATGGCGCATATAGAGCAGGACGGCAAGAGTTCCCGGGGTGAGTTTCACCGGAGGAATCATACGAGAATATGAAAATTTAGCAGGAGGTGTGAGAAATGAGTGCGAAGTGCGAAAATTGTAAGTCGCGTGCCAGGGCTGAACAGAAGCCAAATTCATTTTCCGCCAGGCTTTGGCGCTGGCATACGCTATGGTGCCCGGAATGGAAGGCTTACCAGAAAGAATTGGCCGGAAAAAGCAAGGAAAAGTAAAGGCACGGTTTAATAGGGAAACTTACTGAACCATACCCAAACCGATACGGAAATGACGCAAGTGAGGCACTTCGAGCGAAGCGCCTCACTTGCGTTTCAATATGTCAGCTTAATTCCTAATGCTATTTCCCCAACAGATTGCACAACACCTATGCCATATCAGCTCTGGTGGTGGTTCATTAATTCAATTAAAGCACTTGACAAATGAATTGTGGGATAATATAATATTTAATGTTATAATATCCTAAAAGAGGCTTTGATTATGTATATTAAACGGCATATTGAAAATGCAGTTTTGGAACGTGCGAAAATGAAAGGCGCTGTTGTTGTGACAGGTGCGAGGCAGGTGGGGAAAACCACTCTGATAGAAAACCTGAAACCCGACGTCACAAAGATTACGCTTGACGATTTACCCACCCGCCGTCGCGCTGCGGAGGAACCATCCGTGTTTTTCGATTTTAACCCGCCGCCTGTTTTCATTGACGAAGTGCAATACGCTCCCGTCATTTTTCATTATATCAAAATCCTGCTTGATAAAAGCCGGAATAAAGGCGACTTTTTCCTGACAGGCTCTCAGAGCTTTGAGCTTATGCAAAACGTCACCGAAAGTTTGGCGGGCAGGGCAGGGATTTTGGAGCTGCTCGGATTATCGCTGCGGGAAATAAACGGGGAGAGTTGGACAAAGCCTTTTATTCCCACGCTTGAATATCTGAAAGTACGCAAAGCGGGAAAACCGCCATTCAGCGTCTCCCGCATCTGGGAAATCATCCACCGAGGGTGTATGCCCGAGCTTGTGGCGAACCCCGATTTCAAATGGCAGGAGTTTTACTCCGATTACACGAAAACATATATTGAGCGCGACGTCCGCAAATTGACGCAGGTGGCTGATGAGGATAGTTTTCTAAAATTCATGACGGTATGCGCCGCCATGACCGGACAAATGCTGAACCTGTCTTCGCTCGCAAAAGATGTGGGAATAAGCGAGCCTACGGCGAAAAGATGGCTTTCCATATTAAAAACAAGCGGAATTGTATATCTCTTAAAACCCTACAGCAACAATGCGATAAAACGGGCGGTCAAGACGCCGAAGCTGCATTTTTTGGATATAGGGCTTGCGGCCTATCTAACGCGGTGGCTTACGCCCGAAACGCTGTCGAACGGGGCAATGAACGGGTGCTTTTATGAGAGCTTTGTCGTCTCCGAAATCCTGAAAAGCTATACAAACGCGGGGCTGGCAGCAGATTTGTATTTTTTGCGGGACGGACATCAGAAAGAAATTGATTTGCTGATACATGAGAACAACACTCTCTATCCGATTGAGATAAAAATGACGGCGGAGCCAAGCCCAAGCGATATAAGACATTTTTCAATGCTGGATGACATTAAGGGCGCGAATATCGGCGAAGGCGGGGTAATCTGCATGGCGCATGCCATTATGCCGCTGAAAGACAAAAATTATATCAT
>JAJZPA010000064.1 GCA_021811425.1 Bacillota bacterium | reverse complement strand
GACGACAGTCGCTTCACGCCATCCATGGCTTCAGCGACACTAGGCCATCCTTGGCCGTCGGAAGCCGAGGTTGCACTTATGCCACCATAAAGCTATACTTTCTACCCTGGAAAATAAATTTTCCATTCATTAGTGGTGCCAACATTGCGGCATGGGGGTCTGACTGGTAAGAAAAAGGCCCGCAAAAAGCGGGCCTGAGGGTTTCCTTTAGAATAAACTTACATTTCAGGCTCCAAGACACCGTAACCCCCGTCTTTACGGCGGTAGACCACACTCATGTGATGGGAATCGGCATCGTAAAAGACAAAGAAGTTATGTCCAATCAAATTCATCTGCATAATCGCCTCATCCACGGACATCGGTTTCGCCTGGAACTTCTTATTCCGTACCACTTGATGGGCTTCTTCCTCGACAGGATGCTCTGCTTCGTGATCTTTCAGAACCTTCGTTCGCAGCCGTTTGGCGATGCGCGTCCGATATTTATCAATCTGCCGCTCCAGCTTCTCCAGTACAAGATCAATGGATTGGTACATGTCAGAGGTCTCTTCTTCCCCCCGCAAGATCATTCCATTAATTGGGGCCGTTACCTCTACCCGATGCCGATCCTTTTCCACCAAAAGGGTCACCTGCACATCCTGAAATTCATCAGAATAGCGCTCAAGCTTGCTCACCCTCTTCATGACATAGTCTTTGAGTGCATCGGTCACCTCGATATGTTTGCCGCGAATCATAATGTTCATCGATGACAACCCCCTTTTAGCGATCTATGTTTATAATATTCCCCCTGTACTGAAAAAATCCTGCTTTTTCCGCCCTTAGGTTGGTCAATTTTTCCGAGTTAAGAGCGAAACTCGGCAGAGTGATCCGAAAAGGCAGGGCTTATGCCCTGCCTTCTGAACCAACAGTGTCAGTTTTCTCATCTGAGTACAGATTTATACGACTATTGCCGAAAGAAGTTCTTAGCGCACAATCACGTTGGCTGCTTGTTCTCCCCGCGGCCCTTCGATGACGTCGAATTCAACTGTTTGTCCTTCTTCCAAAGTACGAAACCCTTCACCGACAACCGACGCATAATGGACAAAGACATCTTGTCCATTCTCGCGCTCAATAAATCCGTACCCTTTCTGTTTACTGAACCATTTGACCTTGCCAACCACCAAAAAACAACCTCCTTAAATCTATAAGCAACATCCCCTGCCTGTATAGCCCGAATCTCGGGCATGTCAGCTTTGGGAACATGTGCCCTTCCTCTGCAGGATAACCACTGAGCCCGCCCTTTAAACATAAACCCCTCATGTAGCGCACAAAAGGGGTAAACGCTTCTCCGCTATCAAAGAATTTTACTGAGGAAAGCTTTTGTCCGTAGGTTCTGCGGGCGATTAAAAAGCGCCTCAGGCGTCCCTGCCTCCATAATAACCCCTTCATCCATAAAAATGACCCGATCCCCTACTTCCCTGGCAAAGCCCATTTCATGGCTGACAACAACCATGGTCATCCCTTCCTGAGCCAGATCCTTCATAACCGCTAGAACCTCTCCCACCATCTCGGGGTCAAGCGCCGAAGTCGGCTCATCAAAGAGCATGATTTTCGGCTTCATGGCTAGGGCCCGGGCAATCGCCACTCTCTGCTGTTGGCCACCCGAAAGCCGTTCAGGATATTCGTAGGCTTTCTCGGAGAGTCCCACTTTGCGCAGGAGTTCCAAACCAACCGCCACTGCCTCATCTTTCTTCAGCTTGCGCACGATTTGGGGAGAAAGTGCTATATTTTCCAAGGCCGTCATGTGAGGGAAAAGGTTAAAGCGTTGAAAGACCATCCCGACTTCCCGGCGGATAGCATTCACATTCGTATCCGAACTCAGAGGAATCCCGTCAATCACGATTTCGCCGTCATTGGGCTCCTCTAGTTTGTTGAGGCAGCGCAGAAAAGTGCTCTTGCCCGAGCCGCTGGGTCCAATGACGACCACGACTTCTTTCTCTTTGACTTCGAGATTGACACCCTTGAGGACCTCGAGCTTGCCGAAATACTTATGCAAATTCTTAACGGATATCACTCTTGCCCAACCTCCTCTCGACAACCCCTAAAATCCTGGAGATGGTCATGGTCATGGCTAAATAAATGAGTGCCACCGTACCATAGATCGGAAACGATTGCAGCGTGTTGCCAACGATAAGTTTGCCCGAGTAGAACAACTCCTCCATCGCAATGACGGCCACGAGCGAAGAATCCTTGAGCATCGCGATAAACTCGTTGCCCAGAGGGGGAATCACCCGTTTGATGGCCTGAGGTAGGATTATGTAACGAAGGGCTTGGGCTTGGGTCATACCCAGCGAACGGGCGGCCTCAGATTGGCCCCGGTCGATCGATTGAATCCCGGCCCGGAAAATTTCCGCAATGTAAGCCCCAGAATTCAGCCCCATCGCCAAAATCCCAGCAATGTACGGATACTTGTCCGGTGGTTGGAAATGGAACAACTGTGGTGCGGCAAAATAGACCAGGAAAATCTGAACCAGGAGCGGTGTCCCGCGCAAGAAATCGATGTACGCTGTTGCGAACGCCCGCAGGGGCCAGCGCTTCGAAAGGCGAGCTAAGGCCATAAACATCCCTATCACAACGCCCATTGCCACTGCACCAGCCGTGAGTTCTAAGGTGATGACTGCCCCTTTCAGCAATATGGGCAAGCTCCTAATCGCCACACTCCAATCAATGACCACAAAAATCCTCCTCATTAAGGATATTTTTACAATGCTATTCACCTATTCCTTGGCATTATACAATTATCAGGAACATTCAGTCAATCGGAAATTAACCCTCGTAATCGTTGAGGCTGAGCATCCATGAGGGGAACGAAAATCGAGACGCGCTGCAAACAAAGCCGACCGTTGCAGCGCGAGCGTTAACAGAGAAGAAAACGGCGTCTCAGACATCTGCAACGCCGTTCACTTCAAGAAGCTTCATGTATCTGGTATGAAGGACTTATAAACCCGTCCGGTCAGCCTGGCTTAGCCTAAACTGGGAGGATCGGCATTAAACCATTTTTTATAGATCTTGGCGTACTCCCCGTTGCTGATCAGTTTCTTTAACGAAGCATTGAGCTTTTCGGCCAGTGCTTTGTTGTCGAGTTTCATGGCAATCCCATAAAATTCCTTCTCGAAGTCTCCCTGCAGTGCAACAATATTGGCGTTCGGTTGCTTGTTGATAAAGTAAAGGATAACCGGCGAATCCGCGACTACCGCATCAAGCCCACCATTCACCAGGTCCGTCATCGCATCGGGTGTGGTGTCATACTTCTTAGTCGTTACACCCATTTTATCCATCGCATATTGACCCGTGGTCGCAGCCTGAACTCCAACACGCTTCCCTTTCAGGTCAGCCGCTGTTTTAATCGCAGAGCCCTTCTTCACGGCAATGTACTGAGTAGCCAGGAAGTATTTGTCACTGAAGAGAACCACTTTAGCCCGCTCCGGCGTAATGGTCATGGCAGAAATAACGGCATCGTATTTGCCTGACGCCAGGGAAAGGTTCAGCCCATCGAATGGAGAGGTCTCAAATTGAGCCTTGTAACCCATATCTTTTGCAATCGCATTCAGTAAATCGATGTCAAAACCAACTGGATTTTGCTTTTCATCCATAAATTCAAACGGGGCATACGCAATGTCGGAACCAACCTTAAGAATTTTCTCCGGTGTCGATGCAGCGGTTCCTCCTGCAGGTGCAGATGTTGTGGGTGTCGTTGTCCCGCACCCTGCAAGAGCCACCAAGCTCAGTATGAGTACGGTTGTTAAAATCAGGTGAAAACTTTTCTTGTGCACAGTCTCGGATCCCCTTTCTCCATGTTATTTTTTCACTTGCTTGTTTTTGAGCTTACCCGCGCTGCCATTATACACTTTGATGTATCTTTATACAACACGGAATAGCCGAAAACCTAAGCTATTATCTATTCGTCAAAATTCAGATTATTCCTGCTATAGTGCTGCTCCGATGTCAATTTTTTATGATTTCATCCACAGAATCAAGTTCCATCCTGTGGATAATGTGGATAATGGGTCGCAGACCGCGAAAATACGTACCTTTGATGTGGATAACCTTGTGAGCAAAAGCCAATCCTCACTCCCTCGCCTTCCGGCTTTCCCTGCCCCCGGCTAAAGCGAAGGCATATACCCGCCGAGCTCCAGCTTCGAGCAAAGCCTCAGCGCAAGCTTCCAGCGTGGCACCTGTGGTTATGACATCATCAATGAGCCACAACTCCCTCCCTTGAATAGAGGCTCCCTGAAAAATAAACGCACCTTTAAGATTCTCTAGCCGTTCACCTCTCCTGAGTCCCACCTGACGGTGTGTGGGACGCACCCGCTCAAGCCCTTGAACCAAAGGCAGGCCCAGCTCCCAATGGAGAAGGGAAGCGACTACTTCTGCCTGATTAAACCCCCTCTCCGCTAAGCGTTCCGGATGAAGAGGAACGGGTACGAGACCATCTGAGGCTGGCAGGTAACGCTGAGCCGCTTCGGCCACGGGATGGGCAAGTCCTCGCAGGAGCAGTGGACGGGATTTGAACTTCATATTCCAGATAAAATCCTTCCAAAGCCCTGTATAGTGCCCCCAGGCAGCGGCACGGGTAATTCCCTGAGGGCCCTTGCCCTCCTCACAGTCTGCACAACGTTCCACCTCCGGCTTAACAAGCTTGCCGCACTGTTGGCAGCGTTTTGTATCCAATGGGAAATACGCCTCTTGGCAAGTTCCACAAATCGGCCCTGCCGCTGCCCCACAGAGCAGGCAAGGCTCCTGTGCCTCGTACCACAGTGAGCGCAAGTTGTTGCGAATCATATCCCATTCCCGGAGCATCTGTCCCATCGTCTGTCCCATGATCCATCCCTCCCTCAGTCAATCAATCCCCGGGCCAGTGCTAAGGCATTTTGTTCTTCAATCCAGTGAATCGCCTTGTCGATCCCAGCGGTTTTTCTGCCCGACCAGAAAAATACCTCTCCCTCCGGTTCGCGGGGGCTGCGGCCCACCCGGCCTGCCATTTGCACAAGTGAGCGCTCATCAAAAACCGAATGATCGGCAGCCATTACGATCACCTGAACTCCCTCGATCGTGACCCCACGTTCGAGGATCGAGGTACTGACAAAGAAGTCCATCCCCCCCGCCTGCAGCTCGGTGACCTTCGCCTGCCGCTCTGGGTCGGCGCTAAAGCTCCCGGCCACTGTTGCCTGGGGCATACCCTGCCTCAGTCGTTCAACCCAGGGATTTACCCACGCGATTTTTGGAACAAACAGGAGAACCGGGCCGCGCGCACTCAGATCCTTTAATTTAGCCCAGAACCGAGCCTCATCCCGAGCCAACGCCAATTCCCCCGTCCCCCTGAAATTTAGCCGTTCCCATGTCGGAACCGGTAAGGGATGCCGATGATGACGGGCGGGCAAGCGTATCACACTTCCCCTTTCCTTTTCCACGCTTTGGATCTGGCGCTTTGTTGGGGTAGCTGTCATACAGATGATCTTACCGCCCGGCTGCAAAGCCTGTCTTAGGCCCCAGTCCAGAGCCCGACTCCCCGCATACGGGAAGGCGTCTATCTCATCCAGAATGATCAGAGCAAATGCCTGATAAAAGCGCAAAACTTGATGCGTTGCAGCCACCACCAACCCACCCGTCAGGCTCCCCCGCGAAATGCCCGGTGTCCTCCCGGTAAGTACCGGAACCTCCAACCCTAAAAAGTCGCGTTGCAGGCGCGGTGCCACATCCAGCACGACATCCTGACGCGGAGCCGCAAACAGGACTGCCCGTCCGTGCCTGAGGGCCCAATCGATGGATGGGAACCCCACTTCGGTCTTACCCGCTCCGCAGGCCGCCCAAATCAAAGCCTCGCTCCCAAGCGGGTCAGTCACAAATTGCAGCAATTCCGTAGCAGCCCGCTCCTGGGCCGGGGTGAGCGCAAAATGGGATAGAAAGCTGTAATTTATCCTGAAAGAGAATTTGCCCACGGAGATACGGCTGCGGAAGAGTACACCTAAGGATGTGGCTGGCCCCAAACTCAGACAGCTCTTACATGTCGCCGCCATGCCAAATACACTGGGCCATTCCTCAACATCTTCCCCACCACAGCGCTGGCACTGCCAATGGCCCCGAAACTGACGAACCGCCGGAAGCCACTCGCCCTCCCCACGCCGAACCAGGGTATCTGCCCAACGCCAAACCATTTCCTGCGAAACATGCATTTCTTCTGCCAGCCATCCCAAGTCTCCATCCGTCAACTGACGCCCGCGTACCCTCCGTTCAAATTCCTGAGGACATTCAGGCGTTCCCACCGCAGCCCTGACTTCCGACCAGTCCCACTCCAAAGCCGAAGGGGAGATCTCCCGTCTTAAAGCCTTCATGATCCTCTTCTTAGCCTCTACACGGGAGAACCTATATGTCTTAACGGGCCCCTGAACCTCCTGTACCAGCCGCTCAACAACGCTCAGAGGGAGAGCAGGCTGCAACACTTCGCCCACCTCCTTCGGCTTGTCCACCTCTGCGAACAGGGAGAAAAACCATCCCCCGTCCTCCTTAAGAATAAGGAAAAACTTCATGTGATTCTACCCCTTTTCGTGGTTCGGGATTGAATCCCGAACCACAAACCCAACCCGCTGAAACGATCGCTGTACCCTCTCAACCGCGTCCCGTCTCTCCCGCACGTATAGTGAAATCTCAATCCACAATCTTTTGCCTTCAATCCGTTCCCAAGTCGGAAGGTATCTGCGCATTTCCCAATAACGGCGTTCAAAATCCTGTTCATCCTCTATGTACCAGACTAACCGAAGCACCCGGGAACCCCTTCTCCGCGCTTCTCCCCATCTCGCCAGTCTATCCGCCCAACGCTCGGGTATCTGCCACTCCCAGTTACCCACAAGGTGCCAAAGCAGGCCGGCCAACATCCCAATCCCGACCGCTATGATCATGATCACCACACCCTTTCATCATCAGGGTATGGTCATCATGGCTGAAGGGTGCGTTCCCTGGCATAGCGGGCTAATAGCTCCAAATGCGGGGTTGATCGGAAACCTGTGTAGCCGGTCCAAAGCCGGCGTTCCCTTTGCGGAACCTGCTCGGCCAAAGCGTTGACCCTCGCCGGAACACCCTCCATCCAGGCATACAGCTGACGAACGTCTACATTTTCGTCTTTTTGCCTGCTTTCAGCTGCCTGCCAAACCACGTTCTGTGCCCATTCATATGCACTCAAATCGAATTTGCGCCACGCAAGAACCTGTTCAACCCCCCGCAGCCCAGCCTGCCAATCTCCGCGTTTGAATTCGGCCTCAGCCAACTCCCGGCGACAGCTTACACAGGTTTGGTCATAACGCAAAACCCTCGCCCAGGTTTCGCTGCCTCCTGCCTTGACCACAGCTTGAGAAAGAGGAAACCCCGAACCCGATCGACTCCAGAAGAACCCGACCCCCAGAACCAAAAATGTACTGAACACCAACCTCAAGACATTCGCATGTATCATAGAACGGGGTGCATCAAGCAGCGCACCCGCCCAAGTGACCCGCTTCCGCAGTTTCCTGACGCGAGGTAGCATAGCCTCATGCGAGCGCAACTGCCCAGCGATGGAGCCCACGAGAAACCAGAAGCAGAAACCCAGAATCGGAAAGGCAAAGTCAGCATCCACAAGGCTGTGCAACATGAAAAAGAAACTCACACGGTAGTACGCTTTAAGTTCCTGTCCCCGCACCCCCCAACCCTCCCGCCGGAGGCTGTGCCGCGCCTTGCGGTTCCACAACACCGCCCAGATGCTGAGGAACAAGAGCCCCGCTAGGCCCTGGTTCAAGAGCACCCGGATGATGCCCGAATGTGGATCCAGCGTCCAGTAAGGAATATCCTGCACCAAGGGAAAAGCGAGCCACCCTCCGGCCTGGGGCAAAAGGTTCCCGCGCCAGGCGAGCGCGAACCCATCCTTCAGATAAACAAGGCGCTCACCCCAACTGCGGTCAAAACTATTCCAGGCCGTAAGGTGAGCCAATGCCGGGTGAAACGCCTCCCCCACCGCTACATACAGCAATCCCGCAGCAAAGATGCCGATGATCAAAGCCTGATAGAACGACCTCTGCTTCCACTCTACAACAGCCTGCATCCCACCCCTACGGCGTAGCCCTTTCAGTCCTTGCCAAAGATCGTAAACCTTAAACACCGCAAAAAGCCCCAGCGCACTGCGCGATCCCGTGCTGATCAGAGCGAGAAAGAGAACCGGCCTAAGCCAAGGATTGAGCCCAGGGAGGAGCAGAGCGGCTGCCAAAAAGATACCGGTGGCATTGGCATAGCCTAATAAGGAGTTGAGCCGACCCGCTTCGGCCATACCCGTGGTCAGCCCGAAAGCATAAGCAAAAGGAAACCCACCTGCAATGGCCAAAAGGAGCGCTGCCCAGCCCGCTCGTCGCACCCAGCGTGACAAGGGCACATCTGCGGACATCCCTAGGCTCCAGCGATAAATCAACCAATAAAGCAGATAGCGTATGGCTTCCAGCCATGCTTCTTCCGCTTTAACCGAGTGGAAAAGGCCCAGTAGGGAAAGCCCGGCCAGCCCAAACAACAGGGCATCTGTGACACCCATCGGTTCAGAATGGAAATTTGCCTTGCTAGCCTGACTGCGGAGCAAAACCAGCATAGCGAACGTCACAGCGATGACTTCCGCCGGGAAAAACAGGCCATGAGCCGTTAAGCCGAGGGCAAAAACAAAAGCCAGGCTATGCTCATTGCTGCTCCTGGCTTTGCTGACATCATATTTCGCTTGACTCTCCACCAAAAATCACCCTTGACGCGGACCCGGCCTTAAGGCAAAGGTCAATTTGCCCTGGGCGGCCAGTTCCTCGCCGACAAAAGCCTTCCCTTCCGCGATCCCAAGGGAACCCCGGAATTTTGTCAACTCCACTTCCAGCCTGAGCGTATCCCCTGGCAAAACCGGTCGCCGGAAACGAACTTGATCCAATCCGGCAAATAAGGCAATCTGACCGGCGAATTCGGGCTTCTTTAAAACCACCACCGCTCCGACCTGGGCTAGGGCTTCCATGATGAGTACCCCAGGCATAATCGGATATTCGGGGAAGTGCCCTTGGAAATAGGGCTCATTTCCGGAAACATTCTTAATCCCGACCGCTCGCTTCCCTTCCTCAAGCTCAATAATCCGATCTACCATTAAAAACGGGTAGCGGTGAGGAATAATCTGTTGAATTTCTTGGCTTTCGATCAACTTTCTGCCTCCTTGCTAAACGCCAGCCCAAACCGAACACACTGCGTGCACCGTTGATCTCGTTCGATCGACCTGCAAGGGCTAATGATTGCCCCAAAACTTGCAGAGGACAAGCGCTTCTTATATGATGAAGTTGGATATTCTGACTACAGTATAAACCAGTCTTGGACTGAAGGGAAGTAAAATGCCGTGGCTCCAGCCAAAATCTTACATATTATCGGTGGAGGGGAAATTGGCGGTGCAGAACAGCACGTTTTGAATCTCCTCGAAAACCTCAACCGTACGCGTTTCCAGCCGACCTTGGCCTGCCTCGTCAAGGGCCCGCTCGCAAAACTAGCTCACAAAAAGGGTATTGAGACTCAAACCTTCCCCATGCATTATCCCCTTGATTTCTCCCCTCTGCCCCAACTCATTCGCTGGGCTCGCGCCCAAAACATCGCCCTCATCCACTGCCACGGCGCGCGGGCGAACCTCTTGGGAAGACTCGCTGCCCGCTGGCTGGGACTACCCAACCTTTCGACCGTCCATAGTTCTTTGGTACAGGATTACCGTTCTCCCTTCGCAGCTCAGATTGCCCTCTGGCTGGAACAACTCACCTTGCCCTTCAGCAGCGGCCAAATTGCCGTGTCCCAGTATTTAGCCCAGGAACTCTTGGCACGAGGCAGCCGCAAGGTCAGCGTCATCTATAACGGCTACCCGGTTCTGCCTCCTCACGATGAGCGGGAAGAACGGCAGAAATTCCGCAAACAGTGGCACATTGCGCCTGATGCCCAGGTTCTCGGCACGATCGCCCGTTTCCATCCGGCCAAAGGGTATGCTACATTGGTTGAAGCAGCCAAACTCCTCTTGCCAGAGTTTCCCCGCCTTCACCTTCTTCTCATCGGGGACGGGCCCCTGCAAAACGAAATCAGGGCAGCCCTGAACGAGGAAAACATTCCCCATACCCTGACCGGATTTCTTCCCGAAGCCTATAGAGCCTTACCGGCCATGGATCTCTTCGTTCTCCCCTCCGTCAGCGAAGGGATGGGACTTGTGCTTTTGGAAGCGATGCAATACTACATTCCTATCGTGGCGAGCCAGGCAGGCGGAATCCCCGAGGTTGTACGATCTGATCAGGATGGGCTTCTGGTTCCCCCACGGAATCCAGAAGCCCTGGCCCAAGCCTGTGCTCGTATATTCAATCAGCCTCACCTGGCCCAGACCCTGAGCCAAACTGCAGCCGGGCGCTGGCCGGAATTTTCCCTCGATATCATGGTGAACAAAACGCAGGACGTCTACGCCGAACTCCTCGCGTCCCAGGCCAACTGAGCGACTATGCGTTGCTAAAGCAAAATGCCGGGCATTAAATCCTCGTTCAATGTCCCCATTCCTTGCCTTTTTGAGCAAGACTATCTCCTGCGTCATCACTTTTCCTTTGCTCCCCAATGTCAGACTTCTCTCCCTGTTGTTGTCCGGGTTTTTCCCCTAAGCCGCTGTTTTCCCGGTCCTCTTCGCCTTTCCCCCCAGAACTCTGCTCAGGGTCGTGCGTTTTTTGTTCACGATTGGTGTTGGTCTGACCATTGATGATTCCCTTACTGGGGTCCTTACTGGTGTTCCCTTGAAACACGGGTACCCCATTGAGTTGATTCTTTTGGACGCTGTTCAGTGAATCCACAGCCCCCTTGGTTTCCCCAGCGCGCTGCTCCCCGTCTTTCTCCAACTTATTATCTATACGGACACTGGGCTGTTCCGGAACACCGGCCTTACCCTGTTTCGATGCGCCGCTTCCATCCGGCCCTGCCTTCCGGTCGCTCTGTCCCAGCTTCAACGTCCCTTGCCCGGCCTCAACTTGAGCCTGGACTTTTTCTTGTGAAAGAATCCTCACTCGCTCCGCAGAATCCTTTACCGCTCCTTCGGGCAAAGTCAGGCCTGCTTTTTCAGCGCTCAACCAAAGGCCATATTCCCCCGGTGTGAGGCCTTTGGCCTTAGCCTCGTGTTCTTCCCCAGCGGTCAGCTGAAAGGCTGCTACATTCAGACTCATCCCTTGTTTCTCGCCAACCTGAGAGACCGTGTCCGCCAGACCTGAAAGCGGGAGCGCCGGGGTTATTCCCTCAGAAGAAGCACCTAAAACAACCCATGGATGTTCCGCTGTGAGATAGTGGAGCTGAATCGCCCGTTCTACCAATAAAGCTAAAACCTCCCCGCTTCCCTTGCCCTTGACGGAAAGCCCTTCGAGGAGCGTTTCCCCATCCGCGTTCAGTCCGAATGCCCCTTGAACCAAACTGTTTGCATCCAGTCTCAGCTCTAAGCTAGGATTTATATCCACAGAAAGAAAGGCAACCGTTGTGGCCTCCTTCTGGCTCAGCCAAGAAAAGGCAGCCGTAATCATGATTAAAAGGAGTGCCGCTGCGGACATCCAGGCAGACCAGGCCAGCCGCCCTTCCTTTAATTCGATCGCTTCACCCACTTCTCTCCCTTCATGAAGGCGTACCGTACGAAAAGACCCGTCTTCGGCCAAAACGGAATAGACATTGCCTGAGCATTCTAAGATGACGGCCTTGGTCTTTTTCATCGGGCGGCCCTCCTTTCCTGGGGAAGTACGTATTCGCGCAAATATATATAGTGATGTTTGCGGGCAATCAGTAAGGCGACAGCCAACAGATACTTCCGTCCCCTTTCCAATACCTTAAGGTGCAGCCCGGTAATGTTGGCCAGAGCCTGCATCGGGATTTTCCCCTTTTGCTCAACCTGCGCCCAGAGGATCGGATCGCTTGCCAACTGCAAAGCCGCACGCTGCAGGGACTCCCGTGTATCGCGATGCTTCGGAGAAACTTCAACCAAGTCCGAAAAGTTTAAAGCATATTGCTTAAGTTCCAGGGCAAATTCCTGAATTTCAGACGCCCTTTCCCGATTCTGTTCCCGGTCGCAAAAATCGGCCACACTGACTTGAAGTTCTGCCGCCAGAGCCACTTCCGGTACTTCGAGAGGAAGAGCCTGATGCCGTTCCTGGCGACGGAAATAATCAATGAGCCGACGCTTGATCAGTAACCGGGCATAGGCCAGAAACGGCACCCCTTTGCCCAGTTCAAAGTGATCGAGCGCAACATTAAAAGCGATGATCGCTTCTGACAGTTCCTCATCCCGCCCCCATTCCAAATGGCGGCCGCATACTTGGCCCGCAACATGAAGCACAAAAGGCTGGGACGCTGTCAGACAATCCTCTCTTACTTGCCGATTGGCCACTTCTTCCCAGAACCGAGGCTCTTCCCAATCCGGCATTTCTCCATCCTCCCCAAACGGAAATCCCATGTTTCCCTTCCTTAACCAGAAGAGCCATTCCCCTCTCGGATCGGTTGCTGCTTTGCGTCTGCCTTTCGATCTATACATACGCAAACGCCCATGATTTTCAGGGGGGGCTAAAACCTCTTTTGACGCAAAACCTTGAGGACAAAACGCGGTAAGGTGAGTTGGCGTCGCCAGCGCCACGGTTCTTGCCAGAGGCGGTAAAGCCACTCCAGGCGAGCCTCTCGGAAAACTTTGGGTGCGCGTTGAACAAGACCTGCTAAGGCATCGAAACTCCCCCCCACACCCATACTCACATAGGCTAAGTGCGGATGCTCCCAATTCCAAATCTCTTGGCGCGGCGCACCCAGCCCAATCAGGATGAGGTGCGGTCGGAACGCCCGGATGCGCTCCAGAAGCGCTTCCTCCTCAGCGGCCTGGAAGTACCCATGCTGAGCCTCCCAAGCAAAGCCTGGGTGCTTGACCGCCATCCGCGCAGCCGCTTGAGCAGCAACACCCGGCTTGGAGCCTAGGAAAAAAATACGCCAGTGCTCTGTTGCGGCGACAGGAAATAACGCTTCCAGCAAATCGATCCCCGTCACCCGCTCCGGCAGGGGTGAACCTAAATGCCTAGCCGCCCAAACCACTCCAACACCATCAGCCGTCACCAGGTCGGCTGTGTTAAGGATTGTTCTTAGTTTTTGAGCGCGAGAGGCTGCTTCCAGTATCTCGGGATTCGCCGTAACAACCCGTATGTAGGTCTTTGCCCCAATCGCCTCCGCAATGCGCCGGACACACTCCTGCAATGTGACAGCATCAACCTGAACCCTAAGAACATCGGCTTTCATCATAGTCCCCCATCCATCATAACGAAAATCAGGCTTGGGCCAAGCTTATGGCACCTGGTGGGATACAAAGGCCGGAGATCAGACCCCACTGATTTCCGGCCCTCTTGGGTGTATTCTACCCTGTCCAGCTCAGAACGAACCTTCCAATACCTTGCCGGTGCCCAAAGCCACACAGGAGATGGGATCCTCAGCCATACTGACCGGAAGCTCCGTTTCTCGGGAAATACGGGTATCAAAGCCGTAAACTAAAGAACCTCCCCCAGTCATCATGATCCCCTTATTAAGAATATCTGCCGATAGTTCCGGCGGTGTCCGTTCTAAGACCTCCTTGACAGCTGCAACTATCGCCTCAATAGATTCTTCTAGGGCCTGATAACATTCTTGGGAATTTACATGAATTGTTTTGGGAAGCCCGCTGATCAGATCACGACCCCGCACATCGATTTCAGCCTGTCCTGGGCGGCCTTCCGGAATCGCTGCCCCCACGGCTATCTTGATCTCCTCAGCCGTCCGCTCCCCAATCATGAGGTTGTGCTCGCGCCGGACAAAGCGGATGATCGCTTCATCAAACTTATCCCCGCCAACCCTAAGGCTACGTTTGCAGACAATTCCTCCCAAAGAGAGAACAGCAATGTCCGTCGTTCCGCCACCAATATCCACGACCATGTTCCCAACCGCCCCTGAGATATCCAACCCAGCACCCAGAGCAGCCGCATACGGTTCCTCGACCACTCTTACCTTTTTGGCTCCCGCCTGATAGGCCGCCTGCTTGACCGCCCGTTCCTCGACCTCTGTGACTCCAGACGGAATGCAGACCACTACATTCGTGCGAAAAAAAGGCCAACGCCTCGCCCCCGCTTTGTCAATAAAGTATTTGAGCATCAGCTCAGTGGTCTGATAATCTGCAATCACACCGTCCCGCATAGGGCGGATCGCCACAATATTCCCCGGTGTCCGCCCCAGCATGGAGCGCGCTTCTTCGCCAACCGCGATGCGTTTGTTCGTCATCTTATCAATCGCAACAACCGATGGCTCATGGAGAACAATCCCTTTTCCTTTCACATAGACAAGGACACTCGCTGTACCTAAATCGATCCCTAAGTCAATCCCGAACATGAGCGGTGGTACCCCTTTCATCTATAGCTTGTCCAAAACATCCCCGCAAGTTTTCTTATCCCCCACAGACTCAAACTTCCTGTAGGGAAATATAATCTCCCCGCAGGGAGATTAATAGAGCGGACATGTTTTAATTCGTTATTTATCCGCCAATTCCTCTAGGATTGACTCTTTTTTCTTATCGATCCGATCGAAAAATACGCCTTTCGTTCTGAAGTGCACCGTTATTCCGTAAACTTCGCAACGAGACCTAGTTTTCCTGATATTTTTTCCTCGTCGCTTCCCCGCCGCGAATATGTCGTTCGGCTTTATTGTTCTCCAGGATGTGCTTAACTTCCATCGCTAGATTTTCGTTAATCAAAGGCAGCCGTTCCGTGACGTCCTTATGTACCGTGCTCTTGCTGACCCCGAAAACATCGGCCGTTTGCCGCACGGTAGCGCTGGACTCTAAAATATAATTGCCGATGTCCAGTACCCGCTTGCGAATATATTCTTGCACTTAAAGACCCCCCTTGTGCCGATTTTTTGTACATTTATATGCGAGGGGGACTAAAAAAGACATCCTAGAAGGATGTCCTGCTATTGGTAAATCATGTATTAATCCAGAAAAGCGCCATCAATCCTACCTTACCTTAAATCCAAGTAGGGGTTGAGCTTTGTAAATGCAACAAGATCGCTTAGGGGGTTACCGATTGACCATTGTGCCATACTTCATAATGCAGCTGAGGCCGCCCCTGTCCTTCACTTCCGGGGTCAAAGCCAACTTGCCCGAGGGCTTGGCCCGCGCTCACAGACTGCCCTTCCTGAACCGCTAAATGCTGCAGACCGCCATAGGTCACAAGCCAGCCATCACCACAGTCCAAAGTGACGCGCTCGCCTAACAGAACATCTTTCCCCACATAGACGACCTTGCCTTCGTGCCCTGCCCGAATCACCGCCCCTTCCGGTTCAGCATAATCCACCCCGGCATGAAACACATACGCTTGAAGCGTGGACGAATAGTAATTCCCCAGTGAGCGCAGGATCTCGCCTTGGACAGGGCACTGAAATCCGGTTGAAATCTCCGCTGATGTTGCTTCCGCATTGCCTGCAACCGCTGGCAATACCTGCTCAGTCGTTTGCATAGGAACCTGGGCTTGGTTCTGTCTCGAAGCTTGGCGCTCACTCACCGGGCTATGCAGATAAGATAGCGTAAAAAGTATCGCAAATGCCGCTAAATATAGGCTCGCCGGTAAAACCCATTTCTTAAGGCTCATAATTCTCACCTCAAAGATAGGGTTACCCGAAGAAGGGGCAATTAAACATCAGGAAATTGCATGTGCAGAGCAGTGCAGAGCAATAGAACATCTCCTATTATTGTGTTATACTATTTTTTAAAGTTCACATACTGGATATTTTGTCATGGAAGGGCTAAAGATGGAGCAAGAAAAACATCTGATTAAGATTGGAGACTTAGCGATTCAAGCCGGAGTCACTGTTCGGACCGTAAGATACTACGAAGAAATGGGCTTATTGTCCCCTGTCGAAGTCACTTCCGGTGGT
>JAJZPA010000262.1 GCA_021811425.1 Bacillota bacterium | reverse complement strand
AGCCTCCGACTTCTGGCCTCTGGTTTCTGGCCTCTGACCTCTGACTCCTGATTTCTGACTCCTGATTTCACGTCGTGCTCACAGGAAAAGAGAAGAGATTAATGGAACTGGGTGAAGCTGGGGCAGGATTACCGCCAGTGGTTGTGCCGGTCGTATCACTCGTCGAGGGGCTCTTTGGCTGGGCCGTGGTTGGGGAACCGCTCTTAATCAAACCTCCCTTGTAGGTCAAATTACCGGCATCTACGGCCCCTAGCTTCTGGAGCGGCTTTCCTTCCACCCTGAATTTGACCTCCTTGATCGTCGGAAACTGGGTCAGGGAATTCACCAAGCCGTACAGGGTCACTTCAGGCGATACCTTCGCATAAGGCTGACTGAAGTCTTTGCTCAGATCAACCGTTGCAATCCCATCTTTGACTGCGATATCCAACAAAGTGGTGCTTGGCGAAGCCGCCGACTGAACAGAGGTTCCTTTTACAGCCGGACCCCTTAGCCACTGAGTTACGGTCTCCCTAGCCAAACTCAAGGTCTTCGGAATCGTGCGCTCTTCAGCAATCAAATATTTCCCTGTACTATCCGCAAAATAGAGTACAATCGTTTTGCTTTCGCCCGTCGGATTCTGTCCTTGCGGGCTGGATGACTTGCTTGTGTTTCCAATCCATTCCCCCAGCACCGATTTCGCATTGCCATCCTTCTGCAGCATCGTATCCAGTGCGCCGCATCCTGGAATGAGCGCTAAAATGACAACCAGGCCCAGCAATGTCACAAGCCCTCTGTAAAGCAAATTTGGAACACGGTCTAACATGTCCCTGCCTCCTCTCATGACCATTTTGCTAATAGATATGCTTTGTCCGCTAAATTAGTACAAGTTTCAGCTCGGTCCAATGCCTGACCGTTTGTCACCCTATCCCATCAACTGAAAAAGAGTTTTTCCGCACTAAAAGGATTTTGTATCTCGATGTCAAAATAGTATGACTAGACTACCCAATCGCCCCGATCGATAATAAAGAAAAAATAGGCCTTATAAAAATGACCCAAATAAAAAAGATAATAATAGGATTGTGGAAAGGGGTATGCCTCTTGAAATTTCGTGCCCTCATTGTTGATGACGAGTCCCCAGCGCGCAAAGAATTACGTTATCTCCTCCAGCCCTTTGAGGACGTGCAGGTCGTCGGAGAAGCCGCAAACGCCTTAGAGGCCATGGAACTCATCCAAAATGTAGAGTATTCAATGATCTTTCTAGACATCGACATGCCCGGAATCAATGGCATTGAATTGGCCCAGCAGCTGCGGGACAAACCTGATGCACCCTCCATCATCTTTACGACCGCCCATGAGGAATATGCCTTCGAAGCTTTCACGGTTCACGCCCTTGATTACCTACTCAAACCCATTAATCCCAAACGCCTGGAAGAAGCCCTGCTCAAAGTACGCGAGCGTAAACTCTTCGCTCAGGCCTCCTCCAATCCTCAGCCTGTCCCTGCACCTGCGGCTGACAACGGAATCAAGGCCGAAGCCCCCATCAAACCTCTGGAGGTTATTCCGGTTGACCAACGCGGAAAAACCATCCTTCTCCGCCCGGATGAAATCGTCTATATTTATACCGATAAAGACAACGTCTTTGTAAAAACCCATAAGGAATCCTACTTGACCCGTTTTACCCTGCGTGACTTGGAAAGTCGCTTGAGCCCTAATCTTTTTTTCCGCTCTCACCGCTGTTACCTCGTTAACATCAAGCGCATGCGCGAACTAATTCCTTATTTCAACGGCACCTATACCGTCGTGGTCGATGATTCTGAACGCAGCGAAATACCCGTCAGCCGTACCCAGTCCCGCAAACTCAAGGAAATTCTGGGGCTATGAAACTCTCTTGACCGGAATAGTGAAATAAGAAAAAACTCCGCACCACCTTTGCTCGTGATGCGGAGTCTTTGTTTTTCATACCAATGTTTCACAGGAAAATCTGCCGCAACTTTTCCCAAATCCAGAAACGCACCTTAGGCTTTCCTGCCGAAACACTGTGTTGGATGGGCACACCCGGTTTTCCATCCACCGGTACAGCCGTCGCCTGGTCAATGTCGATAAAACACAAAGGTGGAAAGAGTACGCACCACCAATTCGCGCCAACCGCTTCCCCGAGAAGGATGCGAACCGCCTCATACTCTCCTGCCGGAAGAATCAATGATCCGTAAGATTTTGTGGGAAACGACGCTTTCCCATACTCCGTTCGAACCGGATAGGCCTGACCCCAGTCGCGAACCACCGCCTGAGCTTTTAAATTCATCTCTGGAAGCATCTCCTTCAAAAGCTCTCTTGATTGTTCGAGAGAATGAGACTGCCCGAGCCGTGGGGACACATCTTCGAGAATTGCATCCCGTACCGCCCGCTTGATGTCCTGATCCATCTCACTATCCGAATTAGCCACCACATGAAAGCGAATCAAGCTCTCAGGCGCAAGTGGGGGAAGAGCAGCTTCTGCAGACACCGTGCTCTGTACAGGCTGTCGAACAAACCCACCCTGAGCCGCCTTCGTACCGACCGCAAACAACCCCAAACTCAGAGCCAACAGAGCGATCAAAGCCTGGAAACTGAGACTGTTTTTCCCCACGTCCATGAAAACACCTCTTTTACACGATCCCTTTCGGTCAACAAGGTTATACCTTGATTCTTGCCCCGGAGAACCGAAGTTAAACATGCTAAAGTGAACTCGTAACATTAGGCTTTGTTCTTCTGCAGAATCTCTCTCAATATAATGCACAAGGGGTCCATTCTCGTCAGAAAGGAAGTTGCCTATGCCGAGCCTCACCGGCATCCTCTGGATTAGTACCCTCGCTGGGCTAGCCACTACGTTGGGTAGCCTTCTCGTCTTGGTGTTTGGCCGCCCGCAAGA
>JAJZPA010000063.1 GCA_021811425.1 Bacillota bacterium | reverse complement strand
GATATATGACCCCGCTCTTAAACAGTTACTTGAGACACGAAAACTTAATCGTCCTTTTTATGTGGGCTCAAAGAGCCGCGGTAGTTTTTTACTATTCATTAAACCCATTCACTCCAATGCTAATGCTTCTCTTTTGGGATACGTGGTACTCGGCATATCTCTAAGTCGTACCCAGACTATTCTTTCACAACAGCGACAAGTTTACATCTATACCGCCTTTTTTGTGCTCCTCTTCGGTAGTTTAACCGTTTACTTTTTGTTGCGGAGACCTTTAGAACCGTTGGCTCACATCGCCAAGGCTTCCGAGGACATTTCCACCGGCAAGTACTGGCAGCGGATCCCAGAGGAACCTGCGGCTAGCGAAATCGTGCATCTGCGTGACGCTTTGAACCATATGCTCGCAACTCTGCAACACGCTTTAGACAAAGAACGCGCAGCCAAGGAACAAATGGAACGCTTTATCGCGGATGCGTCCCACGAGCTGCGGACTCCGCTTACATCCATGCGGGGATTCCTCGAAATCCTGCTGCATCGGCCGGAGCAAAACTTAGAGACCCTGCAGGGCGCGCATCAAAGCATGCTGGTAGAAACAGAGCGGCTCATCGAGTTGACGCAAGACCTGCTGGCGCTGCATCAATTGAGCCAAGAACCCAAGGGTGGTGAAGAGAATCCAGCGACCGAAGTACAAAAGTTGATGTCGGAATTGCTCCCGTTACTCCGTTCCCTCGTTGAGCCTAGGGAATTCGAGGTCGCGGTGGACGACCTGGTTCTTCCTGTTCATTCCAGTGAACTGAGGCAGATTCTCTATAACTTAATCCAAAATGCCGTACAGCACACCCCTTCCTCCGGGCGCATATCGCTGCGCCTGAGGGGAGAAGGCGAGCAAATCACACTGGAAATCCGCGACAACGGTGAGGGGATACCGCCTAAGGATCTGCCACATGTGTTTGAACGTTTCTTTCGAGGAAGTTCTTCACGTCAGCGTAAGCCAGGACAAGGTGCAGGGCTGGGGATGGCCATCGTTCATAACATTGTAACCCTGCGCGGTGGCATGATTACGGTGGATAGTGAGCCTGGGAAGGGAACGTGCTTTACGGTCCAATTTAAAACGAAGGTGGTGTCATAGCCCAGATTCCAATAGCGACCTTGTCACCATGGTTAAAAAAACGGTGTGGAATGGTGCTGTCGAAATAGATGCTGTCTCCTTCCTTGAGCAGGTATTCTCTTTCGCCTACCACCACCGTCATCTCGCCTTGGATGATTACGCCGCATTCTTCTCCCTGGTGGGCCAATAAGTCGCTGTTCGTCCAGGTGCCGGGGTTTAAGACAATAGACAGAAACTCAAGGCTTGTCCGGTTATTAACGGGGGAGAGAAGACGATAAGCGACATTGGATTTTGGCAACAACAAGACTTTTTGCTCATCACGGGGTAGCACAACAACTCGTTCATCTGAGGTTTCTGCAAATAAGGTCATAAGGGATATTCCCAGGACTTGAGTGATCTTCCAGAGTGAATCCAAGGATGGGGTGGACAGGCCGCGTTCCACCTGGCTGATCAAACTGGGACTCAAGTTGCATTGTTCGGCTAAAGCTCCGACCGTAAGTTTTTTGACTTTACGCCAGTGGCGGATATTTTTGCCAATTCCCGTAAAGGGCGTTTCTTGTGGTGCTATTGACAATGTGTTCAACCTCCAAAAACTGCTCCAGGTCAGTGTGTGTTTACATGGAGACTTTGTTTTATCGTGGGTATGGATTGTTTGTTGGCCGTCGTAGAATCTGTACTTTTGGGAAGGTAGTCGTGAAGAATTCGGCCATCGGTGTAGATGGTGGGTTTGCGCACCACGAAATCAACATGGTAGATCGAATGGGTCAATCCCAAATTATAACTATCCCCGAGGGCAAAATGGACACTGCCACCTTCCTTTTCATCCGTCGAAATATTGTGGTAAGGTGAAGTTATGTTAGGATTCATGCCCAGAGCAAATTCTCCGATGATGCGGATGCCACCGGCATAACGTTCGAGCCAATCGATAAAGGCAGGACTGCCTTCGACTAAAGTTCCGGCCTCGAACTTCAACTTTAAAGGTTTTTCCGGTAACCAAAGCCGGGATACGGTTCCGTCAACCATGATTGTTCCGCTGAATGTTTCTTCAACAGGGCAGGTATATACTTCTCCGTCCGGAAGTTGGGCTAACTTATGCAAGTCACAGTATCCGTCAGCGCTGATCCAAGGACGCCCAGCCACAGAAAAGCTGATGTCGGTTCCGTTGTCTGAAGTTATCCTTATGTTTTCAACCGCTGACAGTTGTGCAGCCAGGGTAGTGACTGAAGCAGAAATAGCCCCATAGTCCAAATTTCCCCAAAATTGATCGTCCAGATACAGCTCATCCCAATTCCAGAGCGCCAAAACGTATTTTCCCTGATCGAATAAAGCCTGACGGAGTTCCTTTAAATAGATGGAGTTGGCTAAATCAGGTTGATACAGTTCGATAATATGCGTACTTTCGCGTACCACGGAAAGAGTTGCCAGATGTTTTACCGGTGTATTTAAAGGGACTTCCAGGATGGCGGAGGGTGTATTCAGGATGTCGAGCAATTTACGGCCCAAAGGCACGTCATTGGTTAGCAGCAGCAGGCTGCCTGGCGCTCTGTTCTTAGTTAGTGAATCTAAAATATGTTGCCGTACTTTAGACAAGATTACGCATCTCCTTTGGTTTCTTCTTCTTTCTGCGTGAAATTATGACAGGAAACCCAGTGGAGATCGTTCACCCGCTGTAATTCCGGATTGAATTGCCGGCATAATTCAGACGCTTGGGGACAACGGGGGTGAAAACTACAACCTGAGGGCGGATGCATAGCACTGGGCATTTCACTCTCAACGGCAACCTCCAAAGGACGCTCATCATTTAAATTGGGGACTGAACTTAACAACATTTTTGTATAAGGATGAAGAGGCTTGGCAAACAGATCATCTGTGCCGGAGATTTCTACGATTTGGCCTAAATACATGACAGCGACCTTGCTGCTCAAATGCCTGATAACCGCTAAATTATGTGAAATGAACAAATAGGACAGGTTAAGGTTCTGCTGTAATTCTCTAAGCAAGTTCAAAATCTGGGCCTGTACAGAGACGTCCAAGGCGGAAGTGGGCTCATCAAGAACAATGAGTTGGGGATTTAAGGATAAGGCCCGGGCAATCGCAACGCGTTGCCTTTGACCACCGCTCAGTTCGTGCGGATACCGCCTGAGATATTCTTCTCCGAGGCTCACTTTGCTAAGAAGCTGGAGGACGAGGTTCTTTCGTTCTCGCTTATCGCGCCAACCATTTAGTCGTAAAGGTTCTTCGACGATCTGCCCAATGCGAAATCTGGGATTGAGCGAAGATTGAGGATCCTGAAATACAATTTGAATTTTTGCCTGCAACTTTCGGCGTTCCACTTTGGAAGCGTCGGCTAATTTCTGCCCTTCAAACAGTATTTCGCCTTGAGTTATGGGCAGAAGATCCATAACCATATAGCCAAGGGTACTCTTGCCGCACCCGGATTCACCGACCAAACCAACAGTCTCACCTGGAAAAACGTCTAGTGATACATGATTTACAGCTCTAAAAGACAAATTACCCCGGGCCCCGCGGATGGGGAACTCTTTGACAACTTCACGCAAGGAAAGAATCGGTTTAGACATGATGACTTTCCCTCCAACAGGCTACATAATGGTTTTCGGCCACACTCAGTAGCTTAGGCCGGTCCGCCTGACAGCGTTTTTCAGCCACTGAACACCGGGGATGAAAACGACAGCCCGAAGGTGGCGTTAACAAATTGGGCACAGTTCCAGGTATCGACTGCAATGCTTTGATAGGACCGTCAAGATGGGGCAGAGCTTGGAGAAGTGCTTTAGTATAGGGGTGGCGCGGTAGACGCAGGACGTTGCTAACAGGGCCGCTTTCCACAATGTTTCCGCTATACATCACTGCTACCCTCTGACAGGTCTGCGCTACGACGGCAAGGTCGTGAGTAATAAGAAGTACAGAGGTTCCCAAGCTGTCGGTCGTATCTCTAATCAGGCGTAAGATTTGAGCCTGAATACTCACATCGAGTGCGGTAGTGGGTTCATCCGCTAAGAGAAGCTTGGAGCCACAACTGAGGGCCATAGCCAAAAGCACTCTTTGCCTCATGCCACCGCTTAATTCAAAAGGGTAGACATTCATTATTTCTTCCGGATGCGGTATGCGAACCCGTGCCAGCCAACGAACGGCTTCGGTTCTGGCTTTTTTGGCCGTTACTCCTTGGTGGAGTTTGAGGATTTCTGTGACTTGCGAACCAATTTTGAAGGCTGGATTTAGGGCATTCATGGGCTCTTGAAAAACCATGGAGATCTTCTTCCCACGCAATGCCTGATATTCCCGTTCGGATTTGCCGACCAATTCTTCACCTTCAAAAAGGATGGAGCCTTTGGCGATCACGGCGTTTTTGCGAGGTAATAAACCCAGCACGGAATTAGCGGTTAGGGACTTGCCTGACCCGGACTCGCCGACTAAACCTAGAAATTCTCCTGGGAAAAGCTCAAAATCAATGCCGTTCAGGGCATGGGCAGCTCCGGCATAACTTAAAAAGTCCACGTGGAGGTCTTTGATCTTCAGGAGCGGTTCCATTGCTATACCCCCCTAATGACGAAAACGTGGGTCCAGCAGGTCGCGAACCCCATCGCCGAATAGATTGAAGCCCACCACGGTTATGAAAATGGCTATCCCCGGGAAAGTGGCATACCACCATTGATCCAGCAGGTAGGTTCTCCCCACACTGACCATCGCTCCCCATTCCGCGGCTGGAGGTTGGGCACCCAAGCCAATAAAGGAGAGAGCAGCCGCAATAAGGATGGCTTCCCCTATGCCTAAGGTCGCCTGAACCATCACGGGTGCCAGACAGTTAGGAATGATATGCCGGGAAATGATCCACACCTTGGAAGCACCAAAAGTTTGAGCTGCTTTAACAAAATGCTTTTCTTTGACTGATAAAGTTTGTCCCCTGACTAAACGGACATAGACGGGGATTTTTACAACAGCCACGGCCAAGATACTGTTGCGGAAATTCGGGCCTAAGGCGGCCGAGAGGGCTAGGGCCAATACCAAACTGGGAAAAGCCAACATGATATCCATCAGACGCATAATTATTAGATCGGTTTTGCCGCCCAAGAATCCGGAAACACTGCCGAGCACAGTGCCGAAGATGCCGGCGATGCTGACAATCCCCACCCCTGCGGCCAAAGAAAGTCTGGCTCCGTAAATAATACGGCTGAAGAGATCGCGTCCCATCTCATCCGTCCCCAGGAGATAGGTATGGCCGGGAGGCAGTAAACGATCCGCCAGGTGCAATTGCAGAGGGTCATGGGGGGAAATCAGAGGTGCAACCAGGGCAACCAGTCCTATGATAAGGATGATGAGCGTCCCAACCACCGTTAGGGGGTATTGCTTGGCAAAATAACGATAATATTTAAGCTCCAAAGTCAGTGCACCCCTTTAATCTGAGGATCTAATAAAGGATAGAGCAGGTCGACCACCATGTTAATCAAGACATAGACCGTTGCCACCACAAGGGTAAAGCCCATGATAGCTGGGAAATCCAAAAAGGAAATAGAATCCACCACGAATTTGCCCATACCCGGCCAGGCAAAAATGGTTTCGGTCAAGATTGCGCCTCCCAGGAGTTCGCCGAAGGTTAAGCCAATGATCGTTACGGTGGGGATTAAGGCATTGCGCAGGGCATGCCGGTAAATGATGCGTGAGCGCGGAATTCCATTAGCCGAGGCGGTTTTGATGTAGTCCAGCTCCAGGACTTCAATCATACTGGCGCGTACCAAGCGGGCAATCGTTGCCAGTTGAATGTAGCCCAGACAAAGAGAAGGCAGAACCAAATGCAGGATGCTGCTCTTGAGGGCAATCCAGTCCCCGGATATGAGACTGTCGACGACATAGAGTCCTGTTATGTGTGTCGGGGGATTAATCAGAGGATCAAGACGGCCGGAACCAGGCAGCCACCCTAAATACTTATAGAAGAGGAGCAAAGCCATTAAACCCAGCCAGAAGAGGGGGGTTGATACTCCCAGAATGGCCAGAATCCGCGTGGCATGATCGGTGAGGGTATCGCGAAAGGTAGCTGAAAGCAAGCCCAGAAGAATCCCGATGCTGACGGCGAATCCCATAGCAAATAGGGTGAGTTCGACCGTTGCCGGGAAAAAAGAAAGGAGTTCATTAAGAACCGGCCGCTGCGTGCGGATGGAAGTTCCCAAATCACCATGGATTAAACCCCAGAGATAATTGAGGTACTGGATCCAAACGGGTTTGTCGAGCCCCAGCGCCTGGCGCATCGCGGCTAGAGTCTGTTCGTCTGCCCGTTGACCGATGAGCATGCGTGCCGGATCGCCCGGCACGACATGCGACACCAGAAAAGTTACCAATGTAACCCCCAACAGGACTAGGACCAGTTGGCCCAACCGTTTGGCTACAAATTTGCTCGTGTTCATTTTGCTCCTCAGCTACTTGCTCATGGCTTGGAAATTATACATGTCCTCAAGCATGGGGTTAAAGACAAAACCCTGAACCGATTTGCGCATGGGCAATTGGTATTTTTTCTGCACCAAAAAGACATAAGGGGCATCCTGCATGATTAACTGCTGAGCTTGCTTATAAAGCTCAATTCTCTCAGTTTGGTTGTTAATGCTGGCTGCCTTGCGTACAAGCTTATCCACTTCGTCATTTTTATAAAAAGCCCGGTTGCCGGCCAAACCAAAGTTTTTGGAATCAAACCAGTAATTCATGAACATATAAGGGTCGGCATAATCCGGACTCCAGACACCGATGGTCAGGTCGAAGTCACCTTTGTCGATCTTTTCCCGTTGAGCGGCATAAGCAATTTTTTGTAAATTGACCTTGATTCCTATGTCAGCGAGATTACTTTGTATGATCTGCGCTTCTTGTTCCCACCAGGGTTTGCGGTCGGAATACATGAAATTAAGGGTCAAGTTATTAACTCCGGCTTCTTGGAGTAACGCTTTGGCTTTTTCAACGTTACGGGAGTACTGGAGTAAGTCAGGCTGATAACCCCATAAGCCGTTGGGGATAGGACCGCGCATTTGCGTCGCATTGCCTTGCCAGACATTGTCAATGATGCCCTGATAGTCTACTGCATAAGAAATTGCCTGACGCACCTTGGGATTTTTCAGTCCGGCTTTTTGCGTATTTAAGTAAACATAATCGACCATGAGACTGGGTGTCTCAAAGATAGTCAGATCGGGGTTTTTCTTCAGTTCTTTGAGTTGATCCACCGGTATGTTTTCGGCAACATCAACATCGCCCTTTTCTAAAGCCATGCGCTGAGCTGATGGATCTTTGACGATTTTGATAATGATCGTATTTAACTTTGGTTTACTTCCCCAATAATTGGGATTGACGGTCAATTTGAGACTTTGTTCCGGAACCCACTCTGCCAGGACATAGGCTCCACTACCTGCGGTAGTTGTCGCTAACCAGTTTTGGCCCATATCAGCATCTTTCTCGTGCTTCATGACAGCGGGGTTAACGATACCCCCTCCGTTGGTGGCTAGGGTAGAAAGGAACGGCGGGAAAACAGTTTTCAACTTGAATAGAACGGTGTTCTTGTCGACAGCTGTTACATTCTCCAAGCTGGGGAATGCATCCGAGGGACCTTTTTTTATCTTCAGGAGCCTGTCAAAGGAAAACTTGACGGCAGCAGCATCCAAGGGCGTACCGTCCGCAAATTTTACATCGTCCCGCAAGTGGAAAGTCCAGGTTAATCCGTCGGCAGAAATATCCCATGACTTGGCCAGAGAGGGTTCAACATCAGTACTACTGCCTTTGAAATTGACAAGGCGGTCATAAGCAGGATAACTGATTTTCCAAGCGGCATTGTCCATAGCCACAGCAGGGTCAATACTACCTAAATCAGCAGAGGTGGCGATAACCAAAGGCTGATCTTGTTTGGAAGCCGTTTGCGGTGTATTGGCTGATTGGGCACAGCCCGCCAAACCGAAAAGGGTGAATACACATAGGGCTAAGACCAAAATTCTTTTCATTTCTCTACCTCCTAATTCACTAGACTAATGTTTTCTTTTCCAGCAAACGTTTTAAAAATATACACCTCCTTTGCCACCTGCTTTACTGCTAATCCTTAAAGTTTATTAGCATTAGCTAAGCTAAGCCCATAACCTTAACGGTCAAACATATAGTAAGAATTTTATAAATATTAGAATTCCAGCAGGCATAACCCTATAATTTACAATACGGGTGAATAAGATTTAGTATGATTGAATTATAACCAGGACTAGCTAAGCCTTCAATGCTTACTTGAAAAGAATTATGTATACATGTGCGGAAGCACAGGGACGGTTTTGCTGCTGCAGATCATCATCCTCGGCCATATCGACGATACGGGCTACACTCAATAACGATATCATAATCTCTGATTTTTCTGTATAATGTTGTCCTGTTGATCTTTAATGACTTTGCCGAAAGTTTTAACGGCTGGAGATCCGTATTGTGAGGGCTATTTTGAATTGGAAGATGAGTGATTTTTAGTCATGATGTGAATTGCAGAAAGTGGAGGGGAGCCTAATTGTTGGAGGATATGTTGCGCAATGATTTGTTGCAAGAGGCTTATCGTCGAGGGAGTGAGTACTTGCTGAGGTGGAGTGCCTGTGCTCCTACGACATTTGCCGCGATTATGGATACCCTGGGGTACGCAGATGATCCCGTAGCGCAGGAAATATGGAAGTCTACGATAGGCTTGACCGGGGGAACGGGAAATCTAACGGTTGGAACATGTGGGGCGGTGGCCAGTGCAGCGGCAGCTATCAGTTTGAGTTTCGGATATAACAAGGAAGATGTTGAGGATTTGAAGAAGATGATGACCGTAAATGCTGCGGTAGCCAATATCGGGCAACAGGTTAAGGAGGTATTTGGGGGAATTCGGTGTGAGGAGATTCAGTTTAACAATTGGGGAAAAGCATTTGAATTGACCAATAGGGAAGCGCTGGGTGAGTTTATGGACATGGCATCTAATGAGAGAGGCAAGCCCAGATGCCAGGATGTTACAGCGGCAATAGCCAGAATGGCAGTAGAAAAGATAATGGAACTTAATCCTCAGTTTGTTAAACGGTGAAGTTCTTTCATCAGGTGTCCTTACAACGGTAGTTCCACCCGAAAAACTGTCCCTTCTCCCAAAACACTGTGCACGCTGACGCGTCCGTGGTGGGCTTCAACGAGGGATCTCACAATGGCTAGCCCGAGTCCGGTTCCACCTTGCTCCCGGCTGCGGGACTTTTCGCCCCTGAAAAATCGCTCGAAGACATGAGGAAGATCCTCAGGTGATATGCCACAGCCGTTGTCGCGAACTTCCAGAAGGAGAACGGGAGCACGGGGCAGGTCAGATTTGGCAAGGCGTAGGTCAGAGTTGGAAGGGAGAAGTTCTGCTTCGGATTTTGCCAAAACCAGTGTTATGCTTCCGGTCAAAGGATCGGTATAGTGGATCGCGTTTTGAAAAAGGTTGAGGATAACTTGTTTAAGGTGTCGCTTATCACAAGAGATGAAGCCGGGGTCGTGAATGTCCAACTTGACGGAGCGTTTCCCGGCCAAAAGACGGAGTTCGGGTTCCATGGTTTTCAGCAGGTCTGCCATAGAGGCTTTTTCCCGGATTAAGGTGGGTTCACGGTCGAAGCGTGCCAAGAGCAGAAGGTCATTGACAAGCTTGATCAGCCGCTCTGATTCCATATGCATACTTTGCAGGGCGGAATGACGTTGTTCCGGGTTTTCCACTGCACCCAGAAGCAGGACTTCGAGGAAGCCGTGCAGGGCGGTTAAGGGGGTACGAAGTTCGTGAGAGGCATCGGCGACAAAGCGCCGCAACGCTTGCTGTGCTTCTTTTTCCCTGACGAAAGCCGTTTCCAGCCTAGTGAGCAAGGAATTGAACGAATGGGCAAGGCTGTTGAGTTCGTCGGTCTTCTGAGGGGGCAGGCGATCTTGTAACGTACCGGCGTCCATCTTTTCCAGAGACTGGACCATTCCTGACAGAGGGGCAAGCAGGCGGCGGATCAGGAAGCGAAACGTCAAGACACCAAGGAGGAGGGTTGCCAGGGCTCCCAGCCCATAGACGGCCAAGGATTCGTGCAAAATGTCTTCGGTAGGCTTTAGAAAAGTACTGGCCTGGACGAGATAAACGGCTTTCTCGGGGGAACCCAGACGCAGCAGCACGACCATTTCCCGCTGCCCGTTTTCGCCTAGGGTTATTCCAGACCAGTCCGGCTTGCTGCCGGGCGCAAAGAGAACTTGATATTGTTCAGAACTCAAGCTGGGGATAGGATGCGGATGGTGTTCATCGCGACGAATGGGTTGCAACATGCCAGCCGGATTGACAAGGGCTAAGGCAACATCCGGGCCTAAGAGCTTGGGCAATGAGGATTGGGCGGTGGGGGAGCCGGCGGCGATTTGATCCCAGACTTGCGGACTGATCGCGCGAATCTGATCTTTCAGGTTTGTGGCGGCGGAACGATTTAAATACCCTTGCATGACGGTGTATTCAAAAAGCCCCATGGCCAAGAGGAGGAGGGAAAGCAGCAATAGAGAGCCGCTGAGTAGTTTGAAACGAAACGAACGGAGAACTTTCCACGCCATTTTCGACTTCACCCCCAGTTCAACGTTATCTTAGGCAAATTCAACCCGATAGCCAGCTCCACGGATCGTCCGAATGCGCTTGTGCTCGGTGTCTCCGAGTTTTTCGCGCAAGGCGCGTACATAGACTTCCACGATATTTTCTTCCCCGTTAAAATCATAGCCCCATATTTGTTCCAGGATTTGTCGTTTGCTCAACACAGCGCCGTGGTTGATGAGTAAATAGTGAAGAAGCTCATATTCCGTGGGCGAGAGTTCGAGCAAAGTGTCTTGGTAATAAATTTCGCGCTTGGCCGCATCGAGTTGGAACGGGCCTAGAAATTGAATCCCGCCGAGTTCGGGAAATTGATTGCGTAGACGAGCCTGTATGCGGGCGAGCAGTTCCTGAAAGCTGAAGGGTTTGACCATATAATCATCAGCTCCGAGGGTTAAGCCGTGGACGCGATCATCAATTTCATCCCGGGCGGTCAGCATGATGACGGCGGTGCGAATCTGGGATTTGAGCTGACGGCAGACTTCAAAGCCATTCATGCCCGGCATCATCACATCCAGAATCACCACCTGGGGTTGAAATTCCAAGGCTTCATTCAGGGCGGCGATACCGTCTTTGGCGGTGCGCACGTTATAGCCTTCGTTGCTGAGCCCCATATTAAGAAACTGGAGAATACTTGGCTCATCATCAACCACCAAAACTCGAAACGGTTTTAGAGAGGTCATACTTTACACCTTCTCATTCGTTAATAAGAGGATCTTAACACCTCCTGGGAGATATGTAAAACCGCACCAGCGTCCCGGTGCGGCTTAAGTATTCAGTTGTTTAGCGCAATGTCTGGATTTGAATCTGAATCCGAACAGTGAGTTGAATCCGAATCTTAATCTAGAGCCGGTTCTGGACTAATTGCAGGATGAATGTCGATTTTGGAAGGGGAAATAGTTAAACTGTTGGCGGCTCCTTCCACATGGACTTTCATGCCAATGGACAGTTGACTGGAGGTACTGTGAGGGCCATATTTGATGACAGTGTCTGAGCTGAGATTCAGGGTCATTTTCTGACCATCTTTAGTTTCTAAGGTGAAGGAGGTGCCCTGACCTCCGGTAAGGGTTCCGTCCCAATGAGGCGGAACCAGGTCGACGTCAGCAGCTGTCAAATTCGAGGCTTGTTCCCCGCTGACGAAACGAATATGAACTTCTTTTCCGGTTTGCAGGGCGGAAGTGCTACTGGTTTGCGGACCGCTATGAAGCTTGGTATTTTCGGTCAAGGTTACCGTGAAGGTGCGTCCGTCCGGCGCTTTGAGTGTCAATGATTGTCCGGCAACACTCTGAATGGTGCCCCCTAGTCCTTCAGGTATCTTACCGGGGTGATGAGGTAATCCGTCTTGATGAGGAGGATCCAGGTGAACGCGGAGCGCATTAAAAGTCCCATTGTCCCACGCACCTTCGGCATTGACTTCCAGGCCAACTTTGAGGTCGGATAGGGTTAAGGGTTGAGCCGGACCATTTTCGTACACCGTACCGGCGGTAAGCTGCACCTTGACGGTTTGGCTTTCGGTTTTGAGTGTGAGTAAGTTGCCGCTGATTGCTTCGATGGTCCCGTGAACATGGGGACGGGGGACCGGCTTTACCAAAGGGGGACGGGCCGACGGGTCGGCTGACGGTAGAGTGCCGGCAAACGCTGCAACATTGCCCAGCCCTAGGACGAGGAGCGAGGAAACGGCTACAGCCGCCAGTTTCGCAGTTTTTTTCATGTTCATTATTCCTCCTAACGCCATATTTTTGAAAGACAATGTTATTATGCGGCAGCTACCTGAAGCAGGCCTGAAGTTTAGCTGAAACTTTGCTGAAAATAGTTGGACCTGCATAGCGCCTCTTCCGTGTTCGAATAGGACCTAAAAAATGTTGAATTTGCAGTTAAGATGGCGTATAATCATATTAGAACGTACGTTTGATAATCTCGTGAATGACTTCCAACTGTGTTCGGTCAAGAGAATGGGAAGCTGCGCCAAGTTTTTTGGACAAGAACGGCTCAAGGCTGAAGGCGGAAAGGAGAAAAGTCTATGACAACACAAGAATGGGGAACCAATCTGCACAAATGGCGGCTACAGAGAGGATACACTGTCGCAAAACTCGCTGCAAGAAGCGGACTGAGTGTCCGGTTGCTTTTGCAATTGGAGAAGGGTCTACAGAAAGGAACGCCGAATCAGTGGCTAAAACTGGCGCAAACCCTCGGCGTTGAGGTACGTGAATTGATGAGTGAGTCAAGGACGAAGCCTGATGATTCGGGGCGGATCGAGGAAGCGGTTTCACCCTACCAAATACAGATCCCTTACTAGGTGGTTGCGTAACAGCCAAAAAGCTGCAAGGAATGGTAGTTTCTTGTCAAGCCGTATAGTATAATATTGACAAGAGGTAGGTGATCATCCTGGAAACCCAGATCAGCGGACACAACAACGATATTATTATGAAAGCTACTGCTGAAATGTTCAAGGATAAGACTCTAGAAGTCTTGGGACTCAAGACGGCTAAAATTCGAGACATCATGCCCACCGTTTTGCCGGTCGTGGAGGCTCAAGAGAAACGCCTGGACTTCGTATTTCTTTTAGAAGACGAAACCTTGTTGCATTTAGAGTTTCAGACCACAGTACCGGAGGAGCTGTTGCGTCGAGTCGCCTTCTACGGAACCCGGATCGTCGCAAAACACGACAGAGATGTCCATACAGCCATTATCTATTCGGGTCGGATCGAGAGTGCCCCTGACCGATTGCACAGAGGTTCCTTAACCTATCAAGTCACCAATGTCTATTTAAAGGGCATGAATGGCGATAAGGAGTATTCTCGGATTAAGACTAAGCTGGAACAAGGCGAAGTCTTGGAAGAAACAGACCTGTTGAAGTTAATCTTCTTGCCACTGATGAAAAGTAAAAAAAGCGAAGCAGAAATGGCCATCCAGGCCGCCGAATTAGCGAAAGCAACGAATAACCACTATACCAGTTTTGTGATCGGGGCCATTGTGGCTATCACTGACAAATTTTTACCTGAAGCGTATAAGAAACGATTACTGGAGGTGTTACGCATGACCCAGATTGAACAATGGTTGAGAGAAGAAGCCTTGGCAGAAGGCGAACTGAAAGGTGAACTGAAAGGCAAGCTGGAAGGCAAGCTGGAAGGCAAGCTGGAAGGCAAATTGGAAGGCAAGTTGGAGACAGCTCGAAATGCCTTGAAAAAGGGATTCGCATTAGATGATGTTGCAGAGATAACGGGTCTGCCTCTGGAAACTGTGCAGAAGATTAAAGCAGAATTACTCAGCTGAGACTGCGCCCCACTGATAGCGTCCCCGGCGCTGAGTAAAAGGGTCAGTCCACTCCGGCAACTTTACTCAAACCTGGTTTCTTATCTAAACCACTTTGCCCACATGTTCGTGGTGGCTTTTAAGAAACAAAACTGCGGCACTTTGCACGAAAGACGCAAGGTGCTTTTTAGTGGAAATAACATCCGGCGTTTTCGCCGGCAAGAAGGTTTTGGATGTCGCTCGCATGGGTTTGAAAAGGGCTTTGAATGAGCAGGGGATAGGGGCCAAGACGGCAGTTGGTTATGGTTTCAAAGCAGATCGCCTGTGCCAATCCGGTCCGGAAGGTCTGCCATGGCTGCGCCTTGGAGCAGAGTTGTCCATACTGTTATGTCTTTGAGACTCCGCCACCGCAGGAGGAAGGAAGATACAAGGGCTATGCGGATATTCCGCGTCCGTTTATGTTTTTCCCCAGGTTGGCAGATAGAAGTACCTACGCACCTGGGGAGAGGCTGAACATTGATTTGCGGCTGTAGACCCGGATTAGGGGATTAAAACCGGGAAAGCCGTCACGCGGCAGTGTATCAAGTGGTGAGCTTCATTGGCAGAGACCCGGATTAGGGGATTGGCTTGAAAATAGAATAGACTTAGGGAGAAAAAGTAGTTGGGATACGGGAGAAAAATTCCTGCGGATTGAGTGAAACCAGGAGGAAAAACAAGAGCGGAGGCGAATAAAATAGTCAGCAAACCGAAGATAGGCATAGCAAAGCTAGGATCCTGATTGGTTTCGGATCCCTTTGAGTCTTAGAACTCGTTATGCTTGCTTGCAGCCTTATCCCTCGGTTTGCTTTTTGCGAGGGCGTCCCCGACGGCGAGGCATTGGTTCAAAGAGCGTTGGGGATTCTTCTGCAGGATGAAGAACAGCCTTCGGGTCAATCCCTATGATTGCAGCTAATGATCATAGGAGGTGCGCAAAATGGGATATTAGTACATTTGAGAGTATTCGTTAAAACGCGTTTGTGGTATTCTAGAAAGAAAGCTTGTTCCAGGGGGCGAGCGAGTGAAATATTTATACTTCGCCGGTTAAAACCCCGCTGCGCGGAGGTACATTGGTTACATTGGCAGTACCGAAGGAGGTTTAAACGATTATGACGATTCGTTTGCTTATCGTCGATGACCACGAGATTCTACGTATGGGCCTGCGCATGGCCTTGGAGCGCGTCGAAGATTTTGAAGTTGTAGGGGAGGCAGGGAGCAAGAACGAAGCGATTGCCCAGACCAAGGCTTTACAACCTGAAATTATCGTCATGGATGTCCGCTTACCCGATGGAACGGGAATTGAGGCCTGTCGCGAGATAATGGTAGATTATCCGCAGGCCAAGGTCATTATGCTGACGTCTTATGCAGATGAGGAAGCAGTATTTGCTTCTGTGCTGGCAGGATCAAAAGGTTTCATCATGAAAGAGATGGGAAGTGCGGCCCTTTGCCAGGCCATCAAAACGGTCGCGGTTGGAGGGACAATTATTGATGCCAAGTTAACGAACCGTATCTCGGAAAAAATGAAATTGCTTACGGCTGAGACCCCCAGCGAACCTTTAACAGAACGGGAGACAGAGATTCTAGAGCTCATTGCTCAAGGCAAGAACAATAAAGAAATTGCGGAAATTCTTTATCTAAGCTACAGCACTATCCGAAATTATGTTTCCAATATCTTGCACAAACTGGGCTATAGCAACCGCTCCCAGGCGACTGCCTATGCCTTGGAACGTAAGTATCATGAACAATGGGCCAACCCCAAGTGAATAAAATCCTCCGTGGAAAAGGGGCGAACTGCTTTTGTCTTGGCTTAATCTCTTTTACAATTTACTGGATCTTAATATGCCAGTGGTCTATTTCATATATGGCTTGACTTTTTTTACGAGTGGTTTCATAATTTTAGTTCAAAATCGAGAAAGTAATCCTTTTTCATTCAACAAAGATCTATGGTTACTGAGTTTATTTGGAATCTTCCACGGCTTATCCGAATGGGGCTACCTGTTTATTCCTTTGCAACAGACTCTTTTCGAACCAACAACGATTTTTTCAATGTATGTTTTTCGTTCGTTCCTTTCGGCCT
>JAJZPA010000062.1 GCA_021811425.1 Bacillota bacterium | reverse complement strand
AAATTCCCTGGGGATTCACCCTGTCAACCTTTAGTGGGGACATTCCTCCGAGCCACTCGACAGTATTTGTTGGGGACATTCCTCCGAACCACTTGAAAGTATTCTTAATGAGGAGGTGTGTCCCCTTTCCTCTAAAGGAGGTGTGTCCCCTAACCTCTTATCGTGTACGGAAGACCTTTAAATAGGAGTCTGCGTAAATGCTCTTATTGAGAAGAATCTGAGCAGTTGCAGCGACATCAATCAAATCATCATCATTCGCATCGACAATGGCAGCATCCAGCCCGACAGCCATCGCCATCGCCAGGTAGGTGCGGTTAATCAGGTGGCGATCTGGGGACTTCTGCGATACATTAGAGAGACCGAGGACGGTTCTCGGAGCCGGATTCGATAAGGTCTTAACTTGACGCAGAGACTCAAGAACTTCGGGGGCGTGTTCTTGAGCGACATTGACGGGAAGAATCAACGGGTCGATGAACAGATCTTCCATCTGCATTCCAAATTCATCCGCCGCAGCAACTAGTTCCATCGCAAACGCGACCCTGTTTTCCGCATCCTTGGGGATCCCCTTCTTATCCATGGTTAATCCGATAACAGCCGCATTGTATTGCACCGCCATCGGAAAGACCCGCTCGATCTTTGGACGTTCCGCCGGAACCGAGTTGATCATGGCCGGACGTTTACAAAGCTTTATAGCCGCTTCAATCGCATCGTAATTCGTAGAATCGAGACAGAGCGGCAGGTTGGAAACCTCCTGAATCACATTGACCATCCATTTGTAAGCTTCCGGGCGCTCATCGGTCGGAACTGCCGGACCAGAGTTCACGTCAAGATAGTGGGCTCCTCCTTCTTCTTGCTTCAAAGCCCAATGTTGAAACGGCTTTGGATCCTTGTTGCGCAAAGCATCCCCGATATCTTTAAACATCCCATTAATCCGTTCGCCAATAATAATCATGCTCCCACGTCCTTTCAAAAATAGATCTCTAACCCGAAAATGACTCCTTAGGCTTCTGCCACCTCAACTAAATCGGCAATATTATGCTGTACCAGTTTCACAGCTGCAGGGTTACGCATCACCAGAATACTGGCCCCTACTTGTAGCAGGGCTGTAGCCGTCAACGTTTCCCAAAGGACACCCCGCTCCGCCAATTCACCCCAGTCGGGGAATGCTTCAACGGATTCATTCGCTTCCTTAGCGCGATTAGCTTCGTAGCCAACCGTACAAATCATCGGCATTGAGAGCATTTTATCATTGGCTAAAGCACCCAGGCGGGCGCGTTCCATGATGGAATAGGCATACTCAATTCCGAAACCAAGACCACCGATCATGGGGTCAATGACGATCTTATTGAGTGGAAGACCCATTTCATTAATGAGAATGTTTAATTGTTTGCAGATGTTAATATCTAAAGGAGAACGAGCGATGACATTGTGCTTATGCACCATGGCTGCTGCAGTAATCGATTTGTAGTTATCCTGTTCAGCCAGACCTATGAGCAAATTTTCCCCAGCCGTAGCCTCAGCGACAGCGGCCATCACTTCATTATCCTTTTCGGGGGTCTCGCAGCCAACAACAATTAAAGGTACACCCACCGCTGCCAAAACATCTTTGACGACACGAGCACAGTCTTCTGGGCTGCGATTCAAGCCTTCCGGATCGGCTCCAATCAATTTAACATAAATTAAATCGGCACCGAATTCATCCACACACTTTTTAGCCCAGGCTGCCGGGTTATCCAAAACATCGCCGAATTGGGCCTTGATCGCCTCATTCCAGGGTGGAACGATATCCGTCACCTCCATGGCGATGACAGGACGATTAACAACTTTGCCCTCAAAATGCAAGAACGGCAGTAAATTATCTCCACCAACCACTACAACAGAGTCACGGGTACCTCCCTGCTCCGCTGTGGCCCCCAAGGTGACTTCTCCAACTTTGCTAGGAAACCTTTCTTTAATAAGGGTTACGGGCATGAACTTCTCTCCTTTCTCATTGAAAGACTTCGGCAAAACGTTCCCTTACCTCCCGGCTACCCGGTAGGATGATTCGCGTCTGCCCTCAGAATCAGGCTCCAACCGATGGAAACAATGACAAATCTGTATGCGGCAGAAAGAGAGCTGAAACAAATTCATCCATAAAGGTTGTGCCCACTGAAAGTTCGATATAGGTCATTTTTCTTCCCAACTCAGCGGCTTCCCGCCAAGCGTTTTGCGATAGTAAGGCTAGTCTTGCACCTTTGACAGATGAGTTACCGATAAACTCATACTTTTCCGGAGGAAGATCCGGCAGAAGCCCGATCTCAACCGAGTCGTGCACATTGAGATAGTTGCCAAAGCCTCCCGCGATCATAATCCGGTTGATCATGTCCACATCCACAGCGACCATTGTCAGCAGTGAACGGATACCCGCATAAATCGCCCCTTTAGCCCGAATGAGATTTTTCACATCATTTTCGGTGATCACCACATCTTTTTCCCCTCCGGCTTGCTGAGCCCAAGCCAAGACAAATTCCTTGTCATCCGGGGTGACACGTAGACGTTCCGAATGTGATGCGTGTTCCATCTGGAAGTTACCGGCTCGGTCAATGATCCCCGCCTCGCGCAGCTTAGCCAAACCATCTACGAGTCCGGAACCACAGATACCTACGGGAAGAATACCGCCGACCACTTTCAGGGTAACATCGAGTGTCTCGCGGTCAATGTTCACGCGTTCGATAGCCCCCGGCATAGCCCGCATACCAAACAGAATTCCTCCACCTTCAAAACAGGGTCCTGCAGAGCAAGCGCAAGAGACCAACCAGTCCTGGTTACCCAAAACGATTTCGCCATTCGTACCAATGTCGATAAACAGGGTGATATCCTCCCCATTAGCCATATCGGTGACCATAGTACCTGAGACGATGTCGCCACCCACATAACTAGCCACTGAGGGAAAGGAGTGTACCAAAGCCTCCGGCAAAATATGCACCCCAACTTCTTTAGCCGGAACGGAGGGCACAACGTTCATCGTCGGGATATACGGTTCAAGGCGAACATACCTGGGATCAATTCCCAAGAAGAGTTGGGTCATCGTCGTATTGCCGGCAGCAACCGCAACACATAGATCCTGAGCTTGCAACTTCTGACGGTCAAGTATCTTATCGGTTAACTCATTGATCGTATCCACAACCGCTTTGCGAATCTCCGGCAGGTTTTCTGGGGCGTCCACGGCATAAACAATTCGAGCGATGACGTCGTCGCCATATTTAGCCTGCTTGTTATAGGTTCCTTGCTGATCCAGGATCTGACCGGTGGACAAGTCTACTAAATAGACAACAACAGTCGTTGTTCCGATGTCTATAGCCAGGCCGTACGGTGGACGCTGATTGCTCTTCTCGACCCGAGTGACCGTATACCCATGCTCTAAATCCGTTAACGTCACTGAAACATCCCATTCGGCTTGCCTAAGTGACTCAGGAAGCGTCTGGAGAATAGACAAGGGAATATCAATCGGCTTGGAGCTCACCAGCAAAACTCGGCGCAATTCCAATTGCAACCGGGCCCAGTCACTGGCATTCTCAGTCAAAGTAGGTTCAGGCAACTGAATGTGTACCTTGGTAGCGAGTGGATGCAGACCGAACTTTTCCAATAGATCCTGCTCGGTCTCTTTTAGCAGACCCTTCTGAACATCTCCCATGAGAACCTGGTGCTCCTGCAGCCTGGATTCCGGCGGAACCTCAAGCGTCACATCACCATAAACAAAGGTCTGACAGCTCAGCCGCACACCGTCGGCAATCTCCTCCTGAGTCAGTCGGCCGGTGCCTTTTACTTCAGGATGCCCGCTTAACACGGTTACCTTGCAAGCACCACAACTCCCTTTGCCACCACATCCTGACTTAATGTAGATTCCAGCTTGGGCTGCCGCTTTGACCAAGGATGTTCCTTCTTTGACCTCAATCGTGCGGTTTTCCGGCATGAACTTTACTAGGCATGAGGCCATGGTCGTCACTTCCTCGTTCTCTAATCCCTCGTGAGTCATTCCTTACTCACTGTTCTTAATATTTTCGTTGTCAGGTACCCACAATCGAGCCTCTCTGCGTCTGGCGCAGCCTAGAGGGACAGGGAGCGGGCAAATGAGACGATACCACTGGATTCCCGCGGTCCAACAATGACTTTCCAGCCGGATTTCTCCTGCAATTTACCGGAGATGACCGCTACATAACCCGGAATAATCACATTACGATGCTTAACCTTGTCCACCACACCGCAGTTAAGGAGAGCATCTGCAATCTTTTCAGGCTCATATTTACCAGCCGCATAGGCCGTGAGGACAGACGTTCCGTCCGTTTCCACGGGTAGAATATAGCTGGGAATCTTGCTCGCCTCTACTTCCCCTTCGACACTGTAATAAGTTAGCGAGAAGTTCGTCGTAACATAGACAGGCGAATTTTCATTGACATCACCCACTGCATGGAGAGTCGGCTCCACTTGAATCGGCTTCTGCGGATCGGTGTAAATATTTTGTCTCAAAGTAAGCAACGGGAGCACTTGACCCTTCTTGCTGGCTTTCAAAACGAGGGCACTGGCATACTTCGAGACATAAACGGACGCCTCAGCAATTTCGTCGAGCGGCTCATTTTTGGTTGTAAAGGCAACAACCGGATAGCCAAAAGGACGAAACTTCTTCTTAATAGCTAAGCGGCGCAGATGGGTTAAATTAGCTAAGGTCTCGACTGGCTTCCGGGAGCCGGGATCCAACACAAACTCTTTATAACCAAGGGCTTGCGCTTTTTCGACCAAATCATTTAAAGCGTCCAACCCATTGGCCTTCAGAATGACAGGGAGAGCTTGTTCTTTAGCCAAGGCAACAATCGTTTCATAGTTTTCCTCTGTCGCGGAACCTATTAACGGTTTACGTGCGGCCACCGGGGGCACTGCTGCTTGTAACGCTTCTACCTTGTCGCTTAAAATGACCAGACTTTTCTCTGTAGCGGCAGCAACCTTCTGCACGACTTCGGCAAAACGGGCCGCATCGCCGGACTCATTAACAATCGCGATTCCATCCATGGAATAGTGTAAGCCGACGCGGTCAAATTCCAAGCCATTGACTTCCTCAACTTTGGCGGAGATGTCGGCATCACTCCACACATCAGATACGTGAACTAAAATCGTAGTCGGATGATAGAACGTTTTGTCATGCCGAAAAAGCACCGTTTCGTCTCCCAGAACCGATCCATTACCGAATTTAATGGCTTTGATCGGAGGAGCGGCGGCTGAGTCCAAAGCCTCGCGGGCTGCATCCGACACATAAGGGCAGCTATCCAGTGCACCTTTGCCCGCCGCCAAAGCCATGGCAAAAGCCAGACAAGTCGGCGTACCACATTCTCCGCAGTTCTTTTTTGGCAGCTGTTTATAGATCTCCAAACCAGTTAAACCCATACTGTAACCCCTTTCTAAACTAGGATGTGTTGTTGGCAGTCGGTCTGCCGTGTAAATCAACTTAGGCAGACCGACAAGCTTAACGATTACATCAAAGGATCAAGACCAAAGCAAGGATGTCCTTTTTCCTCAAGGAACGGAACGATCTCTTCAGCTCTGGTGCCGACGGTTTCGTCCGCAATCTTGTCAATGAAATCTTCCCCAAGCCCTTCGTCAATCGAACGCTGGACAAAGTCCTCACGCAAGAAGTCCTTCAGTTCTTTCGGCATCCAGACGATGCGGGCAATCCCGCCGTCGGCAGGGATAAACTTCTTACTGACAAGATAGGTACGGCCAATACCCATAAATCCTGGTGTCTGCAAACCACCGCCGACCATGCCTGCTATTGTAGAGAACGTCATCCCCACAGGAGTCATGCCACTGTGCTCCCGAGTCGTAATCATGACGCCGTTAGCTTCCGGCACCACCGCCATAATTGCTTCAAAACAACCACAGGAGGTCATCGGCTTATCCATCAACGTATAGAGGTTAACCTCCTCCAACGTATTGTTGGATGCCGGCCGCAAATATTCGTTGCAACTTTGCCACATTCCGCGGATGGGATCAATGGCTTCGCCTTTCATAATCGGCTGGTTCGGTCCGGTCGGCGTAATTTCAAAGGCTGCTTTGGCATCCAGCCAGCTCACAGCACCGCACAAACCGACGCGTTCCGGCGTCACGATGCACACATGGTTCGGAGCAAAGGACTGACAAAGCAGACAGGAATAAAACTCCTCCACTGAATCATCCGTTAACGTTTTCATCCGAGCATCACGCGCCCGATAGCGTTCACGCGCTTTAACGATGTTTTCTTCCACCAAGGCCTGATCCGTGATGATAGTCACCTGAACGCGGTCCACGATCGCTGGAAATTCTTCGCGGAATTTGGCCATGAGGATCTCTCCGATGTGCTTCATTAAAAAGCCTTTAGCGCGGGCGTCCTTGGAAATACGCACCCAGCACAAATCTCGCTGAGCTACGTGCCAAATGCCTTCGCCATAGTTCGTAAAGTAGTGGATGCGCCGTTCCAACACGCCTTCGAAATCAGCCTGCATCTTGCGGCCATAGATATCAACCATAATGCCCAAAGGCAATTTTGTGCCATCAGGCACGGTATCAATTTCCGGTCCTATAACCGTGATTTGACCGTCTTTGACCTCATCCGGCCCGACCATGCGCACTAATTCAAAGGCTGTCGTACGACCGCCGCCGAACTCGACATAGGTGTCACCTTTGCGGATCGTCTCCCCTTCAAAAGCCGGTCCAAAGTTGACCGGGATTGGCACTTCGACGTTGGTCAATTTAATGCCGCGAACTTCCATCGCCAACGGAACCAGCTTCTCATAGTCAGGTTCTGAAATATACCAATCGGGAATTTGCATCTCTTCACCAAGTTCCTGATCCGTGAGAACCGGGAACCCCATGAAGATAGCACCCATGCTGGCGGCCAACTTGACATCATCCAGTTCGCCGAGGTTCAGGACAAAAGCCCGGACACGGCGTCTCTGATAATCGCGGTGTTCCTCACGTCTACCTGCAGGAATCCCACCGAAGGCTAAACCGGCGCGGAAGGCATAGTTGACGGCGTGGATGATTTGCGTAAAGTTACCTAAAGCGAAGGCTGCATAATCAATGCCCAACTTGGCGTTCTCTTCCAGCAGTTGTTCGATAATTTCGTCGCAGAGGAAAATCATAAAGCCTTTGCCCATGAGTTCATCCAGCAACTTTTTCGCGGCTTTGGAATCCTTGGCCCGACCCAAAATAACAGCCACTCCGGGGATCGTCCAGTCCACCATCTTAATCCCGTATTTTCGAACAACAGGGTCACCCAAGAATCCGGTCCAAGGCTCAACTTTGGGCTCATCTTCTTCGAGATAGTGGATCGTTTCAATGACCTCAGCAGCATAGAGGACTGACTCTCCCCATAGTCTCGCATTTTCAAATGTCCGTTCAGTGCGCACCTGATTACGCATGCGGTTCAGAATGGGTACCAGTTCACCTAAAGTTGTCACCTTTTCTCCCGAAAGCGAGGTAATAACCGGAAGATGGTAAGCGGTGTCTGGATATCCTATCGTCTGCTTGGCCCCATGCTCCTTAATTGCCTTATTTAACAGAATCTCCGCATAAGTTAAGGCGATTACGGTCCCGTCATACGCTCTGCGCAGAAGCTTCGTTCCTTGCTTGCTGGGGTCTTTGATTGCGCCTTCATAGATTTGTTCCATAGACATTATACCATTCCTCCTTTCTTACCACCCTTGAGCCATCGGTGTGTTGTATTTTTCAGCGGCTTGTTTATGCACGCGCAACTTCCATGTCCGGTATTCCAGGGCATCCAGCAGTTTACGCGCCCCCAGAATGGGATCCATCTCCAAAATAAAGTTGCCTCCAAACACATCATGGGCGATTTGAGTCGTAATCCCGTAAATGAGGTCGCTGCCTTCAACCGGCGGCATGGAACCAACGTGGGTCGGCAGTCCCATCGTCACACACCAAGTGCCGATAGCTACAGCCTTTTCATGCATAGCCTCAGGAGCGGAAGCCACAAAGGGAACTCTTGGCACGTCAACACCCAATTCATTGGCCATAGCAATCGCCAAATCCATGCCCCGACTGTTGTCAACACAGGCACCCACATGGAATACCAAGGGCAGCCCTGTGGTGAGTTGTGGATTCGCTTCCTCCAACATCTTCAGGAAGCTTTTTAGTCCAGGACCGGCATAAGCGTCAACTGCCAAAGGTGACATTAAGCCTAACTTAGCATAGGCACCCGCCGAACAGCCGGTGGCGATAACGAAGACGTCATTTTTCACGAGTTCTTTCAGAACGGCAACATGCCCTTCATCTTGTAAACGCTTCAAGTTATTGCAACCAGCCATGAGAGCGACGCCTTTGATTTGCCCATTCAAAATCGCATCAGTCAGTACAGACATCGGGCGTTCCGGATTAACTTTGGCCATAATATCCGTCAAAGCCTCAATGCTAAAACCAGCCACCAGTTTGTGCCGTTCACTCGGAATGGAAATCTTTTTAGGATCTCTGTTTTTATAAGCCTCAATCGCGATGTTCACGAGTTTCCGGGCATCTTCCATGGCCGTGGTCGCGTTGAATGCCAAATGTTGCGAGCCCGGGATTTTCATGATACTTTCCGTCGTAACAACTTTCGTGTGGAAACATTCAGCAACTTGTTGTACCGCCGGATAGATGCATTGAATATCAATAACCATCGCATCAAGAGCTCCGGTCATAATCGCCATTTCTTGCGATGCTGACGATGTGGCCAAGTAAACTCCTTCACGCATCAGAAGCTCATTGCCGGTACAGCAGATACCGACAATATTGACCCCTTCCGCACCGACCTTTTTGGCCTCATCCGTCATTTTCCGTGCAGCTGCCACAACCATTTCACTTAAGACTGGGTTATGACCATGCACCGCAATATTCACCATCTTGGGATTAATAACGCCCAAGTTCGATTCGGATATGATCGGTTCGGGTACTCCAAAAAGAACATCACTGAGGGTCGTACCGATATACTCCCCCGCTAAGTCTGCCAATGAAGCCTTCAATCCACCGAAGATGATGTTCACCGGATCCGCGTCAACCCCCATCGATGTTTGGGCAATGAGTTCAGTTACCGTTCCATCAATTGCTTTGGGCATAATGTTCGTATGCTTAAATTTCTTACGGCGTCCTTCCGTAAGGAAGCTATCTAAAAATGCCAGCGGACGTTCTTGATAGCGGCCGAAATCCGCATAGCCGATTTCGACAACATCGGTAAGAATTTCCATATCACCGCGGTCCAGGGTGGAAACACCGAGTTTCTCCGCCAATTTGCGCAGTTTTGCTGGAGATTTTATTTGATAGTCAGGTGCATGGCCCTCCGTCATCGCGTGAGCCGTGTGCAGCACGTGACGGGAATGCTCCGAATGAGAAGCAGCTCCACCCGCAATGTAACGAACAAGGTTACGCGCGACAATCGTGTAGGCATTCGCTCCACAAATACCCTTGCTCGCAGGACCATCATCAGCTTTAACGCGACACGGCCCTGCAATACAGATACGACAGCAGACCCCTTTATAACCGAATTGGCACTGAGGCTGTTGGGCAACTACCCGATCGAAAACAGTTTCGATCTTACTTTCATGAGCTACTTTCAACATTTCCAGTGCTGCGGGATCAGTCGTTCTGAATGGATTTTTCGGTTCGAATACACGCGGTGCATTGGATGGCCTTGCCGTGTGTGTCAAATCCCGATATCTTGGCATGTCTTTACCTCCTCTTTCTAAGACTGTGAATTAAGAAACCGCAACCAAACCTTCCTGCCTTTCAATTCATCTCCCTTCCTTCGTGATTTCTCGGTAGAGTCTATCTAGTTCTACCCCTAGAGACCCTGTGGGCAACTCTTCATTGCCGGTGTCAATGGACATTTCCAACAGTTCCTCGCTGTAAGGGACAACACCTATTAGTTCTGTGGAAAAGTGGTCTCTAAGAAAACTTTCTTCTTTATCATTGCGAACTTTGTTGCCAATGACAACTATCCGCGGAATCCCTAAATCCGTACCGAGTTTGCGAATCACGTCAACTGTCTGGACGCTGACGCGACTGGGCTCAGTCACAATCACCAAAACATCCACCCCTTGAGCGGTGCCGCGCGTAAGTTGTTCAATGCCAGCTCCCATGTCCAGAATAACCGTGTCTTCATCACCTAAAATCAGGGAGTTTACCAGAGCATGGAGGAAACTATTCTCCTTACAGTAGCAGGAGGTTCCTCCCCCCTTGATGTTCCCCATACGGAAGAAACGAATCTGTCCCACAGGGATCGAATAATCCCCTAGAATGTCATCAACCCGAGGGTTCAAGGGATAATAAGCTCCGCTCCCCCCCATTCTCTCTTCCACCAATTCTTTCATGTCCACAATCGGCTTCAAATCGGCCAAAACATCCTCAGGGATGCCAAGAATGGTTCCCAAGCTTGCGTCAGGGTCAGCATCGACAGCCATCACATTGATCCCTTTTTTGGCAAGCCATCTGGCCAAATTCGCGGCGAAGGTACTCTTGCCAACGCCTCCTTTGCCCGATACGGCGATTTTCATAACAGGCACTCCTTTTCGACCGAGAATTCTAGTTCAAACAAGTGGAATGTTTAGGCTACACGACCTATTGTACCACTAATCGCGAAAGTTTCAATAAATCCCTCAAAGATTCAGAAAATTATTTTCTAACGGTAAACGGTCTCTTTTGCACCCTGAAAAGCAACATTTCCTGATTGAGTGTTCGCTCTTGATAGGAAACTTTCCTTCTTTGTGAAAATATAATCAATTATCTATTAAAACTATTATATTAAATATATTCAAAATGCCCTGTTTCATCTTTAAAAATAACTTAAACATTTAACGTTTAACATTTTACATTTGTTCCCTTATTCCCACCCCTATCGCGCCGCAATAGCAAAGCATGCCTGGAGGATACCTCACAGACATGCAATGAATCTCTCGCTTTCCGATCATGCGCAAGATTTAAGGTGTTCCCGACCAGGGATGAAACGCTAAGCCAACGGCCCCCGGGCCGACATGGGTCGCGATCACGGGCCCGGCCTCAAAGAGGCGAATATCTTGATGGGGATAGGCTTTTTGCAGTTCTTGAACAATATTGCCTGCTAACTCCGGGGAACTCACATGTAGAACACAAATGCGATATGAACCGCCGCAGGCCAACCTTGCGTCCAGCTCTCGCCGAACTCTTTCCCAGGCGCGGGCTCGGGAACGCACTTTGTCAAATACATCAATTTCTCCTCGCTCATTGATGTAAAGGATGGGCTTGATCTGCAGCAGAGTACCGACAAGGGCCGCTCCTCCGCCAATCCGCCCACCGCGACGCAGGTTCTCCAATGTTTCCACAATGAAATAAAGCTCTGTTTTTTCTTTGAGTGCCGCAAGCTTATCCATAATCGTCGCCGCACTGAGGCCTGCATCAGCCCATTCTGCAGCCGCCCAAGCAAGTAGCCCGAATGAAAGGGCCACTGACCCTGAGTCAAAGATATGAATATTTTTGTTTGAAGCCAATTCCCGTGCCATCTGGGCTGACACTAAGGTACCACTCAAGGCTCTGGACAAATGAATACTGACGATCTCCTCCACCCCTTGAGAAAATAATCCTTCATAAATATCCAGGAAAGCCCCCACAGAAGGCTGGGATGTTGTTGAGAATCCGGATATCTGCTTTAATTTAGAAAACAGCGCTTCATTCGTGAGTTCTGTCTCGAGAAAAGTCTCCTCTCCGACCGTGACATGCAGCGGAACCACCTGAATATGATGTTTGCTTAAAATATCTGACGTCAAGTATCCTGTCGAATCCATCACAATGGCTGTGCGATTCACGTTTACCCTCTCCTCACTTTGTAGCCTCTTCAGGCAAAATCTCTGTATCTCACGCTTTTTATAGTTTTACTCGACTAGTGAATTGGATAGTTTTTCTTTATTTAGTATATCCGAGAATCTGTGACTTAGCAATCACCGCTGATTTCACTTGACACGCTTCCACGCCTTTGGTAATATAGAATTCGTTCGATTAGACGGGGCGTAGCGCAGTTTGGTAGCGCGCTTGGTTCGGGACCAAGAGGCCGCAGGTTCGAATCCTGTCGCCCCGACCATCTACTTATATTGCAAAGGTTTAAACGTGTTGTCCGCAGCCACTTGAAACAAGTGATCGCAGTTAGACACGTTTTTGCTTTATCTGACCACTTGTCTTCTGCGAAAAAATCCGCTAAGAAGGAAGTGGTATTTTTGTTACTCAAGTCCTCTTTTGGGTACATCTCACCCGAAATTAAAAGCAAGTTGTTCTTTGTCCTCAATAGTTTGCTTAGATGACCTTCCTTTTCCTTCTCCAGGATGTGCCGGGTGATTACAACCACTTGACTTTTTCGTGAGACCACTCTATTATTTCAAAAATGGGAGACCATCTGAAAAAGATTCCTGATATGAGGAGGGAACCCTTGTGCTACCTGGCAAAAAAACCTTCTTGCGCCCCGTCGAAGAAGGTGATTTAGATTCTCTCTACCGCTGGTACAATGACCCGGAAGTCAATCACTGGGCCAACGCAAGCTGGCCGCTAGCGACCTTACTCAGCAGGGATGCGATCGCTGAGCGTTTTTTAGACGTAGCTGACCCTGGCTTGAACCCCCATGAACATTACCGTTACCTCATTTTAAATGAACAGGGAAATGGGATTGGCTACATAGGGTTTCGTGAAATCAATGTTCCTGCCCGTTCCGCTGTGATTTTCATCTCGATCGGTGAGAAAACGTTCTGGGGAAAAGGATACGGTCCCGATGCTCTGCACACCTTAATGCAGTTCCTTTTTCGGCAATGGAATTTTCATCGCATCGCTTTGGACACATGGGATGGAAATACCCGTGCGATTCGTGCGTATGAGAAGGTGGGATTTCAGCTTGAAGGGCGACTGCGCGAGGCCCGTTACGTCTTAGGAAAATACCATGATGCCCTCTTGTTCTCCATCCTGCAGCCTGAGTTTTTCGCGCGTGATCCAGAGTTTAGCCCCGACTTTTCTGTTTAAGGGTTGCCAAAGGTTTACGGATCGGTTAAAATGATCACAATTTCATAATTCCTCTGGGGAAGGTGAAACTCCTTACCGGCGGTAAAGCCCGCGAGCCTTAATGGCAGATCCGGTGAGATTCCGGAGCCGACAGTAAAGTCTGGATGGGAAGAGGATCCACGAGCTGAATTCAAGCTTGTCCTTGCCATGTTTCAAAACACCCGGAGTTTTTCCGGGTGTTTTGTGTTTTGTGAGGAACCTGATGCCTGCGTTAGGACATAATAAATCTAGATTCCAAATCCAAGGAGCAATCTTGAACATGGAAAATAGCAATGGCCCAGCCACATTCTCAGAAATAGACCACTTCTTTATGGAACGGGCACTCCACCTTGCCCAACGGGCCCGTGGCAGAACCAGCCCCAACCCCCTGGTTGGCTGTGTCATTGTCCGCGACGGACTTATTGTTGGGGAAGGATATCATCAAAAGGCGGGCACCCCTCATGCCGAAGTTCATGCTTTACGAAGCGCCGGGGATCTGGCCCAAAACGCAACCGCTTATGTGACCCTGGAGCCCTGTTCACATTATGGCCGTACCCCTCCGTGCGCCGAGGCACTCATCCGCGCGGGTATTCGTCGGGTCGTCGTCGCAATGGTTGATCCCAATCCCCTCGTTTCCGGGCACGGGATCCAACTTCTCCAAGAATCCGGAATCCAAGTGGAGATAGGTTTGCTTGGCGAAGAAGCCCAGGCTTTAAATGAAGTCTTTATCCGCGCCATCACCACTGCCCTTCCTTTTGTCGTTTATAAGTGCGCGATGACGCTAGATGGCAAAATCGCCACTGCTGGGGGAGACTCCAGCTGGGTCAGCTCTGAGGCTTCACGGCGACTCACTCAAACCTACCGGGATCAGTTTGATGTAATCCTGGTTGGCAGCGGGACCGTCCGAGCAGATGACCCCAAACTCACCTGCCGCCTTCCTGGCGGTCGGGATCCGGTGCGCTTGATCATCGACGGCACTCTTTCCCTGGCTGAAGAGGCCAAAGTCCTCACTTCCTCTGTGACTGCCCCCTGCATCATCGCCACCACCCAAGCGGCTGATCCAGAGAAACTTGAACGGCTACAGCGCAGGCCTGGGATAGAAATCTGGCAATATCCAGAGACCCGTTATGTCCCTCTAAGGCAGGTTCTGGGTGCTCTTTGCGAACGAGGATGGAGTAGCGTTTTGCTTGAAGGTGGAGGACAGTTAGCCGGGCAGATGTTCAAAGAAAAACTCATCCAAAAAGTGGAGTTTTTCATCGCCCCCAAGCTGGCTGGCGATGGGCCCTCCCCGCTCTCCGGGTTTACACTGGAGAAAATGGCGGCAGCGATTCCCCTGGAAAAGCTTAATGTCAGTTTGGCAACTGGGGATATTCATGTAACTGGTTATGTCTTGCCAGAGTGAGAAAGGGTGGCAGCATGTTTACGGGAATTATTGAAGAACTGGGAAGGGTTGAAAACATTCAACTCCTGCCTCAGTCAGCCATGTTAACCTTGAATGCCCAAAAGGTGCTGGAAGGCACGGTGATCGGAGACAGTATCGCCGTAAACGGGGTCTGTCTGACCGTTACCGGGATGAATCAACAGACATTCAGTGTGGATGTCATGGCAGAGACCTTGTCCCAAACGAGCTTGGCTGAACTCAAACGCGGCAGCCCGGTCAACTTGGAAAGGGCCCTCCAACTCAAGACCCGACTTGGGGGGCACTTGGTGAGCGGGCATGTCGATGGCACCGGAACGATTCGCCGAATCACGCGATTAGATATTGCTCACGTCTATGAGATCCAAGCTGATTCGGCTCTTCTGCCCTATATCTTGCCCAAAGGCTCAATTGCCCTTGACGGAATTTCGCTCACGGTTGTCGATGTCCATTCCCATTCATTTTCCGTCTCTCTCATCCCCCACACCTTCCAGGAAACCACCCTGGGTTACAAAGGAACCGGAGCCATCGTCAACCTGGAAACGGATCTCATCGGCAAATATGTTGCTCGCTTCCTTGGCCGTGAGATTCAGAAAGAAGATAAACTCTCTTTTGACTTTCTTCAGGAGCATGGGTTCCTGTAGAGGTCAGGGGACACACCTCCTCATTATGAATACTGTCGGGTGGCTCGGAGGAATGTCCCCATTAAAGGTCAGGGATGCGTTGCAATCCCTCATAATTACCCAAAGCAAAAGCAAAGGAGTGAATAATAATGTCCTTCAGTACGATTGAAGAAGCCTTAGAAGACATTCGCCAGGGCAAGATGATCGTGGTCGTCGATGACGAAGATCGGGAGAACGAAGGAGATTTACTCATGGCCGCAGAGAAGGCCACCCCGGAAGCGATCAACTTCATGGCGACCTATGGACGTGGCCTCATTTGTGTCCCCCTAACCGCCGAACGTATCGAAACCCTCCAACTCGAACCAATGGTGAGTCAAAATACGGATCCGCACGGGACGGCCTTTACGGTCAGCGTAGACAGTGCCCAAAGCACGACCGGGATCTCTGCCTTCGAAAGGGCTGCAACCGTGAAAATCCTCTGTGATCCTCAAAGCAAGCCCAATGATCTACACCGTCCTGGCCATATCTTCCCCTTGAAAGCGCGAGAAGGAGGCGTTCTGGTTCGAGCCGGGCACACCGAAGGAGCTGTAGACTTGGCCCGCCTGGCCGGACTCAAACCAGCCGGGGTGATCTGTGAGATCATGAAAGATGACGGTTCTATGGCGCGCACTCCGGATCTCTTGGAATTTATTGAGAACCACGGTTTGAAGATCATTACCATTAAAGACCTGATTAGCTATCGGCGCCGCACGGAGAAACTCGTGGAAATGGTGGAAAGTATTAAGCTGCCTACGGATTTCGGCGAATTTCGCGCTATCGGTTACCGCAGTATCTTAGACGGCCTGGAACATTTGGCTCTGGTCAAAGGGAATGTCGCCGACGGCGCCCCAGTGCTCGTGCGTGTCCATTCCGAATGTTTGACCGGGGATGTATTCCACTCCAGACGTTGTGACTGCGGGGATCAACTTGCTGCCGCACTTGAACAGATCGAACGTGAAGGACGTGGTGTTTTGCTCTACATGCGCCAGGAAGGACGCGGTATCGGTCTGCTCAATAAGCTAAAAGCCTATAAGCTTCAGGAAGAAGGTCAAGACACCGTTGAAGCCAACCTTGCCTTAGGTTTCCCACCCGATTTACGGGATTATGGGGTAGGAGCCCAGATCCTGGCTGACTTAGGGATTAAGCGGGTCCGACTTATGACCAATAACCCCCGCAAAATAGTCGG
>JAJZPA010000061.1 GCA_021811425.1 Bacillota bacterium | reverse complement strand
TTCCGATCATCTCGATTTCTTCGATACTAAGCGCCTTCGGCAGACGTTTCTCCTTCTTGGGAGGTTTGATTTTCCGGGTAGGGTCCCGGGGTATGAGTTCTTCCGAGGTGAGCCATCCGAAAAAGCTTTTGAGCACAGATAATTTGCCTGAGAGAGAACTTGTTTTGAGGTTAGCGAACTCCCCAAGATACACACGCAAGTCCGCTGTGGTGATGTCTGCTGTAGCCTTGTGCACGTGCTCCGAGAATATCCTTAGGTCTAGGGCATATCCCTTCAGCGTGAGTTCGCTGAGGCCCTCTAGGCGTTTCCCGGCCAGAAAGAGTTGAATCTTCTCCCGTAAGTCCGGATGGCCGTTCGGTAGAGCGGCAGGCTTGATGTCGTACCTGGAAAAGACTTCGGCCAGTTTCTCCTTGATGTCATGATTGTCCGTGGATGCTAAAATAGCACCCATTGCCTCGTCGAGCATAAGCTCAGCCGTGGCGCTTAACGTGGGTGTTGACATAGTATGATACCTCCCTGCAGGTATTTTTATTTCCCTGAGAAAGATATAAGCAGGCCGCGTCTCAGGGAACGCTTTAGCCCGGTCATGACTCCGGACTTGCCTGCTTATATCTTACCATACTATGACTGACAAAAATAGTCAATTTTCCATCTGCTGACCCCTCCCGGCGTGATTCCCCCCTAACTCCTTTCTGATAGCCTAAATACCCAAAAGCAATCCCACTTACTGCCGCCGCTGTGCCTACCAGAGATATGATTTCAGTCTGATCCAACACCATCACCAACCTCTAAAAATCTCCTAAGCCAACAGCTTAGCTATAACTTCTTGACGTACTCTGGGTCTACTGTGCAGTGATGAGTTCCCAATAAATCTCCCTAAGTCTGTACGGTGTCCCTTCATTGTAAAGCTTGAATCTTAGCCAATCATCCAGCCAAATACAGGTAGGAACTAAAATCATCCACAAAAAAGCATAAGGCACACAGATTTGCCCTAACAAATTGCCCCATGTATGCGAATAATCCCAAAGGTGCATCCCAAAACCTACGTTAAGAATCATGCCTGAGGTAAATTCAATTGCTAAAATGATCGTTGTTCCTATAAGTGTTTGTTGCCATATCTTCAACTTAAAGTATTGTGGATAATCGTTCAGCATCCCGATAAGAACGGCGCACAATCCTCCGATAAAGAGCATTGCGATATTTGTCCAACCCTTCCAAAACCCTTCGAGAGTGAAGTAAGCCATTCCCATCAAAAAGCCAAGCGTTAAGTGCTTAAGCATCATCATCACCACACAATCGCATTGACAGCATCTACAGTGGTTGACGCTTGCACATCTCCTATGAGAGTCCTTAGTTTTGTGATAAGTGACCATTTGAAATCGTTCGCGTCTTTGCAGAGTTGCTTGAATTGAACATCCGTTAGGCTTACGATTGTCACGCCGTCTTTTGCGCCCCATTGAATCGGTAAAGGGGCTATTCCGGCATTGAGGATATTCAACTCCTGAGAGAGGTTTGTTTGGTCTAAATCAGAAAAGCCATAGGTTATTGAGGTTCCGCTTGCGAGTGAGGGAAATCCAGCATTGAGTGTTTGTTGAAAAGAAACTTGCAAGGAAGCTATCTTTGTCGTTTGTGCATCCTGTAATTGAAGTTGAGCAAGGTTCGTAACGGCTACGAGTGAACCGCTCTGCACAAAATAATAATTCGGGTGCAAATACGCATCTTTAATCGCTTCACTTGCCGTAGCTTCATCAATCGGCCCTAAAACTCCACACCCGTCGGGAATATTTGTCCACTCATTCGCGTTGCCGAGATAGGGAGAAGTGTAAATTTCTCCTGTGGTTAATAAATATAAAAACCAATAATTCATAATTCACGCCTCCTTACGTTCCTATTGCTAGCCAATAGGTACCCACTGTTTGTGCTACATAACTATTGAGTTGAAATGTAAAACCTGTTGGAGAACCGGCGATCACCTTTAGATTTATATACCCAGCATCGGCATAGGTACCAGCAAGGAAGCCATAAATGTTAGGTGTGGTTGCACCGGGAAATGCCACAGGAAAGGTAACCACCGCCGTTACTGCTGTACCTGCCGTGGCGACTGTCATATTTGGCCCTACACCGCTTTGAACTTTATTTCCACCACTTAACACTTGAGCCAGAGGAAGAACGTCTCCATACTGAATCGTATTAAGCGTATTGTCATCCGAATAGGTTGTGGCGACGGAACCATATTCGAGTTTGACTTTTTGCCATGCAACTGAAGTATTCGTAGTGTTTGCGTTTACAATGCAAGCTACTTGTAAATAGGCCGTGTTTGCAGGTGTTGTAAAAGTGAGTGAGTATTTTGTCCAATCTTGACCGTTGACTGCATATAATACCCCACCGCTTATTGCTGCTTTTGCCGAATCAAATGCAAACCATTGAACACCGATCGAACCTGCCGTAACACCTACAGCATACATTTCTGCGGATAATGTATATGTTCTATCCGAATTAGCAGGTACCCAATTGTTCAGGGTATCTACTTGCACTGTTGCAGTTGGACTAGTTGTATTCTTTAATTGCGCGCCCTCTTTTGAAAATTCAACACTAAAACCATTACTTCCAATCCCCGTCCATCCAACAGAACCAAGCGCCCACGTCGGATTAAACAGCAAATTCGGATTCATCCCATTAGTGACAGGAAGAGCAGAGACGACATTACCGTTGGCATCGCGTAAGGCTATTTTATTTGCCGTTGCCAAAGCGGTTGCTCCGTGTGGCGCAGTATCCGCCAAATGTGAAGCAAGGCCAACATCGGTAATATACTGTGTTCCATCGTAGACGCAGAAAATCACCGCCCCCGCCGAGATATCACCCGCACTTAAATCAACAATTCCCGTGTTGGTTATTTTCTTTAAACCTTTTGTTCCCAAAGCATTAAGATTAATCGTCGTTATGCCAGTATTTGTTGTCGCAACCTTAATGATCAAATATGATCCTGCAGTATAGGTTGCTCCAGCTACGGATACAACGATAGTATTAGCAGTTCCGGAGTCTACAACATAAGCCGTACTGGCTAACAATGCGGCAAAATCGGCCTGCTTTTGCAAGTTCGTCGCTGCGGATAGGTCTCCTGTAATAAGTTTAGTTGTCATATCCTATACCCCCGTAATCCCGCCAGAGGCATACACTTGATTAGCCACTGAAGCGGTGATTTGAATTGAAATTGCCGATCCCGAAACGGAATTAAATGTAAAGGGATCTAAGATGTAGTCCCCAACAGCACAAGGTTGAGCGTTCAAGGCTGTAAGGGTTTGCGTTCCCGTGGCACTGGTATAGGTAACAGTTACGGTGACGTTTGTCGCCCCGGTGATGACTCGGAAAGAGCATCGGGTTTCAAAGTTACCTTGGGCCGTTGGTGTGTATGTTGCAATCGTTTGTGCTGTAGTGCCTGTGATTAATGTTTCTGAGGCCGTGGCGACGCGAGAGGACGCGATTGGAGCACCTGAAGTGGGAGAGGCGGGCACTTCAACTATGCCGGGAGTGGTCGGAGTGGCATTGGATAATATAGTTGTTGAAATTGGGCCTCCGGTGAGATTTTCCGCAGGGATATTGGTTAATCCCGAAGCGTTCCCAACGAACTGCGATCCAGTGGTATTTGATGTTGGGACAACCGTAACTAGGCTTGTGTCTGTCGTCGAATCCGTCCATGAAGTCGTCGTATTATCGCTGATTTGAAAAGCGAGATAATAGACGGATCCCCCGGCTTTAGTACGATATATTTTCCGGGCTATTGTCCCCGTTGGGCCTATAGGGATGTTTGTTAAGTTAATATTCTGAGCCGTGGTATTAACTGTCGTAGAAATTGTGCCTGGAAGTGTTTCTCCTTTGACGTGTAAGGCACCCGTGCCATCTACAAGTCCAGTGACAAAAGTGACTTGATAAGAATACGCACCTGTTAATACTCCGGATGCCCCTGCAGTAGAAGTTAATGCCCCTGGCAGACTTGTTATCTGTGGAAAAGCGGTGATATCTCCTACGTCTGCTGTTCCGTTTATTCCATTTTCAACTTGATTAAAATCTTGAGCATAAGCTGTGTTTGAACCCGGTGTATTAGAGACCGGATAAAGTATATTAGGCACTCACTCACCCCCTAGACGTTTACTGTTAACTGCCAAGTGACTGTTGTCGATAATCCTAGTTGAATTGAAATAGCCGCCATTAAATGTCCGAACAAATGCCCATCCGAATCCATTAGTCCCACTTCGGTGTAAGTCCCCACATTTGCGGAAACCCCGTAATATTGACTAACAAAAGTAGTTACATTGGCGTTGGCACTCAGGGAACTGCATTTCTGATTCGTTGCAGGAATCGCGGCAAATAAAGAAACGTCCGTTTTAGCGGGCGTTCCTGTACCTGTACCGAGTTCCATGTAGTTAGGGAACTTAACTGGGTTATAGCCGGTGTTATTGATTCCGGCCAGCCATTGAGCGACGGCGGAAGCTGCCCAATTGGTTTCCTGGTTTTCCATCCAGCCTGAATCAGAGTAGACCTTTCCCTGTTCATCATGCGTGACGGCTCTTACCCGCCCGTGAATATTGACTATGCCCATGTGCTAGCCCCCCATCCGCTCATTCCCCATTGCATGGTTCCTGTTGGACTTGTTGCGGAAACTAAATCCGCGAGGCTCATACTATCGCCGATAGACTGCAAGAAATTAATCACTGCGATGGTTCCAGAGGCTTTCACTTGGTTAATAATTTGCGCTAATTGACTTTGGGTATAAATAAATCCCGTCGGTGCCGTTGTCGGGAAATTCAGATTTACTTGGAATGTTTTACTTGAAGTGTCTACCACGGTTCCGGAATAGCCAAGGTTAAGAAAAAGCTGCTCCATCGCGGTATTATTAACATTTGGATCGAGCACCGTGCCAACTAACCTTCGGACGTATAATGTATCTGGTTCGTTGGTTAACCTCGGAGTATTTAAGGACTCGCCCCAAAAATCGAGCCACATGCCGACGGAAGCGCGAACGTTGATCTGATTCACCGCGTTCTGAAGCGTTCTCCTTCTCCCCGTAAAGACACGGCTTATAGAGGCAAACAACTGCCACAAGGGAGACATGGCTATCGTCAGGGTGTCGGGAACTTTTCCTTGTCCCGTGTATAGAAGGAGTTCTGCAGGCCCGTCTTGGAGCATGGTAGCCGTTACGCCCGCCGGCATCTGTAACTGAGATACCTTTTGAGCGTGAAGATCGATGACAGCAGAATTTGTTCCCGTGACATAAAGGGTTAGATCGTTTAATACAAATGTCCCAGCCCCTGCTAGTGACAATGCCGGCACATCATGTGGTTGTTTATCGTACCCATCCGGATAATAGGTTAAAAGGCGTTCAATAATCGTGTTCAAGTTATCACCTGCCTACGAACTCATTTGTGAGAGAGTAACAACGCCCATAGAATACAAGTTTCCATGCACGGCAGCGGTATTTATCGTCGGGGGAATTACCGTTGAACTGACGGGCAAAGCCGTCAGGCTAATCTGTGCCCCTGTGCCGTTGCCGTCATAGGCTATTGTCGAAGATCCTGCCACAATTGAGAGATAATAGTTGATCCCGCTGGCCCCAAAGGGAAGTGTAATGGCGCTGACTTGGATTGCCTGCCCTGCCGTGATCGTCACGGTCGCCGTTGGAGAAACAAGAGTCTCACCCCAAGGTGTTGTAAAGGTATAACCCACAGTGTAGGTTCCTGCAGTGAGAGCCGTAGATCCTGCAATAGCCGTTAAGGTGGGTGTGATTGTTGGATTAACGACATTAGGTACTCCGGGCAAAGATGACGCAGGAGTGGTTACGCCGACATCGCCTACCCCCGGAGTCGAGCGGAGAGCCAAGATGTATGAACCCAGTGAAAACCCTTGTTCTATATCTAAGCTGGCAAAGTAATTGCTGATTGCCGTCTGTACTTGTGGCAAAATGTTATTGTATACCACTCCTGGAAGCGGCAATATGGAAACACTAGTGTTCAATGCGTTGAGTAAAGCCAGGGCCACTGTCGCCGCAATTCCAGCAGCTTTATATCCGATGTGTTTTATTCCTTGAGCATCAGTGTACCCGTTTACAACTTGTTGGGTTTGTGTTAGAAGTGCAGAAGATAATCCATTCACGGAGTTAACAACATATACCATGGCATTGCCCGTCGGAAGATCGACGGCTTTTGCTTTGGCTATTTGCTCTGTAATATTTCCGCTGGTATCCGCCAGATACGAACTCAGGGCACCTACTTCAATCGCATTTGCATCCCCACGGTGAACTGACGCTTTTTTATTGGCGAGTCTGGCCTGGGTCTGCGATTGTGTTTCTGCATCCGTACCTCTAATAACGGCCTGAGCAGAAGGATTTGTCACGGACACTCCCGAGATGGGGTTGGATAAGACTGCGATTGTGTTTGCCGGGACGTTTGTTTGACTTCCCACAACATTACAAATCGCATTAACCGTCACCGTACCCGGTATCCCCCCAGACTGTGCAGGTATCGTCACCGGGGTTTGGGTTGCCCACAGGAGAGAGCTATTTGAGATGGTTGCCGTTGTCCCTTGAGCGATTTGAACGGGACTGGCCGTTGTGTTGCTGAATTTCAATTGGTAGACCGAAGCAACGGCGGGATTGGGTGTCACCTGCCAGATTTGATAAGCCACATTTAGAATAGCCTGCTGGACCTGATCAGTGATTTCTTGCTCCAGGAGAGCTCCTTCGGCCCCAACGCCGTCAAGAATCGAACGAATTTGGCTCCCTTGGTTAAGGTTTGTCACTTGATTGGTGGCCGCCAGTAACGTTGCTATGGCATCAGAAGTTATATCGGTTGAAGTTCTTGGCACGTAATATTCACCCCCTTAGTGTGTAATGGGGAGGGTTAAAGGTTCATTAATGAGCTCCAAGGGTGCTTTCGAGGTATAGACCCACACCTTCGCCGAGATGTACGATTGATCGCCGGTTTGGGAGATTTTTAAATCTGTCACCTGAGATATTTCCGGGAGTTTCAAAAGGGCTTCACGAGTGTATGCCACCCATTCGACAGATTGAGTCAGTGCTCCTGTGGCGAGTCGGAATCGGCTCCCCAAGGTTGGAGCTTGAGGCATCGATCCAACGGGCGTTTGTAGCGCCATCTGCATCCTCTGTAGGAGTGTATCTAGTCCAGAAACCAAGGCAATATCCCCGTTTGCCCAAACAAAAGGATCTTTGGCATCCGATCCAAACACATCTGTCAGTGAACCACTTTGCGAGAGAACAAATGAATCCGCCCTGGTCACCGGCAAATATAAAACCTGTCCCGGCATCAAAACTTTGTTCTGAAACACTTGAGCAGGATACGTTGCAAGATAACTTCCCTGTGAATATCCGTTTTGTAGACCGGATTGCCATTTTAATGTTACGCCATCGTATGAGGATATGACATGGGATTCAGTTACAATTCCGTTGGCTCCGGATGTGGCAAAAACAACGTTATTACCCTGCGTCCATAGTTGCTGTTGTGCCGAAAGAGAAACTTGCGTGGCGCCAGCACTGAGGATTGCCGAAAGAACTTGCTGATCCAAGGGAAAGCCATAAGCCTTTACGGGATCAAAAGTGAAATACGGCGGCACGAGATTATTGATTGAGACGATTTCCTGCCAAGAATCTGTACTTCCAAGGAGTCTTTGAGTGACAGCTCGAATCCCAGCCCTAACGTCCATATCCGTTAAAATATGTGGAGCTCCTATCACGTCGTCACCCCCCGTACTAATCGTAGCCCAAGGGTATCTGGAGACGATGGGCTATAGACATTTAAAATGGGATCCCACTGTTTCAAGGTAACCAAAACATTCACGGCGTCAGCGGTCAAAATAACTTCCCTGTCTCCGACCGCATTGACTGATGCCAGATAAGCCTCTGTCCCTATGGCATGGGCCCCGGTCGCCAGGGTTTGGAGATAATCATAGGTTTCTACCGAAACAGGCGCATTGGCTTGAATCCAGTTAAGAACCTTGCCGATATTTAGAGCAATATCAGATATTCTTCGTAACCCAGGCTGACCATAGGAGGTCCATCTGATACCCACTTCATTGAGCAAAAGTATCCACTTTTCGCAGACGGGATAAGTGTTAACAGTTTGAAATAAGGCTTGGTTTTGGATTGGCGGAGGATTAAGAAGCATAGATTATGCCACCTTTCTACGCGGCATTCGCATTTGGACCGGGGGGAATGATTAAAACCTGTCCGGGGAAAATGAGATTCGGGTTAGCTACGATATTTTTGTTTGCATCATAGATCCTTGGCCATAAAGATCCATCTCCATAGTAGGACTGAGCAATCGCCCACAATGTGTCTCCACTGACGACAGTATAGGTCTGGGCGGGTGTTTGGCTTACCGCTTTGGAGGATTGAATCGTGTTACTTACCTGCGCTGTGCTCTGCGTGCTTGCAGATTGCGGGGTGTTCGTTGTCCCCACGATTAATTTCTGCACTGGATCTTCCGGCTTAAAGTCCGGCGAGGCCGGATCGTTGACGAGATCCCTTATAACTGCAAAATGGATGGTATATGAATAGGTCATGGGGCTTGTTTTGTTTCGGATTAACGTCATGCCCGGGGGAATGGGTTTAACCTTCCACGAAGCATTAACTGTGTAATCAAATATGAGCAGTTCTGCGTCCTGGGGATTGGATTTATCTTGTTCAATCTGGAAATATCGTTGGATGATATCTCGGTAAAGATGCTGTGCCGCCTGATACCCGTTGATCGGGGAGCCTTCATATAACCCTTTTGGCGAACTCCAAGCGGTGTTCCCGCTTAAAGTTAGTTTAGGGATTCCAAAACCGTAATCATCAAAATAGACGCCTGAAAGCGTCTGCGTGGTTGTTACCCGAAAATCGGCAAGTAGTTCTTGATCCGGATTCGCCGGAAGCTGGAGGTTGTTATACGGGCCCCCTACGGGACCACAACGAAGCATCACCGCGCCATGAAGCTGCAAGACATCCGGAAGCTTTGGGGTTGGCGGTAGAATTGGGGTAATGACTTCATAGGTTGGCAAGTGATCACCTCCAGCTAATTTGTGGTTAGACTTGCGGAACTAATTCCCGAAACAGGCGTAATTGGAGCCGAGGTAGGACTCCCTGAGGCCGCTGAGGTATGGGTGTGGCCGTTGAGCCAAGTCGTCAAGATGTCTGCCAAGGCGACCGCATGTCCTCCGCTGCCTACCGTGAGATTATTGAATACCACTCCATTCACAGAGGTAACTGTCACTTTACCTGTAGCGTCGATCTGTATGACCGTCCCGGATGAATGATGAAAAACGAAGGGCATCTTTATTCCCTGCGTCGGTGGGCTCCAGTTTGAATTTTCTAGCGTCATATCGTGGGAAGTAGTATCCCCAGCGACGATATAAGAACCGTCCGGGTAATGGGTTTCATCGTGCCCATTTGGAAGCGTGATGTGATACACTCCGGACTCGTGCCGATCAACCTTTATTCCCAAAGTGGAAAAGGACATCTCTGTTTGTGCCGGGTTGAAAAATCCGAGAATTTTTGACTGCCGGCTGGATCCCTCCAGAAATCCGACAACACAGTAGAGATCGTTTTTAGTTGATTGAATTGGAATATCCCACACCCCATCCTTTGTTTGAATGGGATTGGTCAGATCGTGGGTGGGTAAATAAAAAAGTCCTACTTTCGATCCTAGATAGGGACTGATTGCTTGAACATGATTAAAAGTCGAACCGTTTTGTATAGCGACATCGAAGGTCCCGTCCTCGGGATGTCGCATGACAACTTTCCCCCAGGAAAGCATCGGCATATAGGAGTTAAAAGGATGTTTCTGCAGATTACTTTCTAACGAATTCTGGATCATATGCCCTGCCCCCTTGTAACAGAAAGAACCGTTGACCAGCTCGGATTTTGATCTCCCACAAAAGAGATTTTGTCTTCAACTTGCTCGAGGTAATATTCCGCATCTCCAAACTGAATATATCTGCCGTGAATAAGGTTTTCGTCTCCATGGGCGGTGATTTGGCCACCCATTAGATCTTGGTTGTGGTCGAAAATCTTTCCGAGGAAATCCGCCAATTCTACTGCGTTTTTTTGCGCGCTGTCTGTTTTACTTGAAGGTAACTCGACCCATGGAGTAGAAATATTAAGCGGTTTTAATCCATAGGTATTTGCGCTTTTGTGATTCCAATAGGGATTTGTTGTGTAACTACTGCTCAAGTATGGATTAAAATTTTCGCCCAATTCTAATGCTGTGCTGGCATAAACAGGAGCAGATGATCCATTGTTGGCTCCAGCATCGCAATAAACAAAAAAGAAATTCAAAGTTTGGGCATCGGTTTTTCCCAATGTATAGCCCGAAACGATCGATGGGTCAACTTTAATCGTTGAGAGTTCCGGAGGTTGCCCCGGACTTGGGATATTCCCATCTATGCCTTTAAATGGAACAGGTCGGCATACCAAGACAGGGGCATCTTCCCCATCATAGATGAAAGATTCTCCCAATGGTGGAGAAGAAAGATAATTAATTAAGGACCAAAGGGGACCTGTATAAGGTTGAATAGTTAAGTCTTGGGCAGAAAATCTGCTAGGTATTTTGTTGCTTAAAACTATATTAGGAATAGTTAATCCTGTTTCATTCTTGAACATAGGTATGAACGAGTGAAGATTTCCTTCTCCCGTTCCGTTAAAAACGTGATCAACGATTTGCTCAATTATTTCTCCGACACCTGTCACCTTGCTAGTTATTCCATAATTTCTGCCTAATCCGGGGTATGACTGTATGGATGCGCCGAGCATTACCGTCCACAAATATTGAATATTGTTAATCATGAATAGTTTTACATAATCCCTTGCTACGAGCGTTATTCTCCGTAACGGTCCTCCAACCGTAGGCATGGCCAAGCTTTCAACTAAACTGTCAACAAATCCCCTGAATCGGATAGGTAACGTTCCGTCGGACTTATATTTGTTTCCTGCGCGAATCACAATGTAATCCATCGGATGAACGCGATCCTGCCAGGAACGTCCTCTCTTATCCTTATTGACCAAAAGCGTTAATATGGCCTGACCTGCACTGGCATCAACACCTCGAACAATATATACGGAGACTGCATCATTGACAACCTCCCGAGTAAAGACTTCTCCGTTTTTAGTATGGATTTCGATTTCGGCTTTGGGACTAAATGAGTTTATTACTAAGGGATTCAAAAAAAAGCCCCCTTTGGGATATTTTTCTGGATAAGGCAACCTCAATAGATATATAATGGTAAAAAAGTCTAGGGAGGTTTAGCAATGAAACTTCGTAATAAGGAAACGCTTGCCATCGTATTGTTTTTTCTCGTAATATCCGGTTTGTCTTTGATGATGTTTTTTTCTTCGAGTAAGGTAACTAACCATACTAATTTGGCTCAGCAAGGTAAACAGCAAGTGGCTTCATCGGATTCTACAAGTGAACAGGCGAAAACAGCTTTACAACAAGATTCTTCTACTAATCAAGATAACGTTCAGCATTTCGCCGCCAGTACAAGAAAAGCATTTTCAAGTAATTTTACATATACCCACAATAAAGATCTTTCCATTGGAATCAATGGAGTTGCAGAGTCTCTAGAGAGGGAGGCCATTAAACAATGGGATCCCATTTTGTCACAAGACGATAGTCGGTGGGATACATCCTCGTCAGGTAATCTATATGCTAAAACGTTTGAAAATTTTTATTCTCTTCATCCAGTAATCTCGGGTTCCGTCTCGATTGCACAAATTTTAACCTTTAAAATTAAAGCTAATGTACCATTTGATAAATCCTCTGTTGATGAATTACAAAGATTATTCGATTCAGTAATGATGTTAAACGGTTACATTTATCCCAAAATGTCAACAATTGTTGCCGTGTCCGATCCGCAAGGTAATAAGGTTTATTATGCAGTTCATGAAATGGGTAATGGGTACTCTACTGCTATACTTTCTGAAAATGATGTGACTGTTTGGCAAGTCCTAATGGGCCAGAATGCATCCGAAACAATGATGGAGGATGGGGCCAAGAAGTTTAAACGTGCCGGGCAAGATTTATACAACGTTTTTCATGGTTCGATTAGCCAATCGCAATCCTCTGTGCAACCCTCGACTAATAGCAACACTCTGCCTTCCACACGAGAAGTAATCAATGTTCCGCCTCAGACTCCTGCACCAATAACAACGATCGCGCTACCCAATGTTATAGGTAAGACCCTTAAGGAGGCCCGTAATATATTGGAAAGGCAAGATAACATTGTCATGACGGTAGATGGCAACGACACCACAGTTAATCCTGCGGACATGATAGTGGTTGACATATCTCCAAGGGTCGGCACGCAAGTGCATCCAAATGGTCGAGATGTTCAGGCAGATATAGTGAACATCACAGTTTCCCGCAGTATTACTCCATCTCAGACTCCCACGCAAACAGTAACGATCGTGCAACCAAACGTATTGCCAAATGTTATCGGTAAAACCCTTGAAGAGGCCATCAATATATTAAAGCGAGATAACGTTATTCCTGAGACAACTTACGTGGATACCGTTCCAGGTCCAGCGGGCATAGTGGTTAGTATGTCGCCAAAGGCGGGAGAGCAACCGATACTGACTGGAGGTAGTGTTCAAGTGTTCCTTACGGTTTCTGGAAGTCCAGGCCCATCGAAATAATCACATATTAGGTTTTAGATACCTTGAATTCCCATTCCCTTGATTTTGCAATGCATCTGCAATAGCAGCAGCCAACTTATTCACCGAGGAATCGCTAATCTCAAACTTAGATTCAGCACTTTTGACTTTCGCTAAATAACTTTCTGCCACCGGAGATCCGATACCACCAATTCCCACATTGTATGCCTCTATCGCTTGATCCCAACTTCCGGTTTGGCCGCGGAGCGATCTTAAATAATCTGCTGCCCAATTAATCGAGAAAGATGGATCGGAGGTCTGCTCTAGATTTACGTCAGGATGGGCCTTGGAGTTAATTTGCATTAACCCCATATCCACACTATCTCCAGCAGCCAGTAATCTCTGCCCCGTGCTCATGTAATCCGATTGATTTGACAACGAATAGCTTTTCCCAGTTGTGTTATCATGTAGAGAATAGGGGTTACCGCCGGATTCCACACTCATGATTCCACCCAAAATGGAGGTCGGTATAGTAGATGAATAGTCAGGAATTCCACCTTTCCTAAATGATAACTGTGTTAGTCTATCATTCCCTTTACCCATAGCTGGAACATATGCATCGCTTAATCCCTTCATATTTATAGCCGCAGCAAGTATTGCTGGAGAGTAAGCGTATCCCCCTGGTGTGAAGCCAGAATTGTACGCAGTATGCCCAACGTCGCCTCGATAGCTATAATCATAAGCCTTTGCCGGGTAGTTATTTGATGGCGAAGATGGCTGGTCGTTATTTGAACCTTCCCCTCCCCGATAGCCATAATCATAAGCTTTTGCTGGATAGTTGTTGGTTGATGGAGTACCCGTTGGATTTATTACCGAACCCATAATATTAATCTGAGCATCTTTTATTGTGGCATTAAGCGAATTAATTTGTTCCGGTTTTGTTAATGGTGAATACTTGCCACCCAAGATATCTTGCGCCAGCAAGCTCCGTTCTCCCGTAACATCGCCCTTGATGTCTCTCTGCGCCAGGGCTTTCTTTTGTTCATCGGTGAGCACTCCGCCGCCCTTGCCGTATTGTTCGATTACAGATTGCAAAGCCGATGGAGAGGTCGCACCTTCTAGCTGTCCTAGCAGCGCGACTTTTCCCCAATCGGCTTCTTTCAAGTTGTCGGCAGAAATGCCAAGGCTACTCTTCATTCCGGAAACCCCAGTTCCGCCAGGCCCAAAGATCTTTAGTAATTGTTCGGCTTGAGGCATAGAAACCCCTAGCCCTTGTTGCAAAAAATATTGCTCCATTGCTGGATCTTTGCCAAACATCGTATTGTATTGCCCGAAAATAGCCTCAACATTTGTCTTCCCGCTTGGAAGAACATACCCTGGGCCCATCTGCTGCGCTTTCATGATGTCGAAATAACCCTTGACACCATTTTGAGATAGGGCTTGGTAATTTACTAATTGCTGCAGACCCTGTGGGTTTGCAATCGCCCCTCCAACTTGATTAAGGAGCGCCGCGCCTCCTATACCTGTAAGAGATCGTGGCAAATTCCCGTTCATAGCGGTTATGATACCCAGCAGTGAAGATGGATTCGCTGTCACAGCAGTCGATTCCGTGGCTTGCGTCACGCTTAGGAGTTCTTGGAAGAGTTCCGCCATACGTCCGGACATCCCACTCTGATAGGCAGAGCCTGACAGCATTAAGGCGAGCTGGCCCGAAGACATGGTGGAACCTCTCCCTGTAGTGAGTCCTAACCTTGCGGCCCCAGCGAAGCCTTGCGTCAATACGTCTTCCGGCACACCAAACGCCCTGCTCATCCCTGTGATTTGAGCTATCCCCTGGTTCATCTGAGCCATAGACATCGAACCATAAGCCGTTCCCAGGGTAGCCGCTATTTTCGCCGTTTCCTGAGGAAGATAACCCATCGCCGCCCCAGTTTTATTAACGGTCCCCTGTAAGGATTCAAGGGAGTCTTTGGTCGAAAGGATCTGTTTCGTTAAATCAGACAGTGAATTCCCGGAATCCATATATTGATTGAATGAAGAGACTGCGAAACCGCCGACTGCCAACCCTGCACCAATAGGTCCGGCAAATGGTAGGGCTCTACCCAAAAGGGAGCCTGCTGCTCCAACAAGGCCACCTAAAGACCAATCACTTTTCCCCACTCCAAGGCCTTGTTGGAACCTCTGAAGGGAGCTTGAAGGGGTTGGCCCTGGAACGGGAACCATGTTGGCTTCTGCAGAATGTCGCTTATAAAACGTCTCCGGGGCATTATTCTCTCCTTTAAGCCAAGATATATTCGCAGCTTGCCATTCGTCCATAGCTGCACTACGAGGAGCTAGCGATCTTTCGATAGAGAGAAACCAATCGCGAATATACTCCGGCGTTCCCTGCCCTCCACCCCCATACTGCTTGGTAATATCGGATGGTGTGGGTATGGTTCCGGGCTTAGGAACATACTTTTGTGGCTTGGGTACAGAATATGTCGTCCATTTGCTTTCTTGACTAACCGGCTCGTAGTATGCTCGGTTTGGTTTAAGGGCATTCGCGCCAATCGTTGAGTTTATAGATTGCTGCTGAATTTGCTGAATTCTTTCCTTTGCCGTCTGGACAAACGTTTGCGGCATTTGACCCGCAGTAGGGGCTTGAATCCCATTTTTACTGATTTCTTGAGCCATATCCCGAATGGCGATCAGGTGTTGTTGGACCGCTTGCGCACCGGTTAAGTCAGCCGATGTTTTGATATGAATTGTTGTATCTGGCATTAGCTAATCTTACCCCCTCTAGGCAAGCATTATAGGCTTCTTCTTCAGTTACATAGATGCCTAGATACTTTTTCTTGCCATTAATATGAATCGTAGCCTGCCATTTTTGAGTTTTGGGATGCCAACCCACGCCATGATAAGATGAAGTCTTTTTGACTTTCTTCACGGGTTCAAGAAGTCTTTCAATAGGGCGATTATTTAACCTAGTCCACAAAATACGTGGATCAATATTGGTTTTTTCGGCAAGATCAGCTATACACATTTCTCCCAATACCGAGTTTACAATATGATTACTGCGCTTATTCCTATTTTGTTCCTTACGGGTTGCCCATCTGCAATTCTCCGGAGAATAAGGGCCATTATTATCCTTGCGTTCGATTGTTAAACCGTCGCGAAACGTTGAACCCATGTCATTAAGAAAAGCTTTAAAATTTTCGTCCCATCGTTTACAAACCTTAATACCCCTACCGCCATAATTTGTATAAGCTTGATTATGTGGATTATTGCACCTTGCTTTCATATCGTGATAAACTTTATATATTTTAGAATTGGTCATTCCATGCTTAACATGTACCTCTCTTTGGCGTTCGCGCCATAAGCAACCACAACTTCGTGTACTTCCCCTTTGTAAATCGGTAGTTCTTACCGTAACCATTGTGCCACAATCACACAAGCAGACCCAGGTGGTTTGTCCTCCTAATTTTTTTCCCCGTGAAAGTGCTACCAGCCTTCCAAATCTTTCATTAGTAATATCAATGGCGTTTTTACTTTTTTTAATTTTCCCCTGATCGCTGGTGACCCGGTAACTGCATTAGCAGAACCAAATACAGCTGTAATCTCTGAAACGCTGGCCAATAAATATTTTGGCAGTAATCCCGCTATGGATAAAATGCTTAAACTCGACAATGACAAATTATATCGAATCTCCGGCATAATGAATGATCTGCCTTCCAATACGACAATTCAAAGTAACTTATTCTTGTCCATGGCAAGTGATGAAGACAGCAAATTGCCCAATT
>JAJZPA010000060.1 GCA_021811425.1 Bacillota bacterium | reverse complement strand
AAAAGCTTTTTCGGATGGCTCACCTCGGAAGAACTCATACCCCGGGACCCTACCCGGAAAATCAAACCTCCCAAGAAGGAGAAACGTCTGCCGAAGGCGCTTAGTATCGAAGAAATCGAGATGATCCGCGAAGCCTGTAAAACACCGAGGGAAAGGGCCATGCTGGAAGTGTATTATGCAACCGGCTGCCGGCTCTCGGAAGTCCAGCAGATGGACCGTGACGACATTGACTACCAAGGGATGAGCGCTAAGGTCATCGGCAAGGGCAACAAAGAACGGGTCGTCTATTTTAGCCACAAAGCGATTTATCACCTTAAGAAATACCTTATGCGGCGGGCTGATCAAGAGCCGGCGCTATTCATTACAGAACGGCAGCCCTACAGAAGACTTTCCCCGCGCGGAATCCAACGTGAGGTTCGGATCATCGCGGACCGGTCCGGGATTAAGAAAAGAATACATCCGCATGTGCTTCGGCACACCTTTGCCACGGACCTCCTGAATAACGGGGCAGACCTCGCATCCGTCCAGGCGCTCCTTGGCCACGAGGATCCGGCCACAACGCAGATCTATGCGGTCGTGACAGACGAGCGCAAACGGCAGGCACATAAGCAATACCACGCTCAATAATATTGGTTTTAAACGCCTTGATTTCAGGGCGTTATTTTTATGCTTGACACCATTCACGGGAACTTATTACGGGCCAATAAATACTGCGCAATAAGTAAGCCCCTGACCGTAATGACCAGGGGCAAAAGAAGGAGGAGGAGAGTGGATTAAATAAATCATAACAAATAGGTATAAATACACAATGGGAAAGTAGTCCCGATTTTACGCCTTCCGAGGCGTTATTTTTATGTCATTAAATCCGACACCATTTATTTGGCAAATCCATATCATGTACCAAAAAGGGGACAAGTAAGGAGGGGCGCATTTGGGAGACTTTGAAGTTCAGAGCCTAAAACAAGATGTGGCAGAGATCCGGTCAGACTTGAAAACGATGGCCACAAAAGACGATGTGGCCGAACTAAAAACAGGGTTTAAAGAGATGTCTGATGGCTTCAGCGATATGCGAGTCCTTATTGCTGGAAATTATGTGACCAAGGACGAATTTGAGAAGCACAAAGAAGATGAAAAGGGTAGTAGGCGCTATTTGGGGACCTATATACTTGCGGCTGCCACAGTCTTGCTTGGAATTATAAATGTGATAATGCTGATCAGAAAAGGGTGATTCAAATGACACAAGCCCATGAGATGATTCACCACCTCGTAGAAGTAGTCATAACCCCAGAACATGCGGAGCGCACAGAGTCGGCAGAGTTTAGGCATAGCAAAGCCCGACTCAAAGCAGACGGACATTTTAAATGCTGGGTATGCGGCGCGACTGAGAATTTGCAAGTCCATCACTTTGGAGCTGAGTGGAGCCTAGAGAACGTCACCGACTTTGAGAAACTGAAGGTGTTCTGTGAAGAATGGGATCCCTATGGCTATGGTCGGCTTCTCCGGAATCAACCCATCACAAGTGTTGACGATGTTCGGAACATGCTTGTTTTGTGCCAGGAACATCACACTGGAGTGGACCATGCAGACGGGAATAGCGGAACAGGGATACATTCGCTGTCTTTTCCTGTGTGGATAATTCAGAAGTTGGCGAAGGCTGGGGAAGATCCTGTGCCGCAGGATGGGGAGACGGCGGAGCAAGTGCTGGAGGAGGTGGAAGCGAGTGAAAGCCAAATTAAGGCATTGTAAAGAAGGTGATAAAGAATATGATCTCCTTTGGTTTTGGTGTCCTGGATGCGATGAGTATCATGCTTTCAAAGTCAATATCCCTGGTAGCTGGGACTGGAACGGGAGCGAGGAAAGCCCGACGATTACACCGTCAATATTAGTCCGAGGTACAAAACGAATAAGCGACGAGGAAGCAGAGCGAATCCTGCGTGGTGAGCACATTGAGGCAATTCCGCTGGTGTGCCATAGCTATGTAACAGATGGGAAGATCCGATTCCTCGCCGACTCGGCCCATGCTCTGGCCGGGCAGACGGTTGACCTTCCAGATATGGATGAGGAGGGGCTATGAAAAGACTGAATGACCTCATAGCCGACAAGCTTTCTGCCGCCATGGCGACAATGACGCTCTTTTGGCTCTTGCTCATTTTGGATGTAGCAGGGGCCATTGTTGACCACCCTCGGAACGTGCAGGCATGGCTTCTCTGGGGCGTGTCGATACTCTTTCAGAGTGTTGCCCTACCTGTGCTAGCATTCGTCTCTAACAAACAAGCAGAGCGCACTGAGAAGGTGCTAAGGGAGACACACGACCAAGTACTGTCTGAGTTTAAGGAGCTGAAGTACCTTCATCGCGCCCATCATGCCGAGCTTGTGGAGCTGAAGACTTTACAGGCAGAGATCGCGCGCCTGGCCGAGCACCAGGGGAGCCTCATCAAATGGGCCGAAGAGGTGCGAAAAGCGAATATTGACTTGTTTAACCGGAGAAATGAAAGGAGATGTGACAATTGAATCAGGAACGCAAATATAATCCAGTCAATCGATTCCCGGTAGTCCGCAAAACGGGAGCGTCTTACTACCAAACCTACAAGAACTCAGGAAGACCGTTGTCGAGGACCCCGGAGAACCTTGGGAAATACTACGGCCCGATAGAAAATCAGGGATCCGAGGGTTCCTGTACCGCCTTCGCTGGCTTACTGTGGCGTGGGGCCCTAAGGCGGCAGGCAGGTCTTCCTTGGATCAACCCCTCGTTCCAAGCACAATACTACAAGGAGCGCGAACGCGAAGGGACAGTCAACACCGATGCAGGAGCCTTTATGGAGGACATCATTATCGTGCTCGAGCAGTTCGGAGTGCTCCCGGCCGAGAAGGATCCTTACCTTCCGACAGACATCACAACTCCACCGCCGACCGATGGCTGGAATACTGATTTGAAGCTCAGTCCGGATCGGGTTTGTGCTGTAAATCAGGCGACGATACTGCAGGATACACTTGATGCTCTTTCGGAGGGCCATCCTGTGCTCTTTGGGTTCGAGGTTTTTGCTATAGGATGGGAAGATGTGTCCTACAATGGCACCGGTATTCTGGCGATGCCAGGTATAAATGAAGTGATGATTGGCGGACATGCCGTCAACGCGGTTTATTATGACGTCGACAAAAAACTTATTCTCGTGCGGAATCAGTATGGTCCACAATGGGGAATCAGGACTCCTGCTGATGAAATTGGAGACTTCTGGATGCCGTTTGACTACTACGCCAAATATGCCTACAACGCTTATGTCGGCCTACCAGACAGCATGCAGCCTCAGCCGAAGAAACTTTACCGAGTTCAGATTGGGAGATTCCCGATTGCGGACAAAGCAGATGCAGATGCTCTTTGCAAGGAACTCGTTGCTAAGGGATTTGGCGGATACGTCACTAAGGTTGGAGATGAATACCGAGTGCAAACGGCGGCATATGCGAATGATCAGGCGGTCTTCGTGAAGGCTGACACGTTGCTCAAAGCAGGTTATACCGAAGTTATTTTGACGGTTTATTAGGAGGGCTTATGAGTTATCAAATCGAACAAAATTTCATCCCCGGGCTTCCCCAGGAACCCTATGACAGCGGCCATTATGTCGGGGTAGTGGCCCATTCTACTGCGGTTTATGGCGATACTCCTGACGGAGAACAAAACTATGAAGTCGATCATTGGCAAGATGCCTTCGTGCATGCGTTTGTCGGCTGGGGAAAGATCCTCCAGGTGGCCGATATGAATTATGTTGCTTGGGGAGCCGGGCACACGGCCAATCATTTGGGCTATGTTCAGGTGGAACTCTGCCAGACTCGCGACGCGGGCCAGTTTGCCCAGGACTATGCGATGTATATCTGGCTACTGGCGAAGCTTCTCCATGATCGGAAGCTCGGCGTGGTGGACGGCGTAACACTTATGAGCCATGCTCAAGTGTCAGCCAAGTGGAATGAGACGGACCATACAGACCCGGTTGATTATTTGGCCAGTCACGGCAAAACTTGGGCCGATGTGGTGGCCGATGTGACGCAAGAATATGCGAGGATGGAGAGGGGATTCGAAATGGAACACGCGATTGTGTATTTTTCCGACAGGGACTTTTCGAGTGCTAGGATTGTTTCAGACCGACTCGGAGGTTGCGCTATGTTCTGTCGGAATGGAGACAATAAGAAGATTCATCCGGACGCCAAAGCCGCAAAGCATCTGGTTATGATCGGTGGAGCGCCGGTGACGGATCATCCAAACGTGACAAACTGTTGCGGCTCTGGTGCTCCTGAAACGGCCATCCTAGCAGCTCAGTATGCTCAAACACTTTAAGTAAGTAGCTTTTCTCTCACTCCGGCAAGTGAGGGACTCAATACAACGAAGCAGGTCGTAATGGCCTGCTTCTTCATTTTGCCGAATTTAAGGAGGAATAATCCATGTTAACCTTAACTTATTTCACCACTTTACTTGGGGCGGTTATGGCCCCTAAAGTCATAGTCACGTTGCTGACTGTCCTAGGGCTAGTCTTGGCCGATACCATCTTTGGCGTATTAAACGCCATAAAGAACAAGGTATTCGCCTGGAGCAAGCTGGCCCAGTTCATGGAAACCAGTTTTGTTCCGTATGTGGGCGGCCTACTGGTGCTGGCCTTGTTTTCTGGGGTGAATGCTGAACTTAGTGCATTATTTTTTACGATAGCTGCGACCATTACAGTAAAATTTTTAGCGGATATTACGGCGAAGGGTACTCAATTATTTACAAATATACAATTTCAAAGCCCGGTTGAAATAGTGCCTACGCCTGCCCCGGCACCGCAGCCAGTATCACCTCAGACGGATGTTGCGACAAATACTCCTGCTGCCATGAAGACTTTGCCGGATGAACCCAAAGACGAACCGCCTACAAAATAATTTTATAACAGCGTTGCCGGACGCTGATGAAGATGAAGCCCTCCTGCCTTGATTGGTGGGAGGGCTATTTTTTTGTCCAATTTTAGAAAACATTTCGTAAAAACCTTTGACAAATATCTTGATAAATGGTATTATGTAATCAAGATAAAGAACGGGAGGGAAGGAAACAAATGCTAGAGAAAATTAAGGAGTTCTACAAGCCTAAATTGAGTGGTTTGGATGCATTCGTCCTTCATAACGGGGAAGGCAAAAGGTTCTTGAGCTTCCGGGAAGACAAAAAGGAGTTTTACCTAACCTTCGGGATAGCCGCTAAAAACGAACAGGAAGCGATTGCAAACGGAGCTTATGCTATCACTCCTCAGGAATTAGGAAAGCTCTTATTTCCCAAAGAATGGGAAAATGGAATCAAGCAGCATGTACTCCCAGATGAACGGACAGAAGCATACCTGACACAGGTTAAGAAAAACATCGGCCTGCTGGAATCGAAATACGAGAGCGAAGGCGACGGTCTCAAATTTGAGAAAACGGAAGTTCTGCCAATATGGTTCAACACCTGCGATGTCGAGATAGGAAAAGATGCTCAAGGCCATTGGATTGCAGAGTTTACCCAAAGAACGGACGTTGATTCTTACGCGATGATAGATTTCATTTTTGATCGAAAGCCAACCGCGGACATGATTAAGACCGCTAATTTGCTGGGGGACATCGAATTACACTTCTCCATTAACGGCTGGGAAGCAAAGTCGTTTACCTGTTGGGAATGCGGCAGAAAAACGGAACATTGGCTGGACATCGAAGTTGAAGGTGGCTTGGAAGAGAAGTGGGATGCATTCAAGGATAAATACTGCGGGTGCTAAGGCAAAAGGCCAGCCGGGGCCAATACCGGCGTAAGGAGGATGAAAAAATGAAACAGTATTTTAAGTGCTCAGTTTGCGGGAAGTTCGAACCTACTGAAAACGCTTATTTCTCAGCGACCGATAAAAAAGAGGAAAAGCCGATGTGTCAGAAATGCTTTTATAATCATCAAGACAATCTTGCTTATGAAGAGAGTTACGGGGAATTTACCAATTACGAGGATTGGATGGAATCACGAGGCGCTACGATTTGCGACTACTACCCAGAAGCACTGAAAAGAGAGTATTGAACCCGCTAGGCCAGCTACGAGTATGCCGTAGCCTCCCGGGAAACCGGGAGCCGCTTAAGGGTTTTAAATTAAGGAGGGGAGTACCGTGGCTAGAGATTTTATCAACAATCGGGAGTATACCGACTTACAAAAGCAAGTCATCAACCGCCTTGCAGAAATCGAACAGGAAGATGCCGATGCCTGCTCACAATGCGGCGGGGAAGATTGCGTTTGCTGTGAGATTTACCATGACAGGCGGAAATGGGTATCATCCGATGAATTATTTTGGGAAGAATGGTGATTTCGATGGCGAAATATACCGTCACCCGCGCATGTGGCCATAACGAAGTGGTCAATCTCATCGGTCCTGGAAAGCAACGTGACTGGCGGCTGGATCACGTCGAGCCATATAAGCTCTGCTCTGAGTGTTATCATGTCGAGCTCCAACGGAAACGGGAGGAAGAGAACAGGGAGGCAGCCGAGGCCGCCAAGGAAAGTGGTCTCCCTGCCCTCAACGGCACCGAAAAGCAGATAGCCTGGGCTGAAACACTCAGGATGCAGATGATTGCCCTAGTGGAAGAGACAGTCTATACTCGGGTCAAAGAGGAGCAGCGCGGGGACATCCATCTCCTCGAAGCCGTTGAGGCCATCAAGGTAAAGATGGATGCACGTTGGTGGATTGACCATCGGTTTAGTCTGTCTACCCCTGAATTGGTTGTACTTATCGGGAAGGAGATGCAGGCGCAGAAAATTGAGTCTCTGGCCGCGCCCGAGGAAGTTGTGGTTGATGCGCTTATCGAAGCGACGATCCGCCCGGAAAACCCCATCACCGAAACGGTGGCGGAAATACGCGCTGAAGATAATAGCTTTGAGATTGTTTTTCCTGAGAAGAGGGACGACTTCCGGGAAATCGTCAAGAAGCAACTCCACATGAAATGGGAAGGAAAATGGAAACGCGAACTTCTTCCCCGAAACGGAACACCGGCAGATCGCGCTGCCGAAGCCGGGCACCGACTTTTGGCCGCTGGATTTCCGGCCCGTATTTTCGATGCAGAAATAAGAGAAAAGGCCATCAGCGGGACATACGAACCGGAGTGTACTCGATGGATACTTGCTAGGACGGGCGGAGACTATGACGGTTGGCTCGCCGTTACGTGGGATAGAGAGGATGACTACTACAAAGTCGCTAGACGTCTCCCTGGGAGCAGGTATTCCAGCCCAGTTGTTGTTGTTCGTCCGGAGCATTATGAGGAAGTTTTAGACTTCGCCCGGCGATACGGCTTCAATATTTCGGCCAATGCCCAGAAAATTATTGATGCGGCAAGAGAAATCCGCGAGCGGACTATCATCCCACACATCGACGCACCGGAAGAAGTTGAACATGTCACTATATCCGGGAAACCGCCGGTTCTGGACGTTCCAAGTGAGGTGCAGATAGCCGATGAATTTAAAGACTGAACTCATGCCGCACCAGATTCCCGCTGTGCAGAAGGTACTTCCCTCGCGCATAGGTGCTCTCTTCATGGACATGGGGCTTGGCAAGAGTCGGACGGCTTTTGATTTGGTTTACCAAAGGCAGGAACGAATCGATAAAGTGGTTTACTTTTGCCCTGTCTCGCTCAAAGAAACGGTCCGGCAGGAAATACTTAAACATACCGGCAGCTCGGATATCTGCGTTTTTGACCACAAAGTGACTGACCGAACGCTTCCAAAAGCCTTTTGGTACATTATCGGCATCGAGTCCATGAGCGCCAGCACGCGCATGGTTCTCGCGGCGAATAAACTCATCACCTCCAAGACGATGGTCATTCTGGACGAATCCAGCTACATCAAGGGACATTATGCCAAGCGTACGCTCAGAATCACCAAGATAGCTGAGCGGGCCAAGTACCGACTCATCCTCACTGGTACACCGATATCTCAGGGGGTTGTTGATCTCTTTTCCCAGATGCGGTTCCTCTCTCCGAAAATTCTCGGTTATGATTCTTTCTACAGTTTCGCGGCCAACCACCTCGAGTATTCCGAGAAATATCCAGGGATGATCGTCAGGGCGCATAACACCGAGTATCTGGCCGCCAAGATCGCCCCGTATGTCTACCAGGTGACGAAGGAGGAATGTTTGGACCTTCCCACGAAGATTTACACCACACGATACTTTGGGATGGCCTACGAACAGTCACGAGCCTATGAGGAAGCTAAGAACGAAATCCTGGGGGAACTGGAACGGGATGAATTTGACACGACGGTGATATTCCGATTGTTCGGCGTGCTTCAACAAATTGCTAGCGGGTTCTGGCATCGAAAAGTTCGGCGTAGGCGCTTTGAATTGCTGGAGTTTGAGCATCGACGAATTGATACGCTCATGGACGCGATTCGTGAGATCCCAGAGGATCAGAAAATCATCATCTGGGCGAAGTTCCAGTACGACATTGAGCACATCGCTGCAGCCTTGCGAGAGAAATTCGGAGAGGACTGTGTGGCTCTCTTTTATGGGAAACTCTCTGAAAAGGAACGCGCCCGGCAGGTGTCTCTCTTCCGGGGCCCGACGCGATTTTTTCTGGCCACGCAGAGCGCCGGCGGCCATGGATTGACACTGAACGAGTCACATTACGTGATATTTTATAACAATGGGTTTAAGTATTCTGAACGCATTCAGGCAGAGGACCGCTGCCACAGAATCGGGCAGGAGGAAAAGGTGACGTATATCGATATCCAGTGCTGTTGCGGTATCGAGGAGCGGATTGCCATAGCCCTGAGCAACAAAGGAAATGTCGTCGAAGAGTTCCGGGAAGAGGTAGAGCGCGTGAAAGATAAGAAGGACGCTCTGAAGGAGTTGATAAAGAAACTATGAGCGGGAAAACGTATCTCAAGCAGAATGTGTATGACGCGGCCAACGAGCGGATTAAGATGGTCTTTAATGAGTTTGAGAAAGTATGCGTCTCTTTTTCTGCCGGAAAGGATAGCAGCGTCGTCCTAAACCTCACCCTGGATTATATGCGCAAGCACGGCATAAAGCAGAAGATAGGCGTTTTGCTCATCGACCTAGAGGGGCAGTATCAAGAAACCATTCAACATGCACAGAGAATGTTCGAAGAGAACGCCGATCTTATTATTCCTTTTTGGGTTTGTCTTCCGATTAACCTTCGAAATGCCGTTTCTGTCTATCAACCGTTTTGGTGTTGCTGGGAACCGGGGTTAGAAGAGAAATGGATTCGCCCGTTTCCTGACTTCCCAGCCATCACCCAACAGGGGTATTTCCCGTTCTACCGATACAGAATGGAGTTTGAAGAGTTCGTTCCCGAGTTTAGCAAATGGTTCTCTGAGGGGAAGAAAACAGCCTGCCTAGTAGGTATCCGTTCCGACGAGAGCCTTAATAGGTACCGGACTATCGTGAGTGACAGCAAAGAGACGTACCGGGGGTTCGGCTGGACCACTAAGATGTTCGAGGACATTTACAATGTGTACCCAATCTATGACTGGCGAACCGAGGACATCTGGACCGCCAACGGGAAAAATGATTGGCCCTACAATAAGCTTTATGATCTGTTTTACAAAGCAGGGGTCGGCATTCACGATATGAGGATATGCCAGCCATATGGAGACGACCAGCGGATCAGCCTAGACATGTTCCGCGTCATCGAACCAGAGACCTGGGCTAAAGTCGTAAACCGCGTTTCTGGCGCAAACTTCGGGAACATCTATTGCGGCACGAAAGCAATCGGGTACCGGGAAGTGCAGTTGCCGGAAGGACATACATGGAAAAGCTACACGAAACTTTTACTTTCTTCCCTACCTCCGGAGACCAGGGAAAACTATACAACTCGATTTATCCGGTTCATGCGCTACTGGCACAAGAACGGATGTGGCCTGCCAGATGATGTTCTCGACGCGCTCCCGACTTCTGCTGTCGTTACGAAAGATCTTACGAACCGAGGACATAAGAACAAGAAAATCGTCCGCTATAAAAGAATCGAAGACAGCGCGGAGGGGAATATCGAGAGTAAGCATTTTGCCCCCACCTGGCGAAGAATGGCTATGTGCATCCTGAAAAACGACCATTTATGCAAGGGCCTTTCCTTCGGCCAGACAAAACATCAAGCGGAGCGCCAGAAACAACTCATTGAGAAATACCGGGATTTATAGGAGGGTGACATGAAAATCTTTCAAATGCGCAATGAGGATAAGGAATTTTACATCACCATGGGGCCATTCCTTGCCCGTCGAGAGATTGAAAAGGAAATTGGTTACAAAATATACGATGATGACAGCAAGGTTTGGTTTATTGCAATCGATGGGAAAAAGACCATCGGATTCTGCTATCGACTTGAGAAGTCAAAGGGGAATTACCAAGTTGGAAGCTGTTATGTCATAGAGGAAGAGCGAAACAATGGCATATTTAAGCAGCTCCTTAACGAGGCGACGAAAGACATCCGTGGGGCTGTAACCCTGACTACCAAAAATAAATACCTTACGGCTATGCTGATTAATGAAGGGTTCAACGTTGAAAAGACTAAAGGAAGTTTTGCGGAATTCAGGAAGGAGTTTTGAGATGAATGAGCAAATAGAAAATCATATCGGCGCCCTAGTAAACATCTTGACACAAATGCCTGAGGCGGAAAAGATATCGGCTTTAAACGGTATCCGGTTAAAACTGCACGATGTTAGCCCTTTTAAAAATGAACCAGTGGATTGCGTACTTTGGGTTCCAGGCGATACGGTCCGGGCGAATGACTACAATCCTAATGCTGTAGCTCCCCCCGAAATGAAATTACTCGAAACGAGTATCACAGTGGACGGTTTTACTCAGCCGATTGTCGTGGTTAAAGAAAAGATGGATGACCGAGAATACACGGTTGTCGATGGCTTCCACAGAAACAGAGTTGGGAAAGAGAGTTCAAAGGTTAAAAGCCGTGTAAACGGGTATCTACCTATAGCAATAGACGGTGATGAAAATACTCCCATGTCAGAACGTATGGCCTCTACTATTCGTCATAACCGGGCTCGGGGCTCCCATAACATCGACCTCATGAGTAATATCGTGGCTGAACTCGTGGAGATGGGTAAGTCAGACGGATGGATCGCCAAGCATCTTGGAATGGATGTCGATGAGCTTTTGAGGCTGAAACAGATCACCGGGTTAGCGGCTCTATTTAAGGATAGAGAATATTCTCGATCTTGGATGTAGGAGGATATATGGAAGAGCAAGCAAAATATAAACACGGTGGCTATCGCCCTGGGGCCGGCCGACATAAAGATCCCGATGGACTTATACCAAGATTTACTTTCCGCTGCTCGGATGCTGCCTACGAAGAAATTAAACTTGCAGCCGAAACGGAGGATAAAAGCGTCAATCAATACCTCATTGACGCCGCGCTGGAAAGGAGAAAACATGCGTCCGAAAAAACACCTTGAATACTATTCGCGTCTCTATCCCGATGCGTGGAAGCAGGTTGACTCCATGCGCGCTGATCGGGGAAGAGAACTTCCCTTCTGGCCAGAGTGGTGTTTCCTCCCGTTGGCTGGAACTTACAGCATCGTGTCGGCAGAAGCAGAGCGCCAGGGTCTTGCTCCTGGTCGCGTGCTTCCCCCGGGTCCACTTGTCAATGATGTGGGCATACTTGGTGCCCTCGCGGCGTGGCGTGTCACGCAGGGAGTTTACCGTTTCGATCCGGAGGTATTTGAGTCGGTGATTCACACGCCGGTGAGGGGGGATATCCCTCATGAGGTCTTCTTTAATCTGCCTGAGTGGTGCGTTTATATCGAAACGCCGGGACTGACTCACATTGGTCTACCAATGCATGGTTTTTATGCCTATTTGGAGTATGATGCAAATGATAATCGCAGAGAACTTCGACTTGTAATGGATCTGCATGTCGAAGAAGAAAAAGGTGTTCCCTTCCTTGTGCAGATGCCTATTCACTTGGGGGATTGGAGTTTGGAGGAATCCATTAAAAAGGCTTATGAGGAAGCGGCACGGCATGGAGGTGAAGAGGTAAAGCCAGAACCGATGGCCAAAATTATTCAATCTGAATTCGAGGCTCCAATATCTCTTCTCCTTTATCTTTGTTCGGCCAACGGCGAGATCGGAGATGATGACAAGCGTCCAATAAAGCCACGTTCTGTAAAAACAAAGAAGGGACCGCGCCTATTCCCACCAGATAAGCCACGGATGTGGGACGTTGGTGTTCGGATGGGCGCTGAGATTCGTCGCTATCAAAGGACCGAGAGCGCATACATGGACGGCCATCACGCGAGCCCACGCACGCATATCCGCAGGGCGCATTGGCATGGGTTTTGGACGGGACCCAGAGCAGAAGAGCAGAAATATGTTCTAAGGTGGATTTCTCCAGTTGTCGTGAATCCGGGAGAGGATATTCCGGTTACGATTAGACCGGTTGAATAGATGTGAAAGAGAGCCCTCTGGTTTGCGCCAGGGGCTCTTTTGCTTTGGGACGATAGGGACAATTGAACCCTGGAGAAGATCCGGAGTATTGCATTATAATGAAGGGGTCCAGAAAGAATAATAGTCGTAAGGCTATATTTGTCGTGAAATTAACCGAAAAATTTTCTTTGAAAATTCCTTACTTAAACAAACCCGGCCAGAGAAACTCGACCGGATACCCGAGTTCAAGCGAAATCTTCGCTGCCGTTACGAGCGTTAACCGCTTCTTTTTCCCGTTAACAATTTCGCTAATGTCACCTTGATACATTCCAAGTCTATCGGCAAGATCTTGTTGCGACATATCGCGTTTATTCAGCACCCATTGAATTTTATTGTCCTTTAAATTCATCAATTGATCACCACAGAAAACCATTCAGCAAATACTTTTCAATTCCTTCTGTGATGAAAAATGACACTTATACTTTATATTATATATTAAAGGCTATATAATAGAGAAAATTGTCGAAAAAGGTAGAGGAATACCACCCTCCCACTAAGACTAAAGTCCCTTGATTTCTATAACGAAGGGTATAACCTGTAAATAAGCCCTACAGCGGGGAATGACAGCATGAGCATGGGCGAAAAAATAGCAAAATATCGGCAAGAAGTAAGGCTGGCTCGGGCACAATTGGCTAAGATGTCGGGAATCAACAAGGATTACCTCAAGGCTATTGAATCCGGAAAAAGACTTCCCCATGTAAAAACGGTAGCCCGGATAGCAGAATGCCTGGGAATCAGCCTTGATCTCTTGCTAGGAGAGGAGGGAGAAAAATAGTCAGAAAAAAGGGACTGAAAGAAACAAAGCATTCCGTATTATATGTATAGGGGAAAAATTTCCACAATTAAAGGAAGCCCGTTGCCCTGACCAGGATGCCGGACTTCCCCACACAAAAACATCCTTCTGGGGGAAGGACTGCTTTGTCGTTGATAGTATATCAGACAAAAGTCTTCCTTAGCAAGGAGAAAAAGGAGAGAAAATTATGCAAAAAGTAAATCGCCATTCATTTTATAAAGTGTTTACTCTGAATAGAAATATGTGGGATCCGGAAAATGTTTATGGTAATGTTAGAATAAAAATGAAAAGACATATCAAAAAGGTCATTAATCTTGGCCGTGAAATGATGAGACTTCTCGGCCCAAATAAAGGCTTGTTTTTAGAATATGAGGTTCTCGTCGGGCTAATTGAGAAGGAATATGTAGACAATGTTTATGAACTTAGCTTACATAAATCGATGCCAACCACTTTGCCTACCAAAGCATTTCGATAACCAAAAACGACATTATCAATGTGCGTAACAATACGTCATATGCAATATGATTACGATAGATAAATAGTTGGCTAAAGACCTGCAGTAAAAGGAATTAGAAAATGTTACGCCGTATGCAACTTATTACCTTGGGGTGGTAGAGGCCGCACGTTCAAGTCGTGTCGCTCCGACCAGTAATCATGCTAGTTTTAGGGTTTGCGGTTAGGTGCGATAGACCAAAATGCCAACCAAAAGCCAACCAAAAAATTAGACCGTCAATTGGCGGTCTAATTTTTTTTTATATTGTACGCTTTAGTTTCTTAGAGTATTTAATTTTCTTTTTATCAGGTAGTTTTTCATGCAACTTAATTATTTTTTCATCTAAGTCTTTTTCTTTTTTAGGTCTAAGGTGCTGATAAATATCCCTTAGGACTTCTTTTGTCTGCCCCATTCTCTTAGCGGCATAATCATCCGGAATGTCATTATCGAGTAACCAAGTGGCTTGATAATGTCGCAAGTCGTGGTAGCGAACCTTAATAAGATTTTTCCTCCTGATAAGCTTAGCGAAGTAACTAGAATAATTATCCGGCCTTCCGGTAAATATCCTTTTCAGTTCTTCAATTTCATTCCCAGTAAGCTTGGTCAAATCGGTATTCAGTAACTCTTTCGATTTTTCTAAAACAAGAGGTTTAAGCAAGTCCATGAGGTAATCCGGGGCCACAACAGTCCTGAAACCATTTATAGATTTTGGATCATCAAAAACAAAATTTTTATATTCATCGATAACATAATCCTCATCGATTCTAATTGTATTATTATTAAAATCAAAATCATCGGGCTTTAACGCAAATACTTCACCGCGTCTTAATCCACACCAGCCAGCCAAAAGAACTTTAGGCTCATCAGGGGTTCCGTATGTTGCTTCGTGGATTTTTTTAAAATCTTCAGTTTCTGGGATATTATATGTTACTATCTTCTTTTCTGGGAGGGGGACATCTCTGAAGGGAGATTTATCTTTCATGGCATCTTTAAAAATCTTCTTGATAACAGAAAAAATCCTTCGCGCGCTACCGGGCGCTTTTTCGATCGTTATTGTCCTAAATTCTCTAACGTCATACTCATTAACGTCTTTTACCTTTTTGCCGCCAAAAAAGGGCTTGTAATGGCATTTTAAATAGTTTGCATACAGCGCCCTGGTACTAGGTGAATAATCTGACCTGTTTACGTGAAAATGTTTCTCTATCAAAGCGACTACACGTATATTACTTATCCGTACGAATTTGCCGTCCTCAATATCTTGTTCTATTTTTCGCGCTAAAGATTTGCATTCTTTTTCACTGTGAGCGGTAGCATATTCGTTTATTTTTTTGCCTTCAGTATCCCTTCCAACGTAAATTGTTGCCTGCCATACCCCGTCAGCCCGTTTTCTTATGCTTGCCAATTATCTCACCTCGCTACTAAACCGAATTGCCTTCCCGATAATAGATAGCTGTCTCATGTCCTTTTTTGTAAATACTGAGTCCATATAATTTGGATTTTCTGCGTGCAATATCACCGTCCCATTCCGTTTATAGATCCGTTTAAGAGTGGCATTCTCGCCATCAACCAAGACAGCCGCGATTTCCCCGTCATCTACATCTGGTTGCTGGCGTATATAAACAAGATCCCCGTCTAATATGCGGGTATTGATCATGCTATCCCCTTGCACCCTGAGACAGAAATCGATATGTGCATCTTCCGGAACGCATTCGTACCCCTCGATATATTGCTGGGCTAGAATGGGAAGTCCGGCTGCGATTGTGCCGACAATCGGGATTTTCTTATGCTTTGTTTTTGGTTCGAGATATTTTTCCGCGCCCTCGGTACCCATTAACCACGTTGGATTAACCCCATACTTTTCAGCAATGGCTTGGATAGTTGGCGTTTTGGGTGCTATATCCCCTGTGGTATATCTTGATATCGTTGGGGGGCTTAATTCGAGATATTCACCCAAGCTATATGTGGTATCATTATTGTTCTGCATTAATTCAAGAAGCCTCTTGCCAAACAGTTCCTTATTGAAATACCTTCCCAATCTTAACACCTTCCCAATTTTTAACATCTTCTACACCCGTTATTATAATTAATAACATTTCCAAATGCAATAGTATCATGCGCAAAACTAACAAAAATATTACAAAATGCATTGACGCGATATATGAGGATGGTATAATGAGCTTAGTACGAAACGCAACAAAATCTAGAAAGGAGCTGAGGACATGAAAAAAAAACGGAAACGGTATCCAGAGCTTACTGCCTTGAAAGGTAAAATCAGAGAGCGAAAATATTCCTATAGGAAGTTAGCCGAAGAAATAGGCATGGGAATAACGGCGCTTTCTGATAAAATTAACGGATTCTATGCTTTTGATGGGCACGAAATCGAAGCCGTTGCAGAGGCATTGGACATTGAACCCATAGAAGTGGCCAATTTTTTTTTACCGGCATATTGCAAAACGTATCAAAAGCCGGCATGAAAGGCAACTCGGTAAGGTAAGGGGAGCGAGGCGAAATCATGCAAAGTCTATTCCTGCCCGATGACGTTTATGGAGTGACAGAAAGGAGCGGTATCCCAGTTGTCAGTAGCCGGAAGGTGGCAGAAGTATTTAATAAACGGCATGACAACGTGCTTAGGGATATTGAAAACGCAAAACAAGATCTCCTCAAAATTGAGGAGATGCCAACGGGTTTTGCTCAGATCGGAA
>JAJZPA010000059.1 GCA_021811425.1 Bacillota bacterium | reverse complement strand
AATCCAAAACTGCCAGCGGGCTAAACGAGGAGAAAATATTTCGCGGTTTAGTTCGGAGGTGGAAAAGAAATAGACCATACCCATGCTCCCGATAAGCGGCCATAAGTCGGCCAACCCCAGATGGATGGCCCGACCGTACTCAAAGGGAATGGGTGAGGGCAGATCGGGGATGACCAAGTCCAAGGCCCCCAGCAAGGCTACAAGACTTTGCAGGGCAAATAAACTCACGGCTGCAAGGCAATAGCGTCGGCTGATTGTCTGGGCTAAAAATTGCTGTTTTGATTTCATAAGCTGCCTCCGGCTCTTTCCCGCTGGGGAGGCCACCCCAAAGTCGGTATCGTGTGCACAAACTCTAAGTATTGTACCAAATTCTGAGCATCCACCTTGTCTAGGGCTGGATGGTGGGTATATTTATTGGGGCGCATCACCGGCGGTTCCACTAGGTATTCAATCAGTTGCGCAGGATTCTCCTGAGCTGTAATATGGGTTAAATCGTCTGCAGAATATCCGCCGTCACCAAACAAGGTGTGGCAGCTGACACACTGATGCCGTTGCCATACTTTTTTGCCGGCTGCGGCTTGTTCAGGTAGGGGAGCGGGAAGGCGTGAGGATACTAGGGTTACTGCTACAAATAAACCCAAGGATAAGGCACTGAGTACCACGAAAGCTCGTACTTTCAAGACCGATCCTTCCTATGCCGAAAGATATAGCTAAGATATAGCTAAGATATAGCCAAGTATTTCCCAAAACCATGAAAACCATGTAGAAGTTTACTTGCAAGTAACGACAGAGGCGAGAACTCTAGGTGACGACTACGGCAGGATTGCCAAAAAAAGAGCGGCCTTTTGGGAGCAGCTCTTTTTGTCAGCTTAAGGAAATCCCTGTCATTGTGAACGAAGTGAAAAAGCTTGTGAACGGAGTAAGAAGCTGGGGGAAACGATCAATCGGTGAAAGGTCTGGGATTATAAGCTTGCGTAATAGGCCAGAATCCCCTTATAAATTCCGTCTGCGGCTTTCTGGCGGAAGGCAGGGTCGGCGAGAAGCTTCTCTTCGGTGGGGTTAGAGATATAGGCGACCTCGACGAGGACCGCGGGCATGGTGGTGTGGTGAATCACGTAAAACATCGCTTCTCTGACCCCGTGGTCTACCGTGCCCAAGGTTTCGATCATAGAGCTTTGAATGGCCTGAGCCAAACGCAGACTTTCTACGCTCTGCGGGTTATCTTGAGAATAATAGGTGGTTGTGCCTTGCACGTCTTTTGAGGTGGCGGCATCATTATGAATGCTGACAAACAGATCGGCATGGCTCGCGTTGGCGATATCGACGCGGGCCTTTAAATCACTGCTGCCAACCTGGGTGCCGGCGGGTGATGCGTCCCCGGCACGGGTCTGGATGACGGTGGCTCCTACTTGCTTTAGGTTCTCAGCTGAGTCTCTGGCTATGGCGAGGGTGTTGTCTTGCGCCAGAGGCAAGGAAAACATTCGTAGAAGCGTAGGCGATTTTTGCGTAGTTGTAGGTTAAAGTGGAGCGTCTAGAAGTTTCATTTTTCTAAACAGGGATTTCCCGTTTTAAGGCGAATATTTAACGTGATGCCGATGCAGACCGACTTATTTAGCTGACGCAGCACCATCCGAAGGATGAAATATTTTTTTTCGCGGTTCAGAAGGGATTTATAATGCAAACGAATGAAGCGCAGATAGCCCGAAAACGGCGAATGGGGGCCTATCTTGCGTTGGTTTTGATGTCGATGCTCTATAGCGGCAATTTAATCAGTGCGAGGATCTTGGCTCCTCAAGTCCCACCGATTGCGTTGTCGGCGTACCGGGGCATTTTAGGTTTAATGATTTTGCTTCCTTTGGCCTGGCGGACCATGAAAGCCAGTCCGAAGCCGAACCGTAGGGACTGGTTCATGCTTGCGTTGTTAGGTTTTTTGGGGATTACGGTGGCGTATGGCAGCTTTCTCTGGGGCATGCAGTATACTTCTGCGAGTAACGCGGCCATTATTTTTGCGACGAATCCTGCGGTTACAAACGGTTTACTGGTACTCTTGTGGGGTGTGAAGCCGACGCGCATCCAACTCCTGGGGATTTTCTCAGCGTTTATAGGGTTGATAGTCGTTATTTCTCAGGGATCAATCTCACGGCTTCTCGGATTTCATCTAAGTGCAAGTGATCTGGTGCTGCTGATTAATGTGCTCGCGATCGCCTTGTTTACGAATTTAAGCCAGGGAGTCATGGCCAAGTTTTCACCTATTGTGACGACTGTCTATAGTCTCTTGTTTGGGACGCTGTTCCTCCTGCCTTATGGGGTTTGGGAGACGACGCAGCGAGGCTGGCATCTAACATGGCAGGGATGGCTTATTTTCTTTTATATGGGATTAATCGTCACTGGTTTTGCCCTGTTCTTAAATTTTGCGGCGATTGATTCTATCGGAAGCGGTCAGGCGGCCGTCTTTGGCAACCTTGCCCCTGTGTTTAGCATGATTTTGGCGGTGTTTGTACTTGGGGAACACTTGTATACGTACCATTGGCTCGGCTTTGCTTTAGTGGTTGGTGGGATTCTCCTCTCGATCTCCAAAGACTTCAGAAATAGTCCAGGTCCTCACACAGTGAATGGCGGAGGAATTAAATAGGCGAGGTCAAAGACACGTGAAAGTTGTAAGCCGCAGCAGACGCATAATAGGGTATCGGATCCCCGGAAAGGGAAAGCTGACCCATCAGGTCGTGACGGGCTTGTTAATCATGGCGCTTCTGCTTTTATCTATCAGCTTTGCGCCACCGCCGGCGTTGGCGACGAGGACCGTCCAGGGAGTTGTCGTGGAGTTGAAGCCGGGCGTGGATCCAAAAGCCTTGGCGCGCGCCATAGGCGGTGAACTTCTGCGCCGCGAGCCAGGGAACTTTGCCAGCTTAAAAGTGTCCGGTGATCGGGAGCAGGCGATTACGAAGCTGAAAGCGTTTCCGGGTGTTTTGACTGCAGAGAAAAGCCGAATGCTGAAGATTTCGGGAGAGAAAGCATCGGCATTTACTTCTGTTGGTGGATCGTCTGTTGAAGCCAAGATTGCAGCTTCTGCCGGAGTGGATCAAGTGGCGGCTGCGGGTATGGATGTTCAAGGGGATCCGTATTTCGGCGACCAATGGGGGCTGATTGAAGCCCAAGTGCCACAGGCTTGGGATTTGGGGGCGGATGGTAGCGGGATAACCATTGCTATCGTGGATACAGGGGTTGATCTGAACCATCCTGATCTAAAGGACAAATTGGTTCCGGGCTATAACGCCATTCTGGATTCGACCCAGTCTTATGACCTTCAGGATCGCAATGGACATGGCACGCATGTGGCTGGGATTGCTGCTGCGGCCAAAGGAAATGGGTACGGGATCGCGGGTGTGGCTTACAACGCTAAGATCATGCCGATTAAGACGATGGATCGGGATGGGCAAGGGCAGGACACGGACATCGCGCGGGGGATCCGCTGGGCGGTGGATCAAGGAGCCAATATCATCAATTTGAGTTTGGGCTCCAATGGTGAGGAAGCGGTGTTGAAATCAGCCGTGCAATACGCTTTGAGCAAGAACTGTTTGGTGGTGGCGGCTGCGGGTAACTATGATTCAGGGAGCAATCTTGGAGTCTCTTATCCTGCGGCTGACCCCGGGGTGATCGCGGTAAGTGCCGTGGATGAGAAGGGTATTTTCGCGAATTTTTCTGTCTCAGGACCGGAGATTGCTTTAGCTGCACCGGGTGTAAGAATCCTCAGTGATTTTTGGCAACGTCGGCTCGGTTCGACCTATGCCTGGCTCGACGGGACTTCGATGGCTTCCCCATTTGTCGCCGGGTCTGCAGCGCTCGTGTGGAGCAAACACCGGGATTGGAGCGCCGCTCAGGTGCGGGAAGTCCTGGAAAACGGGGCGACGGACCTGGGGGATAGCGGGCGGGACGCAGATTTCGGCTATGGTTTAGTCGATCCTTATCGATCTTTATTGATTTCCGCTCCACTGCCTCATTTAGCTTCACCTGCACTTGTTTCTCTAAGCGGTGGTTTGGTACAAGGGGAAGCAGGGGTGGATTTGAAAGTTCCCGCCCAGACTTTTGCAGTCGATACGACGGTGACGCTGCAAACTACAGGGAGCCCTGGGGATTTGCCAGCCGGTATTACACCTACGGGTTCAGCGTTTCAGGTACAGTGGCAGGCTGTGGGCGGTTCTGCCGTTGTAAGTTCGGCTTCCGAGGCTCCCCTCAAAATGCTGTCCCTCACCGTGCAGGCTTCCCCGCCGCATGGTGGGCCATCAGGGTACATTTTCCGCTGGACGGGGAGCCGCTGGCTTGTTGTGGGCGGGGGCCAGGCAACCGGAACGATTCAGGCGGGGATTTATGAACCGGGGACATATCAGGTAGGCTATCGGATGCAGGAGGCTCAGCCGAGGCTTGCAGGAACGGATCGCCTGGGTACGGCCATTCAGATTGCTGAAGCCGCCTATCCGACGGGTGCGGACATTGTGATCTTGGCGCGCGCGGATGATTTCCCCGATGCTTTGGCGGGAGTTCCTTTGGCGTATAAGCTGCATGCTCCGATCTTACTCACGTATCCGGATCGTTTGGACGACCGGGTGTGGGAGGAGATTAAAAAACTCGGATCTCAGAAAATTGTTTTGCTCGGAGGAACAGGGGCGATTGCGCCGTCAGTTGAAAGCCGCCTCCGCGCCCTTGCTCCCACGGAGCGATTGGCTGGGGCGAATCGTTATGCGACGGCGGGAGCGGTAGCCAAAGCCCTGGGTACGCGTGGGGAAGCGATGCTCGCGAATGGAGAGAACTTTCCGGATGCTTTAGCAGCCGCCGCTGCGGCCGCGCTTGCGGGTGAGCCGATTCTCATCACTTCGGTCAGCACGCTTCCATCTGAAACGGATCAGGTTTTGCGTCAATTGGCTGTGAGTACGCTCACCGTAGTTGGCGGCGAAGGAGTAGTCCCTTCCGCTATACTTACCAATCTACCAGGAATAACCCGGCTGGCGGGGGCTGATCGCTATGCGACTGCGGCGGCGGTGCTCAAGGCTTTCCCACCGCATGGGTCCCGAGTTTTTATCGCGACTGGAGAAGATTTCCCGGATGCTTTAGCGGGCGGTGTGCTGGCGGCCGTAGAAACCAGTGGCATACTGCTGGTTCCGCCTGCCGGAGTACCTAGCTTGCAACAGGCTCTTGTGCAGTCTTGGAAAGCGATAACCCCGATAGCTCTCGGTGGGTCTGGGGTGGTTTCGGATGCCGTGTTAAGCCAAATTAGGCCTGCAATGCATTGAGTAATTTTCATAGAAGGAATGGATAAAAAGGAATTCATCAAAACATAGAGAATAGTCTATTTCGGTGTAAATGATTTCAGGACGGGGGTAAGGTCATGCCAATAGCGAAGACCGTGCACAAGAGTGATTGGAGCTGGGGCTTAGTCAGCCGTATCAACGAGAGCGCGGACCTATTTGAAGGGTTAAGGGAATTCCTCAAAGGCTTATTCGAACGGTATTCTCCTACCATGGCCGGTATTTGGCTTAAGAATGAGGAAGGCTGGCAGGAAGCAGATTGGCAGGGTGAACGGAAGCCGGAACTTGAAGGGTTGGTCAGAGGCCTATTGACACAACTCCCTGCTGCGGATTCTGAGGAAAGGAAGCTAGCCGCCTCCCCGCATGAAGCAGGGTTCCTCCATGTCTTTCCGTTGCACCAGCGCCGAACCCGAGCCTTGCTCGGTGCCTGCCTCGTATTGTCATCGAACCAAGATCTGACGGAACAGACGGAAATGAGCCGCTGGGTCGAGTATTTCTCCTTGCTTTTAGCCCTCCACATTGAACGGGAACAAGAGCGGAACCGCTATTTGCGCCAGCAGGTCGCACTGAGCCTCATTCTGGGAGGGAGCAATATCCTGAACAACGTGGCCAATGAAGCCCAGCTTTTCACTGAAGCAGGCGAGATGGCGATGGGAATTCTCCATGTTGATAAAGGGATGTTTATCGTTGAGGACGCTTTGGATCATGACAAGATTTGGTTTCGCGGGTTTGGCCGCTTAAAAGATGTTGAATTGAGCCTGGAGCGGGTCAGGATTCCCCAACAGAAAGGCCCATTTTGTGATCTGCAAGGGGTATCTTTGGAGGGCGAATGTCGGGAATGCCCTTATTTCAACAGGGTATGCCGTAAAGCTATGGAAGACATACCGGAAAATATGCCAGAAGACATGCTGTTTACCCAGTACCCGCTCTTGAGCAATAGTGAGGCTATTGGTGAACTGCGTCTGCTGCATGAGAAAAATGAATTGGCAGGGCTGGACAAAGATACCTTAAACACTTTTGTTCTTCAGATCTCGGTTGCCCTGGAAACGTTACGCCACCGCTCTATCTTGGAACGCTTGGCCACCCATGATCCTCTGACAGGGCTCTTAAACCGCACGGGTTTGGAAGAACGTTTAGAAGCTGAGTGTTCCCGCGCGGCCAGGGTTCAAGAACAACTTCTCTTTATTGTTTTGGATCTGGATCATTTTAAGCAGGTGAATGATACCTTGGGGCATCCCGCTGGGGATCAGCTGCTCATCAAGATTGGGTCAGCCTTGGCTCACAATGTTAGGGTGTACGATCTGGTGTCGCGGATAGGCGGAGATGAATTCGTGGTTGTTTTCGCCCGTTGGGAAGAATCCCAGGTAAATTATGACCGAGTGCGGGACTGGCTGGCGGAGGTAGAAGCTGCCTTGCCGAACCTTGGCATAGACATCGGCCTGAGCGCCGGGGTTGCCCGTTTTCCGGAAAATACGGATTTTCGTTCGCTTTACCAGAAAGCGGATGAGGCCTTGTATCAGGCGAAACAACAGGGGCGGCACAGAATTTGCGGCTTGGAGGTGGTATTTGCTTAGATCTAGCCCTTATTCTGCACAATTCGCTCAGCCAGTTCGTTAAGATAGGTCCAGCGCTCCAGCATTTCATTAAGCTTTTGTTCTAAAGATTGTTGGACTACAGCCAGTTCCTGCAACTTGCCAAAATCACTGCCTACCCGATTCATTTCTTGACTGATATTGGCAAGTTCCTCTTCAGCTTGGGCGATATGATCCTCGATTTGCTCATAGTCCCGCTGCTCTTTAAACGTCATTTTCAGTGAACGCTCTTTTTTCCAGTGTTCTTTTGGCCTAGCAAAAGAACCTGAGACGGATTGATCGACTTGATCGAAAGACTGCACTTGTTCATAATAATCCGAGTAGTTTCCTACATAGGAACGAATGCTTCCATCCCCGGCGAAGGCAAATATTTTACCGGCAATGCGATCTAAAAAATACCGATCATGCGAAACAGCCATTACGGCTCCGGGAAATTCATCGAGATATTCTTCTAAAATCGTCAACGTTTGAATGTCCAAATCATTGGTAGGCTCGTCCAACAAGAGGACATTCGGCGCACCCATTAATACCCGTAAGAGATACAGCCTTCGTTTTTCCCCGCCTGAGAGTTTGGCAAGCGGCGTCCATTGCAGGGAGGGCGAAAATAAAAATCGCTCCAGCATTTGTGATGCAGTTAATACGCCGCCATCTGGCACAGGGATTACTTCAGCCACTTCTCTAATATAATCAATGACCCGGAGGTTCGGATTCATCTCCGTATTTTCTTGAGCAAAGTACCCAATCCGGACGGTGGAACCCCATTCCATGCTCCCGCAGTCCGGAGTCAGGCGTTCGGCAATCAGGTTTAACAAGGTTGACTTGCCACTTCCGTTGGGGCCGATAATCCCTACCCGGTCATTTCTAAGCATGATGCAACTGAAATCATTGATGACAACGCCCCGGTTGGGGAATTCCTTATGAACATGGGTACATTCCACAACTTTCTTGCCCAAGCGCGATGCTCCTGCAGTTATTTCGACCCGGCCCACTGGCTGCGGCGTCTTTTCGGCCTGGAGTTGTTCAAATCGCTCAATTCTTGCTTTTTGCTTAGTAGAGCGTGCTCTGGCTCCGCGCCGAATCCAGGCTAGTTCGCTACGTAACCGATTTTGCCTTTTACGCCCGGAAGCCTCAGCCTGTTCCTCTCGAGCTGCTTTGAGTTCTAAGAAATGGGTGTAGTTTCCAGGATAATGGTAAAGGTTTCCCTGATCCAACTCTAAAATCCGTTTAGACACCCGGTCGAGAAAATAGCGGTCGTGCGTAACCATAATCAAAGCACCTTTGAGTTTGCTTAAGTACTGTTCAAGCCAGTCAACCGTATCATTATCAATATGATTCGTCGGTTCATCCAGGATCAATATTTCTGCAGGGTTAATGAGGGCACTCGCTAAAGCCACCCGTTTTCTCTGACCTCCGGATAAGGTTCCAACTAATGTATCGAATTTAGAAATGCCCAATTTAGTTAGGATCGTCTTCGCTTCACTTTCCAGCTGCCAGGCATTTAGGCCATCCATCGCTTGCTCCAGTTTCATCAACCTTTGCTGGATGTCTTGATTATCCGGATCATCAGTCAACTTGACCCGAGCTGTCTCATAGTCCCGAAGCAATTGCATCAGGGACGAATTCCCTTTAAACACCTGTTGCAAGATAGTTAGCCCGTCTTCAAATTCCGGATTTTGCGGGAGATATTCGATACGCACACTGTTGCCTGTCGTGACTTTGCCCTGATCCGGATATTCAATACCAGCCAAGATCTGGAGTAAAGTGGTCTTTCCGGTGCCGTTAACCCCGATAATGCCGATTTTCTCGCCATCATCAATCCCAAAAGATAGGTCTGAAAAGAGTACTCTATCTCCGTAGGATTTCGTTAGATTCTCAGCTGTTAAAACATTCATGGTTGTTTGTTTTCCCCTTGCCCCAAGCTCAATATCAAGTAATTATATCATAATAACGGGTTTTCTGTTGTTTCTTGCATAATAATAAAGAGCCATGGGAAAAACCCCATGGCTCTTTGTGGTGCGAAAAATTAACGGGCGGCAAGGGAGAGGTCGTCGAAGAGGAGGTTAACGAGTTCACAGTTGCTGACGTCGAAGGCGTTGCCTTCATCGGTGTCGATGTGCATGTTCATATGTGAATTGGCACTCACGCGGATGAGTACGTTGCTGAAGATACCGCCGCGTGCACCGGGGATTTCTACCCGGACATGAGAGCCGTCCCTGAGTCCAAAACGGGCTGCATCGCTTGGCGCCATATGAATATGACGGGCGGCGACGATGACGCCGGAGGCGAGTTGAACTTTGCCATGGGATCCGACTAATTCAATCCCAGGTGTGCCGTCTAAGTCGCCAGAATCACGGGCTGGCGCTTTGACACCGAGTTTAAACGTATCTGTGCGCGCAAGCTCCACTTGGGACTGCGCACGCGCTGGGCCAAGTACGCGAATCTTTTCCAGCGTGCCTTTAGGTCCGACCAAGGTGACGGTTTCTTCGCAAGCATATTGACCAGGCTGGCTTAGTGCTTTCATGGGGGTGAGAATGTGCCCGGGGCCAAACAAGACCTCGATGTGGTCCTGGGATAAATGCACATGACGGTTTGAGATTTCGATAGGCACTTTGTAATTCATCATATCGATCAACCTCCCCAGGATAGCTATAATTTTAAAGAGTTGTTTGCATCTATTACAGTTACATTATACACCCAAGAGTTTAGGAAACAGTGATGTCAGAATAATTCTCCTAGTAGAACTTTGGTGGAAGAATATGCTAGCTTTCACAAGGTTAATGGTCATTCCTGCATTGTGAACGGTCGATTTGAATAGTTAAACGGTAAGCTGGGTGGACTAAAATCACAGCGAAGTGTCTCGATGGCGAATTGTCTGAAAGGTTAAATACATACACGGTAGTTTATCGGAAAATAGATTAATAGGGGCATTATACTTATAGTAAATATTAAAAGTTTAAAGAAAAGACTGAAAGTGAACTTATAACCGGAGCAGAAACTATGTTCCATACGATGATGATATTGCATACCCGATGAAAAGAGTTGACTTTAGGTGGTACTTTGATGTACAATATCGATAGTGATAATCAATATCATGTTGTTTTCGCCAAAACATATTAATTGAGGGGAGCGATTTCGATGTTTACAGCATTCGTAATCAGTCTACGCGAAGGAGCCGAAATAGCGATTATTTTGGCCGTGATCATGGCCTACCTGAGAAAACTGGAGCAGTCAGGAGAGAATAAAAGAGTGTGGTTTGGGGTCGGAGCTGCGGTTGTGCTGAGTATACTAAGCGGGGTTGTGATAAATGCACTCATCGGCGCGAACAATGCGGAGGGCTTTCAGGTTATTCTAGAGGGCAGCTTCAAGATTTTGGCCGTTATCCTGCTCACTTACATGACCATTTGGATGAAACGACAAAGTGCAGTGGCGGCAAGTTCTCTGCAAGTTCGGGTTCAAAAAGCGCTAGACAGTGGGTCGGTGTGGGCGCTGGCCACCTTGGCTTTTGTTTCGGTTATCCGGGAAGGTATCGAAACGGTACTTTTCATTGTGAGCGCCACCGAAAAAGCGAGTACCTTAAGTATTGCCGGTGGGGTAGTGTTAGGGTTCGGATTGGCGAGCGTTATCGGTTATGTGCTCTATCGGGGCACGTATCGCCTGCAATTAAGAACCTTTTTCAATGCGATGAGTGTATTACTCATGATCATGGCCGCAGGGCTGTTGGCCGGGGGAATTCATGAGTTTCAGGAAATCGGGATTATTCCGGAAGGGATTAAGCATATCTGGAACACCAAGGCAATCCTGAGCCAGGCCTCCCTGGTGGGTGGCTTGATGAAGGCCATCTTCGGCTATCGGGAGAGCCCGAACCTGGTTGAAGTCATAAGCTATGCAGCCTATTTGCTCGGGGCTTTCCTGCTTTACTTCAAACCGGTTTCCCGGCGGGTCGAGCAGGATTAGATTGGTTTTCAGCGGACGTTACGGAAGGCATCTCTACACCTGTGGAGGTGCCTTTCAATTTTTGCATTCTAATCAGGGGTCAACACGAAAATGTTGTCGAATGCGAAAATTGTAACAGGAATCACTTGACGTTAGTAGTTAGAATAAATATAATCAGAGAGAGAATTCAGGTGAAAGGGGGTTTACGAACATAGCTTAGGCCTGCGAGGTCTAAGTTTCTCTGGGGCTATAAGGCCTAGAGCGTAATTTTAGTTAAAATGAAGTATGACCGGAGGGAGAAGTATGAACGCACTAATATTAGCTCGGTTGCAGTTTGGGGTGACAACGGCCTATCACTTTCTCTTTGTGCCGCTGACGCTGGGGTTGTCCGTGTTGGTGGCGATCATGGAAACGCTCTATGTGCGTACGGGGAACGAAGTATACAAGAAGATGACTCGTTTTTGGGGGAAGCTTTTTCTGATTAATTTCGCTATGGGCGTGGTCACAGGCTTGGTCCAGGAGTTTCAGTTTGGGATGAATTGGTCGGAGTATTCGCGGTTTATGGGAGATATTTTCGGGGCACCACTCGCTATCGAGGCGCTGCTGGCCTTCTTTATTGAGTCAACCTTCTTAGGGGTGTGGATTTTTGGCTGGGAGAAGCTGTCGAAGAAAGTGCACGCCCTGAGCATTTGGCTGGTAGCGATCGCCAGCAATTTGTCAGCACTCTGGATTCTGATTGCGAACTCGTTTATGCAGGAGCCGGTCGGCTATGTTTTGCGTAACGGTCGGGCCGAGATGAATGATTTTCTAGCTGTGATTACGAATCCCAATGTTCTCTATCAGTTTCCACATACGGTCTTGAGCGGGTTTACGACATCGGCCTTTTTTGTCTTGGGCATCAGTGCCTTCCACTTGTTAAAAAAGAACCCAAATTTTAAAGAACTGTTCCAACGCTCTTTCAAAATCGCCATGCTTTTCGGACTCATTAGCATCGTGGGGACGATCGGGATCGGCCATCTGCAAGGGCAGCATTTAGTTGAAACCCAGCCCATGAAGATGGCTGCGGCGGAAGCGCATTGGCAGACCGCAAGTCCGGCGGATTTCTTGCTGATTGCAGGGATTGACCAAACGGCGGGTAAAAACTCAATGGAGATCAAGGTTCCGGCAATGCTCAGTTTTCTTTCTTATAATACCTTCACAGGTGAAGTGAAAGGTATCCACGATCTGCAGGAGCAAGCGGTGAAAACGTTCGGTCCCGGGGATTATGTGCCTCCGGTAGCCCCCTTGTTTTGGAGCTTTCGCATCATGATTGCTGCCGGAACCTGGCTCGTGCTGATGGCGGTTTTGGCAATCTATTTTTACCGTAAGAAAACGCTGGAGGGTCACACCGGATTTCTGAAAGCACTCATGTGGACGATCCCGATTCCTTATCTGGCTAACTTAGCTGGGTGGTACTTGGCCGAGGTTGGGCGGCAACCCTGGATTGTTTACGGACTGCAAAAGACTGCCGCAGGTGTGTCGACGGTGGTTTCTACGGGCGAAGTTCTGACAACCCTCATTTCTTTCACGCTTATTTATGGGGTTCTGGCCGTGGCCGATCTCTATCTTCTTTTCAAGTTCATCCGCAAAGGCCCTTTGGAGCATGACGCGGAAGAACTGCCGGAAAGCATTGGAAAGGGGGCGTCGTTGTGGACTTAAATACACTGTGGTTTATCTTGATCGCGGTACTCTTTACAGGATTTTTCTTCTTGGAAGGCTTTGATTACGGAGTTGGTATTTTGCTGCCGTTTTTAGGAAAGAATGACGATGAACGGCGGGTGCTGATCAACTCGATTGGCCCGGTGTGGGATGGGAATGAAGTTTGGCTGATCACCTCGGGCGGAGCGATTTTCGCGGCTTTTCCCAATTGGTATGCGACCTTGTTCAGCGGCTTTTACCTGGCCCTTTTCGTGATGCTGGCTGCGCTCATTGTCCGCGGGGTGGCGTTTGAGTTTCGCAGCAGTGACCGCAGTCCGGCCTGGCGCAAGCTGTGGGATGGGTTACTGTTTGCGGGGAGTCTCATTTCGGCGTTGCTTTGGGGAGTTGCGGTAACGAATCTCTTGCAAGGGGTGCCGATCGATGCTAACATGCAGTATGTGGGAGGGTTCTTTGATCTTCTCAGCCCTTACACGTTGGTGGGTGGGTTAGTATTTGTTTCCCTCTTTGTGTTTCATGGAGCACTTTATCTCGGCTTGAAGACCGAGGGCGAAATGGCTGTGCGGGCTGGACGGGCGGCTCGGGTCGGAGGTGGCTTGGGAATAGTATTCCTCCTGGTCTTGGCGCTGCTTACCTACACCCAGACCGATTTGTTTAACAAGGCCGGGGCAGCAATCGTCCTCGTGTTGGCTGCTGTAGCCTTCGTCAGCGCTTATCTTTTGTCCCTTCGGCAAAAAACGGGTTGGGGCTTTCTGTTCAGCGCCTTAACGATCCTTTTCTTGACAGCTGCCGTTTTCTGGGGATTGTTTCCGCGGGTCATGGTATCGAGTCTCAACCCCGCGTGGAACTTGACCATCTATAATGCTTCCTCTTCTCCCTATACCCTAAAAATCATGACGATCGTTGCTTTAACCCTTGTGCCTTTTGTGCTCGCTTATCAGGCCTGGACGTACTGGGTCTTCCGTGAGCGCGTGAGTGTGAAGAAACTGCATTATTAAGAGAACTGGCAGAATAGAAGTATTGGGTGGGCGCAAGCAGAAGCGAGCTTTTGGCAGGTTCACCGCAGCACCGCACAATTACATGTGAGGGAGAAGCCAACGCTATGCTTGACAAACGTCTGCTTAAGGAAGCTAAATCGATTATAGGCTATTTGGCCGGGGTTTTTGGCCTCGGCCTCTTTCTCGCCCTGCTCGCCGTGCTGCAGGCCAAAGTCGTGGCCCGCGTGGTGAGCGGGGTTTTTTTGCAGGGGGAGCGTCTAAGCCGGATGATTCCCTACTTTAAGTGGCTCGCTCTGATTATTGTCGTGCGGGCCGTAGGGCAGAGTGTGAGCGAATTTCTGGCCCATGAGGGAGCCGCTCGGGTAAAGAGCGCTTTAAGACAGCACCTTCTCCGGCGGATGTATGCTCGCGGGCCGTTAATGCTCAGGGGAGAGCGGGGCGGAGAGGTCTTACATACGTTGATGGATGGCATTGAGTCCCTTGAGGATTACTTTGCCCGCTATCTTCCGCAATTGCTGCTCGCAGTTGGGATTCCCGTGCTGGTTCTGGGGTTCGTGTTTCCCTCGGATTGGGCATCCGGGATGATTCTCTTGCTGACGGCTCCCCTCATCCCTCTTTTTATGATCCTCATCGGTAAATTGGCACAGAGCAAGGCCGAAAGACAGTGGCGGGAAATGAGCCGCATGGGAGCGCACTTTTTGGACGTGCTGCGTGGCCTGGCAACGCTTAAAGCGTTTGGGCGCAGCCGGAGCCAGATCCGGGTTATCAGCCGGGTTAGCGATGGATTTCGCCAGGCGACGCTTCAGGTCTTGCGGGTTGCCTTTCTATCGGCTTTTGTCCTCGAACTCGCAGCAACGATCAGTACCGCCCTCGTGGCCGTAGCTTTAGGACTGCGTCTGGTGGAGGGGCAGATTGATTTTCAGCGGGCCTTTTTCGTCTTGTTGTTGGCCCCTGAGGTTTATCAGCCGCTACGAAATTTGGGGGTTCAGTTTCACGCGAGTTTAACGGGCAAGTCGGCGGCGGATCGGATTTATGCGTTTTTGGCCGCAACCGAGAAGGAAGAGACTGGGGCAGCAGGCTTGGATGACGGAGATATAGACGACGGAGTTGCGGATCTCGGAGGTTTGGACGACGGAGTTGCGGATGTCGGAGGTTTTGATGACGGAGGTGCGGAGAAACAGTTTGAGAAACGAGGGGACGTTGTGTCCCCAAAAGGATCTGAATTATGCCTTCAAAAGGTTTCTTATACTTACCCTGGCCGATCCGAGATGATACTGAATCGGGTTTCATTGGAGGTAAAGTCAGGGGAAACCGTGCTCTTGGTTGGGGAAAGCGGAGCGGGCAAGACGACGCTGGCTGAGCTTCTCCTCGGATTTTTGCAACCGCAAGGCGGACAGATTTGGCACAACGGGGTTTCAATAAAAGATCGGTCGTCCAAAGCTTGGCTCGCAACCATTGCCTATGTCCCTCAGCATCCCTATCTCTTTTATGGGACGGTATTGGAGAACCTGCTTCTGGGGAGGCCGGATGCGTCCCGAGAGGAGGTTGAACAGGTTGCTATTTGGGCTGGGGCCCAGGAGTTTATTCGGGCTTTACCCAAAGGGTATGAAACCATGATTGGAGAAGCAGGCGTGCGTTTGAGCGGCGGTCAGGCCCAACGTTTGGCGCTCGCCCGTGCTTTGCTCAAACAGGCATCCTTGCTCATCCTTGATGAACCGGTTTCCGGGTTGGATCGGGAAAGTGAGGAAATTCTATTTGCAGGGTTGCAACAATGGCGTCAAGGGCGGACGGTGCTGCTGATTTCCCATCGAAAAAGCACTTGGGCGTGGGCGGATCGGGTACTCCGGCTGGAAAGAGGGCGTATTAAGGAGGTTCCACTTGAGCAGGTACCACTCGAGCGGGTGCCACTCGAGCAACCAGAGAGGGTTCTCAAGGGGGAATCTCTTAAGTATGCAAAGGGGACTCTTGATGTGAATGAGAATGGTTTGATAGGACCGTTTGTTGGGGGAGGCGGGCAGGAATGAGTCAGTGGATTCGGCTTATGGCATTCCTGCGACCTTATCCCTTTCGCGTGGGGTTGTCCTGGTTCTTAGGGGTGCTGACGGTTGCAAGCAATATCGGCTTGATGGTCCTCTCAGCCTACCTTTTGTCGCGGGCCGCGTTGCGGCCACCGATTCTTGACCTCATGGTGGCGATTGTGGGGGTGCGCTTTTTTGGGATTAGCCGGGCGGTATTTCGCTATTTAGAACGCTTGGTGTCGCACGATCTGACCTTCCGCATTCTTAAGGAAATTCGCACTTCTTTTTATGCAGGGATCGAGCCGTTGGCTCCGGCCAGGCTCCTGCATTACCGCAGCGGGGATCTGTTCAGCCGGATTGGGGCGGATGTGGAGACTTTACAGTATTTTTTTCTCAGGGTGGCTGCCCCTCCGCTGCTTGCCGGTGGTATCCTCCTCGGGTACAGCCTCATTTTGGGCGCATTCGATCCATGGCTCGCGTTGACATTTGTTTTCTTTTACCTGGTGGGCGGGATCGGTGTCCCGTTAGCGGTGCGGGCGTTGAGTCAGCAGACCCAGGTGAAGCACTCAGCGGTGCGCGCCGAATTGACCGCTGTGCTGCTTGACAGCGTCCGGGGCATGGGGGATCTCTTGGCGTATGGAGCGGAAGAACGCCAGCAAGAGCGGGTGATGGAATTGCAGGGAACACTTCAGATCTTGCAGCGGCGGCAGGCCTGGCTTTCCGGGATGGCCTCGGCTTTAACGGGGATGGCGATGCAGCTGGGCATGGGTGCCGTTCTCGCACTGGCGGTGCTCGATGTGAGCAGAGGTCGGTTCGATGGGGTATTTTTAGCTGCTTTGCCTTTAGGGGTTGTGAGCAGTTTTGAAGCGGTATTCCCTCTGGGGTTGGTATTTCCCTATTGGGAGAAGAGCCTGGGAGCGGCGCGCCGGCTATGGGAAGTTCTTGACAGCCAGCCTGGG
>JAJZPA010000058.1 GCA_021811425.1 Bacillota bacterium | reverse complement strand
GATATTCGGTAATACTAAATTGCTAAAGGGGGAGACGGCATGCTCAACCGCAGAGAATTTTTGCGTCTGATCGTTAAAGGAGCCGTTTTAGGAAATTTCCTCACCTTGGTGGGAACCCCGCTGAAAAAGGCTGTCGCGGCCGGCGAAATCAACAGGCTTCCCGTCATCTGGCTGGAGACCGGCTCTTGTACAGGAGACAGCATTTCCCTTGACAACATCTGGACCCCAACCTTCATGGACATCCTGTATAAAATCCTGGATTGGCGCTATGACTGGGTAGTAATGCAATCTTCCGCCGAATCTGCCTTCCAGGTTCTCCTGGATACCATAGAAAACATGGTGAACCAATACACTCTGGTCGTCCAGGGCGCCATGCTTCAGCGGGATGGGGGAAACTACAACCACATTGCTTATCACGAAGGCAAACTGATCACCGGGCTTGAACTGGTACGCAGGGTGGGGCTCAAAGCTCGTTATGTCGTGGCAATCGGGACGTGTGCAACCTATGGAGGAGTCGTCGCAGCCTTCCCGAATCCAACCCAGGGCACAGGTGTACAAAATATTCTCCCCGAACGCCGGGTAATCAATGTTTCCGGCTGCCCGGCTCACCCAGACTGGGTCATGGGCACCCTGCTTCATCTGGCCCTCTATGGTGAACCCGAATTGGACAGTTTCGGCCGACCGAAGATGTTTTACGGGGAAACTGTACATAATAACTGCCCTCGACGGCGCTACTATGACCAGGGCATCTTCGCCACGGACATTGGGCAAAAGGAATGCCTCTACCGAGTAGGCTGCAAGGGTCCTGTAACTTACGCCGACTGCCCAATTCGGCGTTGGAATGACCGGATGAATTGGCCTATCGGCTGCAATTCTCCCTGTATCGGCTGCACCGAGCCCGGATTCCCCGATAAAATGGAGCCCTTTCGTGCCCATTTCCCGGATATCCCCTTTCCAGGAGGGACGAGGATGGCCACCGACAAAATTGGCCTAGGCGTCTTGGGACTGACCGGTACAGCCATTACAGCACATCTTGCCGCCTCCCTTTACAAGGGTCGCCTTCATCATAATCTCCTCAAGTCCACCGTTAAGCAAAATTCCCGTCCCCCGGTCAAGAAAACAAAATCCGCCAAAACATATCGCCTAAAAAAGACCAATCCCGCTACTCCCCAGCCGAACAGCCCCGGATCGTCCTGATTATCTCACGCAACCTCAGAATCGCTAGAGAACCGCGAAGCGAACCCGGAACCCCGGTTTCTGACATCGGACATCGAACCTTGAAGCTCGGACTTCGGACCTCGAACTACGGATCTCGGACTACGAACGTCGAACCACGAACATCGAACCACGAAAAGGAGTGGAATTTACGGAAAAAAAGATCCTTTTCCCGTTTAGTCGTATTCATAACCCGATATTGGTCGAAGCCCATGTGGAAAACGGCCAAATCAAAGATGCCTTCCTTGTGGATACCCTTTACCGGGGATTTGAGGAAATCCTTATTGGCCGTCCTGCCCTGGACATGCCCTATTATACTGAACGGATCTGCGGTATCTGTTCTTCCGCTCATGCGTTGACAGCGGCTCTTGCGGTTGAGCAAGCCCTCGGCATGAGCGTGCCTCACAATGGCATCTTACTGCGCAACCTCATTCTTGCGGGGGACTTTCTCCAAAACCATTTACGCCATCTCTACCTCCTGGCCCTGCCTGATTATTTCAAAGGACCGGATGTGGCTCCCTTTATCCCCCACCTGGAAGGAGATCTCCGTTTTTCGCCGACGGAGGACGCGCAATTCACTGAACATTATTTTAAAGCGTTTGAGGTCGCTCGCCAAGCCCATGCCGCCTTCGGCGTATTCGGAGGGAAAGCCCCGCATGGGCATGGCATTGTTGCCGGAGGAGTCACTTCAGAGGTCGATGCTGACAAGATCTCGCGCTACCGTGGTTATCTGATGGAAGTCGTTCATTTTCTGGATGACATGGTCATCCCCGATATTAACCTGGTGGCTGAACGCTACCCGGAATATGTTGATCTAGGACAAGGCAATGGCAACTATTTTTCCGTTGGTGGTTTTACTGGGATTGATGGAGAAAACCTTTTCCCGGAAGGTCTAGTCATCCAGGGAAGCAAGGGACACTTCGACGAAAAGCAAGTCACTGAAGATGTTACCACAGCTTGGTATAAGCAGACTGACCCCCTTTATCCCGGAAAAGGACAAACCATTCCTGACCGGGGTCAACCAAAAGGGTACACTTGGGTCAAAGCACCCCGCTATCAAGGCCTTCCCATGGAGGTCGGTCCTTTAGCCCGGGCTGTCGTCAGCAGGGACAAGATCATTGGGCATGGGGCCATCGGACGCTTGTGGGCGCGCACTATGGAAGCGAAGAAGATCGCCCTGGCGGCCTCTGCTTGGCTGCAGCGGCTCATTCCCGGTGAACGTACGCTTGAAACCAAAGTAGAACAAGATTCCGGTATCGGCGTGGGCTTACATGAGGCCATGCGCGGAGTCCTAGGCCACTGGATTGCTGTCGAAAATGGGCGGGTGAAACACTACCAAATCGTTACACCGTCGGCCTGGAATTTTAGCAGCCGAGATAAGGCGGGGACACGAAGTGTCGCCGAAAACTCCCTCCTCGATCTCAAAGTCAGTAAAGACATGACGGAAGCAGGCCGAGTCATCCGTTCTTATGATCCTTGCTTTTCCTGCACGGTGCATCTTCTCGAAGCAGAAAACCAGCGCACGCTGGAACTCTGGGTGTGAACCGTGGAACGCAGGGTCAGGTCTCTCATTGAACTAAATGTCTAGTGCGGAGGAACCATGCGCCAAACCTTGAAGAAAGAACTGCAAAAGGGATCCTTAAGGCATCAGGCCATACCAGCTCAGCCTGCGCTCGTGCGCATCTTCCACTGGGGCTTTGCCCTGAGCATGGCTGGCCTTCTCCTGACGGGATTTGAACTCCATCAACCAGCCCACTTTCTCGCCTTCCAATTTGGACAGGAATACATCATCCACCTGACCTTTGCCTGGCTTTCTCTGGCATTCTTTATGCTCAGAGTAACGGATGCCATTTTTCGTAAAGATAGGTCTATTCTCGTAGGGTTTAAGGATATCAAAAACTTCCCCAAGCTTTTGTCTTATTACCTCTTTCTCCGATGCAGCCCGCCTCCCGCTGGAAAGTATAACAGCGGCCAAAAACTAATCTTCACCTCTTGGCTTGTCTTGTTCATCCTCGGCAGCATTCTCGGCCTAGCCTCTTATGATCAAGGAGAGCGTCTGGCGTGGATCGTTCGTCTAACGGGCGGCTGGCAGATGCTGCGCTGGGCCAAGTATGCCATCGCTGTTTATTTTAGCGCTACGATTTCTGTACACATTTATTTAAGCCTGACAGAAGACCTTAGCCGCCTCCAAGCGATGATTACAGGCTTTGAAGATAAATTTGAGCATGCAAAAACCCGCTAGGCCTAGAGCTTAGCGGGTTGAAACTTTCAGTTCCATTCTTGCAAAACCGTGCGCATAATTTTTCCGGAACGGGTCATAGGCAACTTATCTCTTATCCCAATCGTAATCGGAATCAAGATGGCAAACCTCTGCCGAATATATTCCCTAACCCCTTCCACCGAGAAACCAGGTCTAGCGGATTCTTCCAGGGCCAAAAACACCTTCATTCTTTGGCCTGCAGAAGGATCCTGTCCAGTTAGGCACTCAGCCGTAACCCCGGCTTCCAGCACACCGGGATACTCCAAGAGGGCAGACTCGACGAGGAAATAGCTGATGAATCCTTGTCCAAGCACGATGCCATCCCGCTGGCGGCCATTGATGAGTCCCATCTCTTCTTGAAACACCCTCGCAGAACATGCTCCCATCTTTATCCCCCCTCGATCCAAGGCAAAACCGTCTATTTCTTGTTTCTATTCTCTTATTATATCTGATCGCTTAGTAATAGAGAAGAATCTTCGGTCAATTGCGAAAAATACACCGTGAACGGTCATTTTTTCGTCGCCAAATATTTCACAATTCTCTGGCCATACTTTTAGGGGAAAATTTCCTCCTTCTGTATGATACCTTTTCTGATAATATTGGGTATAATGTAGAGTAGGGTTAAAAGGCCCCCGCTTCTGTTGGCTGTTCTAAGCGCTGGTCTTATGTTTTAAGAAGGGAAGATGGGACTTGTCATTACATATTCATTTCGTTGGTGTAAAGGGAACTGGGATGAGTGCTTTGGCCCAAGTGGCTGAAAAAGTTGAAGGGGCTACCATTACCGGTTCCGATGTGTCTGAACGGTTTTTTACCGACAGTGTACTGGAACGCGCCCAAATTCCAGTTCTGCCCTTTGCACCAGAAAACGTTGAAAATGCTGACCTTGTGGTCGCTTCTGCAGCTTATACCGATCAACACCCTGAAATTGCCCGTGCCAGAGCTTTGCATATTCCAGTATTATCCTATCCCCAGTACCTTGGGCGTTTAATGGCTAAAAAACAGGGTATCGCCGTGTCGGGAACTCACGGAAAGACCACCACAACTGCGATGATCGGCCTTGTCTTGATTCAGGCTGGCCTCGATCCGACAATTGTCGTTGGGAGCGATGTTCCCAGTATTGGCGGAAATGCCCGTTCTGGCCGTGGAGAACTTTTCCTGGCAGAATCCTGCGAGTACCGTCGCCACTTCCTAAATTATTCACCGGAGTACCTTATCATCACCAATATGGAATTTGATCATCCAGACTACTTCAGAGACCTTGACGATGTCATTGCTGCTTTTCAAGTTTTTGCAGCGAAAGTCCCTTCCCACGGGAGAATCTTTATCCTCGACGAAGATCCGCATCGAGCCCTGATCGCCAGTCCAGCCTCCATTACCACATTTGGGTTCTCGACCGAGGCTGACATTCGGGCTACGGACGTTTCTTTTAAAGATCAGGGCAGCACGATGAAAATCTATATTCACGGACAATATGTCGGAGAACTCGATCTCCACGTCTCAGGCCTTCACAATATTCTTAATGCCCTGGCAGCCATCGCGCTTTGCCAAGAAATTGGCATCCCTGCAACTCAAATTCTCTCGAGTCTACAAGCCTTCAGCGGAACCAAACGTCGTTTTGAGCATCTCGGAACCCGCGACGGGGCGCTTATCGTCGATGATTACGCCCATCATCCTACCGAGATTCGTAATACACTCGAAGGGGCTCGTCTTTCCTTTCCTGACCGCAGGATTCGAGCTATCTTCCAACCGCACACCTTCAGTCGAACGGAAAAGTTTTTACAAGAGTTTTCCGAAGCTTTTCAAGCAGCCGATGAGGTTGTTATCGCTGAAATCTTCGCTTCAGCCCGTGAACAGAACCTGAACACCATCTCGGCGGTAATCCTTGCCGATCTTATTCAAAAGCAGGGTAAACAAGCTCGCTACATTGGCACTTTAGATGATATCAAGACTTATCTCGCTCAAACGCTGGCTCCTGAAGATCTTGTCTTAACCCTGGGAGCGGGAGACATCTATAAGGTTGGCCAAGGACTGGTCTGCTAATTTTCGAAACGCTTAACCGCTTCCCGAAAAAACTCTGGGATTGGCTCCGCAGCACGCGCCGCGGCATTATAATTCACGTAAATGGTCTGGGCTTTGAGAATAACCTCATCAGAACTCTCTCGAAAAATCTCAAAGTCAACCGTATAACTGCTTCGGCCGAGCGCGGATATGCGCACACCAATGGCCAACAAGTCATCAAAAAAGGCCGATGCTTTGTATTCCAAGGTTGTCTTAACTAAGGCCATATCCATGGTTCCTGATGCAGCCAAAGCCTTATAGTCAAATCCAAGGTTGCGCAAGTATTCGGTGATGGCGACATCCATATACGTCAGATAATGGGCATTGAAAACAATCCCTTGGCCATCAATTTCCGAGTACCGTACCCGCAATGGGCAAATAAAGTGAAACACTCCCTTCATATAGCACACGCTCCTTTAGCACGCCTCTATCCAGAAAATCAGAGGCCAGAGGACAAAGTGAATGTCCCTCTGGAATTACATGGGCCCGAGTTTAGCCAATTGCAGCAGACCCTGCAAAATACACGGCCAATCCGCGCAGCGGGCAACGTTTTCCGGCAATACCTCACCCTTATTGTAACTCGTCGTAAGCAGAAATACAGGTACCCCTATTTGGGCAATTCCCCTGGCGTTCACACTATGATCTTCTACGAAGGCCTGCATCTGCCACTGACGCACTAATTCAACTTTACTATTAAACCCACTAAAGAGCACCGTTTCATGCGGGATACCGTGCTTTTTAAGCCAATCGCGGGTTATTTCCTCTTCTTCGGGGCGTCTGGCCGTAATGTAAACAATGTCGTGCCCCTCTTGAATGAGCTTTTCAATACTCTCTTTTGCTCCCTGAATAGGCTTGGGCATGCTCAAAAGATATTCCACATTTTCTACAAAGAAGTTGTTCATATCATCGAAGGGTACATCAAACACAAGGTGCATTTCATAGTCCTCAAGAACCGTGATCTGTTTGCCATAGTGACGGTTGAGTTCTTGTAGCCAAGCGGGATAACTATCAGCCACGACTCCGTCGATATCTACGCCAATCCGCATCCTTTAATCCAGCCTTTCCAACCGAGGCAATTCTAGGCTGGGCGGTAGATGGCGTTTGTGCTCGCTTTGCTGGTGCAGGGTTTCTATTCGTTCCCGCACATCATCAGGCACCTTTTCCCCCAGAAGATAGCGATCGATCCGATCATAGGTGAGTCCCATTTCCGTTTCATCCGTCTGTCCAGGCCAAAGCCCCGCCGTCGGGACACGGCTGGCAATTTTCTCAGGTAAACCCAAAGCGCGTGCCCAGACTCGCACCTCGGTTTTCGTTAAGGAACTGATCGGCAGGAGATCAACTCCCCCATCTCCGTATTTCGTGAAGTAGCCCGTATAACTCTCCGGGGCATTGTCTGTCCCAACCACCAAGTAATCCAAAGCGTTCGCCACAGAATAGAGGGACGCCATACGCAGGCGGGCCTTTAGGTTTCCCTGGCAGATTCTCAACCCCAGGGCTTCAATCCCAGCTTCCTCAATGCCGTTTTCGACTTGGGACATGATTTGAGTGTGGACAGTGCCCAGATCCACTTCGATGACCCTAAGTCCATATGTCCGCGCAATCAACTGCGCATCGTCCTTGTCTTCTGGATTAGACTGGGCCGGCATAATGACTCCTAGCGAACGTTCCGGAAAGGCCCGTTTACACAGGCCCGCGACGACTGCCGAATCCACCCCGCCAGAGATCCCTACGACGAGGCCATTCGCCTTTGCTGCGAAAACCCTCTCCTGTAACCATTCGACCGTAGCCTGAACCCGTGCTTGAATTTCCTGATCAGTCCACATCATAATCCCCCTAACCTATCCTAATCTCCTTGGGCAATATCCTGATCCTCGTTTGAGACGCCCACTTCGACAAGCGGGCGTTCACTTGACTTCAGCTGGAATAGAATCTCCACCTGAAACCCCCGTGTTTTGCTGCAGCAAAACGTATTCACTGACTTCTCTCAGAAGCTTCTGCTTTAAATTATACAGCTCGGCTGATAAGTCGACAATATAGTGGTGTGGATTAGTCAAACGCTTGACCTCAGCCCACAGAGTTTCCACCTCCTTCCTAGCATAGGTTTGGATCTCCGTTAACGACGGTAAATCGTAAACCCGTTTTCCCCCGTGAAAAACCGGAACCAATAGTTCTCGGGTATGAAAATCCCTCAGGATCTTTTGTTTCCACGTCTGAACTGGATCAAAGATCGTCAGCGGCCCCTGAGCAAATTCTTCGTCTTCCAGGGCAATCAGATCTGCCATAGCCATCCCAGCTTTGTTGTAGAAGCGTACGACCTTCTTAATCCCCGGATTGGTAATCTTCGTCACATTTTCCGAGACTTTTAACCGAGGCTGAAACACACCCCCCTCGCCTTCGGCAGCGAGTTTATAAACGCCTCCCAGTGAAGGAGTCTCTTTGGACGTAATCAGGTGTGTACCCACTCCCCAGGCATCAATCGGTGCACCCTGCGAACGGATGGCCCAGATCGTTTCTTCATCCAGATCATTGGAGCCCACAATGATGGCCTCTTTTAACCCAGCTTCATCAAGCAGCTTCCGCGCTTCCCGAGACAAATAGGCCAAGTCCCCGCTGTCGATCCGGATTCCTAGGAAATGATGTCCCTCGCGCTCAAGTTCCAACCCAACCGTAATCGCATTCGGCACGCCGGATTTCAAGACATTGTAGGTATCGACAAGTAAAAGGCACTGTTCTGGAAACGTTCGGGCATAGGCCTGGAAGGCCTCCAATTCGCTCGAAAAACACTGTATCCAGCTATGCGCCTGCGTCCCCGAAACAGGAATCCCATAGGCCTTTCCAGCCAGCACGTTGGATGTGGACTGAACCCCTCCGATAAAAGCAGCGCGCGCCCCTAAAACCCCCGCATCCGGTCCTTGGGCACGACGTAGGCCGAACTCCATGACCCGCCCCCCTTCGGTCGCAGCCACAACCCTTGAGGCTTTGGTCGCGATAAGAGTTTCAAAGTTAACTAAATTGAGTATAGCCGTTTCCAGGAATTGAGCCTCAAATATTCTTCCCTTCACTCGAACCAACGGCTCATAGGGAAAAACCACCGTCCCCTCCGGTATGGCATCCATATCCCCATGGAAACGGAAATCCCTAAGCTGATTCAGAAAATCCTCTCCGAACATATTTAAGCTACGAAGATAAGCTAGATCCTCCGGGGTAAAGTGTAAATGTTCTATGTAATCTATAACCTGTTCCAACCCAGCTGCAATCGCAAAACCACTCCCTAGGGGAAGGCTGCGGAAGAATACATCGAAGACAGCCTCTTTATTCTGGCAACCATTCGCATAATAACCTTGCATCATCGTCAGCTGATAAAGATCGGTAAGCATCGTCAAATTCCGCATTGTCCTGACCCCATTTCGTTCTTAAACACAATACTCCGCCCAATTTTCTGGCTAGGATAGCACTTAAACAATTATTCGTATGGTTATCCACATTTCATCCACATTTGTATCGATAGATATCCTCAAATTATCCCCGTAAAATGCAAGTTATTCCGATCTTATCAACAGAGTTATCCACATTATGCACATGTTCGAGCCGATACGCCTATCTTACCATATTAAGTTCTGGAGAATATCGCGGCTTTGACGGATCGATGCGATAACGGTTTCCGGGGCGGGGCCTCCGGTTAAGCGGCGGGCGCGCACACAGTGCTCGATGCCAATAGCTTGGAATAAGTCCGGTTGGAATACGGGCGAGAATTCCTGGTATTCCTCTAAGTTGAGATCCTCAAGACCGATGTGTTGTTTGCTGCAGTGAAGTACCAATCGGCCCACGAGTTCATGAGCTTCACGGAAAGGTACGCCTTTCTTAGCCAGGTAATCTGCCAAATCTGTGGCATTCGTAAATCCGCCTTTTGCCCCTACGGCCATAACCTCCCGGTTCACCTGCATCATCTTTAGCATCGGCTCAACAACCAGGAGCGACTTGTGGATGGTATCCATGGCATCAAAAACGCTTTCCTTATCTTCCTGCATGTCCTTATTATAAGCGAGTGGAAGCCCTTTCATAACCGTTAATAATGCGAAGAGATCACCATAGACCCGGCCCGTTTTTCCACGCACCAGTTCAGCAACATCAGGGTTTTTCTTTTGCGGCATAATACTGGAGCCTGTGCTATAGCCATCATCCATCACCACAAATTGAAACTCTCCGCTCGACCATAAGACCAGTTCCTCACACAGGCGACTGAGATGCATCATGAGGATGGAAGCCGCACTCAAGAATTCCAAGGCAAAATCCCGGTCACTCACCCCGTCCAAGCTATTTAAGGTCACGCCGTCAAACCCCAGCTCTTGCGCGACAGCCTCGCGCTCCAAGGGGAAAGTAGTGCCAGCCATAGCCCCTGACCCCAGCGGCGAAACATTAAGACGTTTGCGCGTGTCTTTCAGCCTCCCGAGATCCCGCAGTAACATTTGCACATAGGCCATAAAGTGGTGCCCCAACGTGATCGGTTGTGCCTTCTGCAAATGGGTATATCCCGGCATCCACGTTTCCACATGTTCCTCAGCCAAGTCCAAGAGTGTATGGATTAGGTCTGAAAGCAAATCCTTGGTGTTGTCGATCCCTTCCCGCAAATAGAGGCGCAGATCCAAAGCAACCTGGTCATTGCGGCTGCGGGCCGTATGTAATTTTTTCCCCACCGTGCCGACACGTTCTGTAAGCAGTTTCTCTACATTCATGTGGATATCTTCGGCACCCACCTCAAACTCGACCTTACCTGCCTGAATATCTTGCAGGATTCCCTGCAACCCACTGCTGATTGACTCCGCTTCCCCGACCGTAAGAACTCCGATTCGCCCCAGCATCCGGGCATGGGCCATGCTCCCTTGAATATCCTCTTTATAAAGTCGTTGGTCAAACGAAATGGAGGAATGAAAATCCTCAACGAGCGCATCCGTCGTCTTTTCAAAGCGTCCGCCCCATAGTTTCATTGTGTTCTTCCTTTCCTGGGATTACCCCTTCGCCCTCATTCTAACGAGGGGAGAAACGACTGTCAAATCCGATGTCCCAAGCGCCTCTAAAGAAAACTCGGCTGGCGCCGAGCCTTTAGCGACGGCGGCGACGCAAGTTTTCTTATCCCCCACAGACTTATACTTTCTGACGGGATGAATAAAGAAAGCGCCACGGCGGGCGCTTTCTTTCACATACTTTGATGTGCTCACATTGAGCAGATGGTTTAGCGCAGGCCTGACTTTTTCTCCATCAAGGCCCGTACTTTAAGAGGCAGGCCAAAGAGATTGATGAATCCTTCCGCATCCTTTTGATTATATACTCCGTCCCGCCCAAAGGTCGCGAATTCCTCATTATACATTGAATAGGGGGATTTTACGCCCACCGGGGTACAGCTTCCTTTGTAAAGTTTAACTCGCACCGTCCCGGTCACATTTCTCTGCGTGACATCCACGAACGCATCCAAGGCTTCGCGCAGCGGGGAATACCAAACCCCATCATAAACAAGCTCGGCATAGCGCAGAGCAAGCTGCTCTTTGTAATGATAAGTGACCCGATCCAAGGCAATCTGCTCCAGAGCCTGATGGGCCTGATAGAGAATCGTTCCGCCAGGGGTCTCATATACCCCTCTGGACTTCATGCCGACTAAGCGGTTCTCCACCATGTCTACGATACCGACCCCGTTTTTCCCACCCAATTCATTCAAGGCTTCAAGCAAAGCGACCGGGCTAAGTTGCTCTCCGTTTAAGGTCACCGGAATTCCTTGTTCAAAATCGAGTTCCAAGTAAGTCGGCGTATCTGGTGCATCTTCCGGTGCTACGCCCAAAAGATACAAATCCCGTTTGGGCTCATTCCACGGGTCTTCTAAATCCGCCCCTTCATGGCTTAAATGCCAAAGATTACGATCCATGCTGTACGGGCGCTCTTTACTTACGGGTACCGAAATCCCCCTAGCCTCCGCATATTCAATAGCTTCCTCCCGTGACTTGATATCCCACAACCGCCAGGGAGCGATAATTTCCAATTCCGGATTCAAGGCCTTTACACTCAGTTCAAAGCGTACTTGGTCGTTCCCTTTCCCTGTGGCCCCGTGCGCAATCGCCACCGCTCCTTCTTTCTCCGCGATTTCCACCAAACGACGGGCAATTAATGGCCGGGCAAAAGAAGTCCCCAATAGATATTTCCCTTCGTATACCGCCCCGGCCTTCAAAGTCGGGTAAATAAAGTCTGTAACAAACTCTTCCTTCAGGTCTTCAATGTAAAGCTTGCTCGCCCCGCTCTTTGTCGCTTTTTCCTCCAGTGGAGCCAGCTCCTCCCCTTGCCCCAGGTCAGCCGCCATCGCAATCACTTCATACCCATAATTCTCTTTTAACCAAGGAATAATAATCGACGTATCCAATCCACCAGAATACGCCAGTACAACTTTCTTCACGTCATGTTCCTCCTCGTGCAATTCTTGAACCAAACTCCCCAGACCCTCACATCACCAACGCCATAATCGCCTTCTGAGCATGCAGCCGATTCTCTGCCTCATCAAACACCACGGATTGTTCCCCTTCAAGCACTTCTTCGCTAATCTCTTCCCCCCGATGAGCCGGCAAGCAGTGCATTACGATCGCCCTAGAAGCTGCCACCTGTAGCATTTCACGGTTGATTTGATAGCCCGCAAATGCTCTTTTGCGAATCTCGGCCTCATCTTCTTGCCCCATACTCGCCCAGACATCCGTATACAAAACATCCGCACCCTTCGCTGCCGCGAGCGGATCCGTAACCACTTCCACGAAACCCCCATTGGCCTTGGCATCCGCTTGCGCCATAGCCACGATCTCTGGGTTAGGTTTATATCCAGCCGGGGAGGCAATCACAACATGAAGCCCCATCTTAGCCCCGCCGATCATTAAGCAATGCGCCATATTATTGCCGTCACCAATATAGACAAGCTTTAATCCGGCCAAGCGCCCAACATGTTCCTGGATCGTAAGCAAATCGGCAAGGACTTGAGTTGGATGCAGCAAATCAGTCAAACCATTGATCACAGGAATCGTCGCGTATTCAGCCAACGCCTGGACCTCTTGATGACTGAATGTCCGGATCATAATCCCATCAAGCATGCGCGAGAGCACCCGAGCGGTGTCAGCGATCGTCTCACCCCGGCCAAGCTGAATATCTCGACCACTTAAAAATAAGCCTTGGCCACCCAATTGATACATTCCGACCTCAAACGAGACGCGCGTACGGGTCGAGGACTTGGTAAAAATCATCCCTAAGGACTTTCCCTGGAGCAGAGGATGAGGAATCCCCGCCTTTTGTTGGGTTTTTAGCTGGGATGCCACCTGAAGCATATATTTGATTTCATCCTGGGAATAATCACTTAAACTGAGGAAATCCCGACCTTGGAAATGCTCTTTGTCTAAAGTCAGCATTTTACGACCTTGGAAACGCTCTTTATCTAGAGCCAACATTTTGCCACACCCTCTCTTATCATCTTTTATCTTTTCAGCGTTTATCTCTGTAATTCCTATGCATTATTATACATACTTACGCATAAAAATTCAATCCCTAAAAATGCTCTTTCCTCGAAACATTTTTAAGCGTTCGTTCGTATCAAAGATAAAGACAACAAGGGGGCAGACAAATGACGGAGCGCTTATATCGTTCTGGCCGTAACAAAATCTTGGGTGGAGTCTGTGGAGGGCTCGCTGAATACTTTAATATTGACGTGACTTTAGTGCGCCTGATTGCCCTGGTCGCCATGTTTGCCGGGGGAGTCGGATTTCTGGCCTATCTCGCAGGCTGGATCATAATGCCGATGGATCCAAACTATCGAACAGGCTATCACGGGACTCACGGGGTTTACGAAGCACATGGGACTGGATCGACAGGTACTGATTTTTCTGATGAAATCCGTGCGAATGTCCATGAGATGCGCACGGACATTCAGGATGCTGCCCATAACCTGCGCAAGGAAGTTGGAGATGGACGGGGTTCCAAACTGGCTGGGATAGTCCTCATCATTCTTGGACTTATGTTCTTTTTAGACCGCTGGTTTCCTCTTTGGTTCAGCCTTGATAAAATGTGGCCGCTCATCCTGATCGGAATCGGAGTAGCTGTCATTTTCCGTAAATGATCGTTGATAAAGAAGAACTGGAGGGAATACCCCATGGACCAATATCTTCAGGTGGTTGAGTTGTGGCAGGCATACAAATTATCTACCGCAGCCGATCTGGACAAATACCTTGACAGCTTTCGTATCCTGTTTGCATTCCATTCCGGAAGGATAGAAAACGAGGATATTACCTATCACGATACAAGGGAAATCTTTGAAAACGGCAAGGTCGTAAATTATAGCGGCAGCCCCCGTGCTTTATTCGAGCAGCAAAATCAAAAATTATGCTACGAAGTTTACATCCATCCTTTCGCAGACGGCAATGGGAGAGTAGGCAGGACACTCTTGAACTACTTTCTGATGACGCATGATCATCCTCCCCTTATTGTCTACGACGAGGATAAGCGGCTATACTATGAGTGCCTGCAGAAGTATGACGAAGCCGAGGAATTGAATTCCCTGCACGAATTTCTAAAATACGAAACAGAAAAAACGTGGAAAAAAGCGCTGGCGCTTGCTAAAAACATAAAGGTGGAACGCAAGGGCCTGTCGGATTTTACCTAAAGCATCGTTATCCTCAACTCCTTTTGTCAACAACCCAGTCAGGGGCACTCTCCCGCAATTATTTCTCAACTGTTATATTTATAAATATATTAAATGGGTCAGTCTGGTCGGCATTATTTAAAACTGTTCTTTCGTATTTAAATAATAAAGTGTCAAATCCTTCCTTAGCGGTTTTGAAATAGAAAAATTGCCTATCTAACGAATAAAAAGGATTCTACTAACCCTACAAAGAAATGCTAACTGCCTGTCTGTTCGAGAGCTATGACTTGTTTTTAGAAAAGCTCCGACGGCAAAGAAGACGCTCTGCTCGAATCAATTACAACATGACGGAACACTAGATTATGACGAAAAAGAAATTGTTATTCAGTTTCCTTTTTATATGTTTTTATTCTTTTTAGAGTGTGTTAGGAAATTCTTTAATTGAAAACCTAGCAAGTATCCAACAACTCCGATTAACCAAGCAAAAAGAACACTCACAAAGATAAAGAGCAAATCATTAGTGTTCTTAACAGAACTAAATACCAGATAAGACTTTAAACCGTAATTAGGAACCAAAATAAGCATTTCTACTGGAATTGCGAGAAGGACAAATTTCCCGATAGGGGTCATTAAAGCAGCGATCAGACTTATACCGCCTCCAATACCCCAGAAAAACGAAAGAAATTGAATAAAGCCCTTCTTCTTCAAATAGCCTGTGGCTGTTCCATATAACAACCATGCGATAAGAAAGAATCCAGTTACCATAAGCCCTTCAAACTTATCAGGTATCGTTACCCCTTCTCCGACGAAAGATACCCAATTAGATTTGTAGCCTAGAAATACATCAAAGATTGATAATCCAAAGGCAAACAATAAATACCCTGAATATAAAGACCTTTTTTCAGATGTTTTATAATTCAATCCATTTATCATAATAAATTTACTCTTTCCTAATACGTATAATAAGGGGATGCCTAGTGGGTATCCCCTTATTTGTAAGAAATCCCTTTATCTATTTGTTATTCTAACAACTTTATAGCCTAATAGCAAATTAGTCATAGTGTGGGTCCATATAGCTCCATTGGGTGACAGGATTAAAGGTATTACCTTCCCAAGTCTTGTAATAGGAGCTATGATACAGTGTTGAATTAATGTTACTGATATCCCAATTTCCTTTTCCATCGGTCAAAACAGGCCAGTCATACCATTCGTAACAATATTCAACTAAACCATCACAACGTAATTGGGCAACACTACCAGGACTTATATAAGTATCCGAAGTAGTACCATGCATCATGTCAATTGCAGTATAGGTTACATTTGCACGATCTGCCAAAAAACGAGCTGTATTTACAACATTATTAAGATCAGTTTCAGTCATACCGCTCATATATTGTGGGGGTCCTTGGTAGGTATTCGGACCAAGGAAAGTTTCCCAACTAGCATAGTGAACAACCCCAGATCCACCAGGGGCTTCAATGACATACGAGCCAACCGTGGTGTAATTGTTAATTGCAGCGTGCCAAGTTAAACCTCCCAGTACGCCGTCCCTGTAAACTGAATCGCCGTAATGACTGGCTGCAAAAGCGGGTACAACATTAACTATGCTCCATCAACTCCTTTCGTAAACCCTCCGGGATAGACTCCACAAACTCCTGATAATCCCGTAGCTGATGGATCAGCGAAGTGTTTTCGTTCTGCACAATCTGTGCAGTGCGCTGTGCTTGTCGTGTCTTTGATTGTAGAGCTTTCTCGTTGTGGTGCAGGATTTCAAGCTGCTGGGCGTAAGGCTTCAGCTGATTTTCAAAGGCATTGATGCGGGGATACCATTTACTGAACATGTCCAGAAGGCTCTCTTTCTTTTTCTGTGCATTAAAGGCGCCGATGCCTTCAATTGCCTTCTTCATCTGTTCCATCTGTTCGGTCAGACGGTTGGCCTGCTTATAAAGCCAGGTAGGGATGTGCTTGCGTTTGGTAACGGCGGCGGATTTTCCCCGCTCCAATTCGGTAAATTCCTTTGACATATGTTCATGGAACTTGTCCTGCCACTCGATGAGCTTGTTGCGGTCACCCATGACTTCCTTTGCGGACAGGCGCTTATCTTTAGTGAGCGGTACAAAGCATAGGTGCATGTGCGGATTCCGCTCATCCATGTGGACCACCGCCGAAAAGATATTGTCTGTGCCGGCCCCATCTGTCGGGCCGGGCTTTTTATCGTGCGGTTGTCGGGGCGGTATAACGCACTAGACCTTGCGCCCCGGTGGGGCTTGCAAGGTCGTGCGGCCAAGGACACCCCGGCACCCCGTTCGGCGGCTTCGCTTTGCCTGAAAAGAGGCGCTTACCTGCGCCTCTTTTCAGCCTTCGCTTCGCCGCAGTTTTTGCCGCTCCTCCATATTAAAAACTGTTAATGCGGCAAAAACCAGGAGCCGTGCAACATGATATTCTCCATAGCCGCACAGGT
>JAJZPA010000057.1 GCA_021811425.1 Bacillota bacterium | reverse complement strand
TTGTTGGATTTTATAATGTTGCTAAACTCTGCCTCCCAGATCAGCACTAGGACGTATAAAGTTGGATGGACTCTTGAGTAGGCTTGGTATAAATTATAGGGTTGTCATGGAGTCATCTAATGTTGAACTCAGTTCTGTCTATACTGAGATGGGAATGGGAATTTCCTTTGCTACTTTAGTAAAAGAACATCCAAACATCGAAAAGCGAAATTTGAGATTTATTTCCCTGAGTCATTATTTTGAAGCGGATTACGTTGTATTGGTCACGAGAAAAAATATAGTTTTTCCGTTGTTTAAAACAAATTTTATAAATGTTCTTTTTGATAAAATTAAGTTGGAGACAACAAATGAACAATAACATCTTTTGTACCCGGCTTCGACAGTCTATAGGCATGAGAATTGCCTCAAAGCTTGTAATCTCCGCGCTGGTCATGGCACGATTTTGACACTGGGGACTGTCCCCCTCAAATTTCGACAAGGGGTCTTATTCGGGTCTGACCAAAGGACTTAGCCGCATGCCCCTGGATTTATCTATGGGGTAAGGCATCGGAAATACTTGCATTATACACCTCATAGATGTATAATTATCTTATGGAATATAAAAGCAACAAGAATATTATTTTCTCCTGTAAGTACCATGTCGTGTGGTGTCCGAAATACCGGCGTAAGGTCCTCATAGAGGGTGTGGATGAACGGCTGAAGGAGTTGATCAAGGACATTGCCGTTAAATACCAGGCCGAAATCATTGAGCTGGAGATTATGCCGGATCATGTCCATCTTCTTGTCGAGGTTGATCCACACTATGGCATCCACCGGCTCATCCGGCAAATCAAGGGGCAAACGTCCCGGATACTACGACAAGAGTATCCCTGGCTGAGAAGCCGGATCCCTACACTCTGGACAAATTCCTACTTTGTATCGACAGTAGGAGGTGCGCCACTTGCCCAAATCAAACAGTACATCGAACAGCAAAAACACGTCTGAATCGTTTGTCTGTGAAATACCGTTGAGAGTCACGGCAACTCAGGCAAGAATTCTTAATGCGCGCTTTGAGGCGGCCCGACAGATGTACAACGCGCTTCTTGGCGAAGGAATGCGCCGATTAAAGCTCATGCGGCAGTCCAGGTCCTATACGCAAACGCGCGAAATTTCCGGTACCGATGCGTTGCGGCATGATGAACGGGTCAGCCTCTTTAAGCAAGCCAGAGATACCTATGGGTTTTCAGAATTCGCACTTTCCCGGTATGCAACCCAAGTACGGCACTCCTGGCTTAATGAACACTTAGATGCTCATACCGTACAGAAGTTAACCAAACGGGCTTTCAATGCCGTCTCTCGTGTCGCTTATGGTAAAGCCAAGAAAGTCCGGTTTAAGGGAAAACGTGGGCTGCATTCTGTGGAGGGAAAAAGCCAGGGTTCGGCGATAAAGTGGAAAGACGATCAGGTTGTGTGGTCCGGCATTAGCCTTCCCGTAGTCAACGATGCTTTCAAAGATCCCGTTATCGCCTACGGATTAACTCACCGTGTCAAGTACGTCCGGCTTGTTCGACGGGTTATCAACGGTAAAGACCGGTTTTACGCTCAACTTATCCTGGAGGGAAAGCCGTATCAAAAACCAGAACACACGCTTGGAACAGAGGTTGTGGGCTTAGACATTGGCCCTTCAACGATTGCTTATGTTGGAGAAACCCAGGCGGCACTTACCATGTTTTGTGAGCCCATCGTGCGTAATCATCAAGAAATCCGGAGGCAGCAGCGGCACATCGACCGGCAGCGGCGGGCCAATAATCCGGATTGCTACGATGAAATGGGCCGGGCCATTAAGGGCAAGCATCCGGTCAAGAAAAGCTGCCGCATGAAAGTGTCACTTGGAGCACTTTCTGAGTTATTCCGTAAAGAAGTCGCCTACCGGAAAACACTGCACGGGCAATTGGCGAATCAAATATTGTCCGTGGGGGTTCATATAAAGACCGAAAAACTATCCTACAAGGCACTGCAAAAAAACTTTGGCAAGTCGGTGGGAGTGCGCTCCCCGGGGATGTTCGTCGATATGCTTCAGCGCAAGGCTGCAAGTGCCGGCGGTGGAGTCTATGCGTTCAACACCCGGACAACCGCATTGTCCCAAGTATGCCACTGCGGAGAAAAACAGAAGAAACCGCTAAGCCAGAGAGTTCATGAATGTTCGTGCGGAGTCTTCATGCAGCGGGATCTCTACAGTGCCTATTTAGCCCGGTTTGTCCAAGACGATGTTCTCCATGCAACCGAGGCAAGTAAGGCTTGGTCAGGTGCGGAATCGCTCCTGCGGACGGCGTGGAGAGCTTCACAACAACTTGCGAGTGGCAGGCACTAGCCGGATATTTAGAAGGCTTATTAGGGGTTGGAGGAGGAAATTCTATTATTCCCGTCTTAGTGGGCAGTGGGATGGAACCGAAAAAGGTAAACAAAAAACGCCCCCAAAGGCATATGCCTTTGGGGGTATGTCAAAGGAGGGAGGATTGAAGAATGGATTGACTTTAGGATAACATAACATTATGGAAATGGTATGGAGGGACTATGAACAAAGTGTGAAGTAAAATATTCTAACGGTTAGGCACGAGACCCGTTCCCGGGTTGTGGCTGGGGCTGGGGTTGGAAGAGCTTGCCGTTGGCCACGCCACCCAGGGTGCGAATTAAGGTGAGAACCCAAAGGACAGCGAGCAGGAGTGTGAGCAGTACCGTGTACCAAAGGATGAGGGCGGAGGAAAAGTAATTGGCTAACTTCAAACTGGCCATGGTATAGGCGGCCAAGGGGAAGATAAAAGCCCACCAGGAGAGGCTGAACGGAACCCCGCCGTTTTTAAGATAGCGCCAGGAGATGCTCAGAGCGACCCCGACGGCCCACAGTCCGAGGCCCCAGAAGATGGCGGCGAGCAAGTAGGCGGTATCCACTGAGGCAAGAAGTCCTAACGACTTGGCAGAGTCGGCAAGCCCCATCAGACTGACAGCACCGACCCCGATAGGCCCGAGGGTGATCCAAAAGGTAGGAGTCATGGCATTGGGAGGGAGGGGGTGTTGAATGAGGCGTCCCAGAACCAGGGCACCAATAAATATGAAGAGAAAGAAGCCAATCCCGTAAAAGCTTAGATTGAACAGCAAGATAGTTTTTGCCGTGTTCGCTGAGCCGTCTTTTACCATAGAAACTAAGGGGTTACCGATTAGGGGCACGGCGATGCTCGCCACCGGTGAGATCAGCCAGGCAAAGTTCAACACTTGCGGAGGGGTTTGTTCGCTGGCTAATGAATTGTAGCTGACGTAAACCCCGAGAATGAGGGCACCGGTGATGCCGATGAGCCAGGCAATCCAGGCGAAGCCATATACAAATGGCCGGCCCAGGAACGAGGTGCCCATTAAGGCGGCATTACTCGCCAGGATCATCGTGCCCACTGGCATCGTCACAAAAAAGTTGCTCATGATCGGGTGTTTCAGATCCAGCTTTAATTGATCATAGTGGGCAAACCAGCGCCCAAGCCAAGGGATAAGGAATAGGACGAAGAGTAGGGCATTGAGCCAGGCAAGCGCTATGCCAAGGATACGAGATACTGACCAAGCGCCACCCCACAGGTAGAGTACGTTGGCAAATCCGCCGGTACCCATGATGGCGGCAAACCAAGCCGGGGAAAAGTGTCTAATCAGATTGTTTTTGGCCATTAATATGCACCACCTTATGTTGATATGATGTTGTATGCATATAGTGTATACCCTATACTGGTATAAAGCAAGATCCGATGGGGTCAAAAGTGAACTCCTACATAAAATAGTATCGTTAGCATCCTTGACTTGTATATGATAATATAATAAACTAAAAGCCAAAGATTCAACTTTTCGCTTTGTTAAATCATCCTTGCGAGTGAGGTATGACTATGAAAATGATTTTTTCTACCAAAAAAAGCAACTTATTGAAAGCGCTTGGACACCCTTCACGCGTACGGATTCTTGAGTTTTTAGGATCCGGTGAGCGTTGTGTCTGCGAGATTATCAGTGAACTTGGGTTGGAACAATCCAATGTTTCTCAGCATCTCGCGGTGCTTCGCCGCGAAAACATCATTGAATCAGAGAAACAGGGTCTAAAGGTCATGTACCGAATTAAGCATCTGGAGGTTCTGGACATTTTGGAAAGGGCTCAAACCATTATTAGTAACGAACTTGAGCATAACTACCGGATGATCAAACAACTGGAAACCCAGGATTAGTTTAGAGTGGGTCGACAATACGACTATGCGGAAGACATCTTTAGCTCGCTAGGGATGTCTTTTTAGTTTTTTCTAGTACCTCGCCGTGTGATCTCAAGTAAAGAGAGTGTAGTGGTTTACCTGACAAAAAGTGCAAAAAAATGTAAGGATAATTGCCAAGAAAAATAGTAGTTTCCCTGCTACAGACATAAGGCTTAATCTATTAAACTATACATGGTGAAAGTTTTCACCTGCCACCGAGTCAGAGCGGCTAATAAGTTGTTCTGACCGACAGGGTGCGGAGAGAAATCCCTGTGCCTGCCCGTATTTGGCGAAGGCGGCAATTCCATCTTTGTGTGAAGGAGTTGAAACAATGGGAAAACGCTACGCCATGGTGATCGACCTGCGCAAATGCGTAGGCTGTCACGCCTGCCAGGTGGCCTGCAAGAGTGAAAACAATGTGCCTCTGGGAGTCAACCGTTCCTGGGTAGAAGAGTTGGAAACCGGAAAGTTCCCGAATGTTTCCCGCCATCGCTTGCCCAGGCTGTGCAACCACTGTGAGAATCCATCCTGTCTCAACGTCTGTCCGGTGAAAGCAACCTATCAACTGGAAGACGGAACCGTCTTAGTGGACTATGATCGGTGTATTGGCTGCAAATACTGCATCGCAGCCTGTCCCTATGACGCGCGGTTTATTAATCCCGAACGTAACACCGCTGAGAAGTGCACCTATTGTCACGAACGGGTGGAAGCCGGAATGCAGCCAGCCTGTGTCAACACTTGTATCACAGGAGCGCGGGTTTTCGGAGATCGAAACGACCCCAACAGTGAAGTGTTTAAATTGCTAGCAACCCAATCCGTCGCCGTCAGCAAGCCGGAAACCAATAATCGGCCGCAAACGTACTATATCGGCGCGGATGAAAAAGCCCTCAGACCCAATCTATTGGAGATCGTGGGAGGTGAGAAATAATGCCGACGGTACACTTCTTTGATACTCCGCATGAAATCTATTGGGGTTTACTCATTGCGCTTTACTTCTACTATACTGGGATGAGCGCGGGGTCTTTCATCCTAACAAGCTTGGGTACAGTGTTTGGGATTGAAAAGTACAAAAAAGTCTCTAAAGTTGGAGTTCTGATGGCCATTGTCCTCCTAGCTTTTGCTCCACTTCATCTCCTCTTCGATCTCGCCCAGCCAGGACGTTTTTACAATTTGTTTTTGCATGTCAGTTTAACCTCAGCCATGTCCTGGGGAGTATACCTCCTCATTCTTTACCCGGTTGACCTAATGATTTATGCCTGGTATCTTTTTCGGCAGGACTTTGTTCAAGGTCTTAACAAGGGGGGCTTTAAGGCCGGCCTTTACAGCTTCCTTCTCTTCGGCAAAAAGGATATGTCTGCTGCGGCCTTAGCTAATGACAAGAAAAAGGCGAAGTTGTTTGGCACCTTGGGTGTTCCGTTGGCTCTCCTAGTACACGGCTACACAGGTTTCATTCTCGGCAATGTGCAGGCGCGGGCCATCTGGCATACTCCGCTGATGCCGATTATCTTCTTGATGTCGGCCATGGTCTCCGGCACCGGACTCTTCATCATTGTGATGATGCTGGTGGAGAAGTTCAAGTTTGGCCGCATTGGCGAGGACATCCGGGCTCTGATTGCCGATATTGCCAACCTTATGAAGTGGTTCATCGTGGTTGACGGAGCCTTGATGATCATCTATTTCATCGTACTTTGGTATTCCAGCGAAACGGGGTATGCTGCAGGTTATTTCCTCTTACACCAAGAAGGTTGGAGTTTCTTGGGGCTGGAAAATGGCTTGGGTATGCTGGCGCCGTTTCTGATTCTCCTTTCTAAAAAAGCCCGGCAGAGCTTGCCTTTAGTAACGCTTGCTTCCATCCTAACGATCATTGGGGTTCTGGCGATGCGGATCAACTTGGTCATCGGGGGACAGAAAATTCCGTTGACCGGCAGCAAAATCATCGAGTATGCTGTTTCCGGCAGGGACTTGAGCATCGGTCTCGGCATCGGCATTCTGGCACTGGTCGTCTTGACTTGGCTTTATTCTGTGTTGCCGATGAATCGGCCTGGTGCCCAGGAGAAAGAGTCCATTCCAGTGTCAAAGGGGGTAGCACAATAAATGAAGACGACACGCAGAAACTTTCTTAGAGGCGCAGCCGCGTTGGGTGCGACCATGGCCGTAGCGCCGCTGGCGTTTGCGGATAGTGTTCCCAAAGGGGTTCCAAGCTGGAAACAAGGCGCACCTGCTGAAGATACTTTAGATACGGATCCGAGCGTGAGCTTTGTCTATTCGACTTGCCTTGGCTGCCGCAGCGACTGCAGCCTCAGAGGAAAGATCAAAGATGGAGTGGTCGTTAAGCTTGATGGCAATCCATATAGCCCCATGACAGCAGATCAACCACTTCCCTATACGACCGATCCTAAAGAGGCACGCAAATATGCCGGTAAACTGTGTCCGAGAGGGCAAGCGGGGTTGCAGATCCTCTATGATCCTTTGCGCGTGCAGCAGCCGCTGAAACGGGTTGGCAAGCGGGGAGAAAATAAGTGGCAGGCAATCAGTTGGGATCAGGCTTATAAAGAAATCATCGAAGGCGGGAATTTGTTTGGGGAAGGGAATGTTGAAGGGCTGAAGGCTGTGCGGGATCTGACGACACCCATTAACCCCGAGGCACCGGAGCTGGGGCCGAAGGCCAATCAATTTGTGTTTCTCGCCGGTCGGATTGAGAATAGTCGCTCCGAGTTGGTTAAGCGTTTTGTGAACAATTCTTATGGGTCCATCAACTGGTTTGAACACACCACGGTGTGTGAGCAAAGCCATCACATCGCTACGGCTAACACCTTTGCAGGCAAAGGGCATATGAAGCCCGACTTTGAGAACGCCAAGTATATCTTAAACTTTGGTGCGAACTATGGAGAGGCGAATTTTCCCATGAACGGTTTGAGCCGGAAACTCGGTAATTTCCGAGTGAAAGGCGGACGACTGACGACCGTTGATCCCCGTTTCTCCGTCAGTGCATCCCTTTCCGACGAGTGGGTTCCCATTCTACCCGGCGCAGATGCGGCTTTAGCTTTAGGTATCGGACAATGGATTCTGGATAATAAGCGCTACGATAAGGCATTCCTCGAGGTTCCTTCCAAGGAAGCGGCGGCTAAGAAAGGTGAGGCCAGTTGGTCTGATGCGACCTACCTTGTGCGCTCCGACAATGGCAAATACTTGCGCGGAGATGATGCAGGCTTAGGCGGAACCAAAGATGATTATGTCGTTTTGGTTGGGGGGACTCCCACCCTGGCAGGAAAAGCAGATGCAGCGGATCTTTTCGGTGAAGCCAACGTCAACAGCGTGGCCTGTAAGACAGTTTTGCAACTCTATGCCGAACGGACAAAGGAAAAGACGCTGGATGAGTATGCGAAAATTGGCGGTATTCCTAAAGAGCAGATTGTCCGGGTTGCGGATCAATTTTCTTCTTACGGCAAACGCGCGGTAGCGGACTTCTATCGGGGGCCGGTTCAGCACACGAATGGGTTCCAGTCGGGTCGGGCCATCGCTATTCTCAACCTGCTTGTAGGTAATGTCGATCACGTCGGCGGCTATCAGTCCGGTGGCAGCTCTTTGAGCTATATGGGTGACAAAAACGGCAAGTATCAGGTTGCCAAGCTTCATCCGGGTTCAGTCAAGATGACAGGGATCCGCATCTCCCGGGAAAAAGCGAAATATGAGGATTCTACCGAGTTTAAGAAAAACAGCTATCCGGCTAAACGTCCCTGGTTCCCGCTGACAGGGGATGTCTACCAAGAAGTGGTGGCAGGTGTGCTCGATGGCTATCCTTATCCGGCAAAAATTCTCTGGCTGCACATGGGCACCCCGGCTTATTCCATTCCTGGTGTTAAAGACAAAGTGATTGAAGGGCTGAAAGACACCAAGAAGGTTCCGCTCTTTATTGCAACGGACATTATACTGGGTGAAACGTCCATGTTTGCGGATTATATCCTGCCGGATGTAACCTACATGGAACAGTGGAATGCCTTGGGATCTCCTCCAACCATACTCGGGCTTGTCGCGGATGTGCGCCAGCCGATGACACATGTGTTCCCTCAAGCGAAATCCGTGGAAAATATCTTTATTGACATTGCCAAGCGCATGGGACTGTCAGGCTTCGGGGACGCCGGGTTCGGTCCGGGAATGCCGCTTAATAAGGAAGAAGACTGGTATTTGAAGCTTGTTGCCAATTATGCCAGTCAGTATGGGAAGATTCCGGGGAGCACGGAGCAAGAACAGGTTAAATATATCCTGGATCGCGGCGGGGTTTTTGATGCCGCTGGGGCCTATGACGGCAACCTCATGAAGAACAAGGTCGCCAGCCTGTGCACGCTGTATGCCGAAAAGGTGGCTACAACCAAAGACGCCATGACGGGCAAGAATTTCGAGGGAATCCCACTCTATAAACCGGTTGTCAATGCCAAGGAACAGGAGATTAAAGATGACGGTTACCCGTTTATCGCCACAACGTATAAGCAATCCTTCCAGACCCAGACTCGGACCATCGCCTGTCCCTGGCTCACGGAAATTCAGCCGGAAAATTTCGTGGAAATGAACGATGAAGAGGGTGCCAAGCTCGGCTTGAAGGATGGCGACATGGTGAAAGTCAGTGGCGCGACCAACAAGAATGGAGTGATAGGAAAGCTGCGCCTGCGCCCAGGGATCAGGCCCGGTGTTGTTACCGCGAGTGTCGGTTATGGGCACTGGAACTATGGTTCAGTAGATACCATCATTGATGGCAAGACGGTTCCCGGTGACAAAACACGGGCTAAAGGAGTCAATATCAACCCCGCTATGCGCATGGACGACTCCATCGGCTATGTCTGCCTGGAAGACAAGATTGGTGGCAGTTGTTCCTTCTACGACTCACGGGTGAAAGTCGAGAAAGCTAAGTAGTCATTTGTATTGACGTGGCAGTGTAGGATTTTCTGCACTGCCACGTGCTGTGTGTATCAACGGGTATCTGTTGGTATCAACGGGTATCTGCGTTTTGATCTAGCGCCGGCATGACGGATTATGATATAGTTGAGTGGGAATAATTTGCAAGGGAAGGGAAGAGTGTTGGTATGGATCGTCAACCCCTAGATAAGATTTCGGAGGCTAAAGCCGAGGCTGCTTTATACAATTTATTTGCCACAGCGCTCTCTCGCAAGCTCGATGCCTCTTGGCTTACCCCTTCTTTTCGAGTTCAATGGGAAAGTGCCCTGCCTGATATAGCAGGTAAAGGCGAAATTCTTGGAGCATTAAACCGAGCGGCTCAGAACGAGGCGTATTATCAGGAAGTGCTTTTGGACTATGATGCTTTGTTCCTGGTTCCGGGTCCGCAGCTTATTTTCCCCTACGAGTCTTGTTATACACAGCGCAACATTGATGGGAGTTTCGGTCGTCTCTGGCAGGAACCGGCACAAGACATGCAGCGGCTTCTGCAGGAATGGGAACTCAAGTTCGCCGAAGGATGGGAGTTTATTCCGGATCACATCGGCATTGAACTTTATTTTATGAGCCACCTGTGGCACAAGGCGAGTGAACCGGGTTTGGCGGAGTCCGAACGTGAGACATTAAGTGAATGGCAGCAGCGTTTTTTCACAACGCATATTACGAATTGGGTCTTCGAACTCTTGGACAACTTGGAACGGAAAGCGGATACTGACTTTTACCGGGGCTTGGCCATGGTTCTACGGGCGTTTTTAAAAGAAGAAATGAGTCTAGCCGATTAACATGGGGAAGTTACGACGTCAAACAGCCGGGGAATAGCCAAACCCTGGTTGTTTTCTTATTGTGCAAAATTAAGCGCCAGGTGTATCATAAGAGGATAAAGTGAGGTGAAAACATCGGTATCATACAGGATTTGCTTAAAACATTAGGTGCTAAGCCGTTTGTAGTCCCGGCGATGGGCAGCCACGGGGAGCGAAATGGGGTTCGCTGAGCAGGGGAACATCCAGCCACGAATATTGAACATCGAATAAGAAGGAGCGTATAATCATGGAGAATCTATTTGATCTTACAGGTAAAACGGCGGTTGTAATTGGAGGAAACAGTACCTTAGGGAGCGCGATGGCCTTGGGACTCGCTAATCATGGGGCTAAAGTAGCCCTTGTGGCCCGAAGCGTAGAGAAAGTTAAAGATGTAGAAGAGAAGATCGTAGAAGCTGGGGGAACAGTGAAGAGCTTCCAGGCGGAAGCGACGAAGAAGGATTCGCTGCAGAAGGTTACTGGAGCGATCAAAGCTTGGGCCGGAGGTTGGGACATCCTCCTCAATAGTGCGGGTACAAACAGCCCAACCCCTTTCTTCGAGATCGAGGAGAGCGAATGGGACCACATCATGAGCGTGAATCTTAAAGCGACAGTCTTAGCCTGCCAAGTATTTGCCCCCAAGATGATCGAACAGGGTCGAGGTGGGAGCATCATTAATGTGTCTTCAGTATCTTCGACGACACCATTGTCCAAGGTCTTTACCTATTCTGTGTCCAAAGCGGGCATCAACAGCGTGACAGAGTTCTTGGCGCGAGAGTTCGCACCCCATAAGATTCGCGTCAATGCCATTGTTCCAGGATTTTTCCCGGCAGAGCAGAATCGGAAGGTCTTAACCCCGGAGCGCATCGAGTCGGTGATGCGCCATACCCCGATGGATCGTTTTGGCAACCCAGAAGAACTGCAAGGCGCCGTGATTTGGCTGGCCTCTGAGCGGGCCTCTAGCTTTGTGACCGGATCTTTGGTGCGCGTGGATGGTGGTTTTGGAGCGATGACGATTTAAAAGTTGCTGGGTCCGTGTTGACTAAAGTATGAAAGTAAAGAATTATGGGGCCTCTCAAAACTATTTTTGAGTTGGCTCTTGTTTTTTACGCCAAGAAGAAGGAATTTACAGAAACTTAGCGAATAGATTATTAACTTGATTAACGGGGTTAACAAAGTTAGACGGATTAGTGTCCATAAACACCTGGATTAGGTATTCGTTAGACGATACGGGGAATATAAGTTAACGGGATTAAGCAAGATGAGTTTGAGATTAAGGAGCACTGAATGAAAGATAAGGGTAATCAGGAATATGTCAAACGCTTCAACCGTATCAATGTTCTCAACCTGATCCGCAAAAACCAAACTATCTCCCGCCAGGAATTGGCACAACAGACGGGGCTGACACCGGCGGGAATTTCCGGAATCGTGCGGGAATTGGTGGAGACGGGGTATGTACGAGAACTCGGCCAGGGGCCTTCGAATGGGGGGCGGCGTCCGATTGCCCTTGCGTTCAACCCGGAGAACGGCTATATCCTGGGAGCCGAGATCACCCGCCAAACTTCGACCCTGGGGATCGTGGATCTGCAACTGAAGCCGATTGCAATCAGGCGTACCTCCATTGAGATGGGGGAGCCAGAAAAAGGATTAAGCCTGCTCGTGGCAGCCATGGAGGCGCTGGTAGCGGAAACCGGGATTCCTAGCGGGAAAATCCTAGGGAGTGGCTTTGCCATTCCGGGACTACTTGATCGGCATAGCCAGATCTTGAAGCGCTCGCCCAACTTGGGTGAATGCTGGCGGGAAGTTCCCCTTGCAGAATGGCTTGAAGTCTTGGTTGGTCGCCCTTTTACTCTGGAGAACAACTCAAATGCGGCTGCTTTGGCTGAGTACACCCTTGGAGCAGGGCAAGGGATCAAGGATTTAGCGTATGTGAACTTGGGGGAAGGGTTCAGTACCGGGGTGATACTCAATGGGGAAATTCTTTACGGTAGCCGGGGGTATGCCGGGGAGATGGGACATACGGTGGTCGTTGAAAACGGCCCCTTGTGTAATTGCGGCAACCGAGGCTGTTTGGAGAGTCTGTATGCGGTTCCGGCTCTGGAGCATCGAGCTAATCTAGAGCTTGGGTTATACGGCCCAGATGATTCGCTCAAATCCGTGTGGCTGGAAAAAGGCCGGGTGGACATTGAGGATATCTTGGTATCCGTTAGCGAACAAGGGCCATATGCCAAGGAATTGATTCGTCAAGCTGGATGGTCAATAGGAATGGGTATCGCAGGAATCATTAATTTTTATAACCCAGAAATAATTGTCTTAGGGGGAATTTTGGCGTCGGCTGGCAAGGCCCTTTTGGAGCCGCTGGCCCAATCGGTTCGCACGCACGCCTTTCCTGAAGTCGTCCAAAGCACGCGCATCGAACGTTCTTCAGTAGGGAGGGATGCTGCTTTTTATGGAGCTTGCCTGGGTGTCGTGCGCCGCTTGTTTACTCCCGAGTATGCGGATAATATTTTTGCGAAGGAAAGAGGATAAGCCGTGAATCATTTTCTCAGTTTGATCAAACCAAATTTACCGGAAGAGTCGAGGTTTTATTGGCAATCGGTTCAGATGCGGGAAGAGGCGAGTGCCTTCATGGCCAGGATTGAGGGAGAGCGAAAGTTCGTCTGCCTGGAGATCGTTTCGCCATCCCGATTGTTCGATGATTTTGCGGGGGACATCCGGAAAACCCCAAAAGGGCGCTTAAAAATCTGCCCCTTAACCCACGCCAATGCGGAGGCGCTGCGCAAATGGTTTTCCTTCACCCGCCCGGTTCCCTTTGGTCGTTCGGGGATGAGCCTGGGGCTCGGGGATCGTTTGGGACTAGCATCTCCTGGGCACTTGCGGTTGTTGGCTCACGAAAAAAATGTACGACCCGTTTTAGCCCAACAATCGGTTCGTGAACTTACCCTGACGGAACGCACCTTTGGGGATGTCATTGATGCGGCATCCTGGAGCGTGTTTCAAGAAGGATACACCCTCGGCTTTGGGGCAGATGGAGACCACTTGAAAACGGCTGCCGAAGTGCGTGAGGCCCTGACTGAGGGATGTTCGATGATCACCTTGGATTGTTCCAATGAGATTGATAATAGCATCATAGAGCTGTCTTCAGAAGAGATTACAACTCGCTATCTAGCTCTTCCAGCTGCGGCTCGGCAAGGTTGGGAAACTCGGTATCTAGGGAAGCAATTTCCCTTGGGCACGGGGGAGGTTCACTTTGAGGCTACGGATCTTCAGGCTATCGTAGTTGTCTATCATAAGGCACTGGCTTTTATCAAAGAAGTTTTTTATTCCTTAATTCAACCGCGTGGTGATGTTGATTTTGAGATTTCGATCGATGAAACCCTGACATCCACAACTCCGGAGGCTCATTATTTTGTGGCGCAAGAGCTTACGAGAGAGGGCGTCGAGTTCACCAGCCTTGCGCCCCGCTTTTGCGGAGAATTTCAAAAGGGAATTGATTATCGTGGGGATCTGGTTCAGTTCGAGGCGGATTTGAAAGTGCATGCCGAGATTGCTGATCATTTTGGCTTCCGCTTAAGCATTCACTCGGGTAGCGACAAGTTCTCGGTTTTCCCTTTGATTGGCCAGTATACCCATGGGCGGGTGCATGTGAAAACGGCGGGAACCAACTGGCTGGAGGCGGTTAGGGTGATCGCTCAGACGAATCCTTTCCTGTATCGCCAGATGCACGCGTATGCCTTAGAACATTTTGCAGAAGCAAAGAAATACTACCATGTCAGTACGGACCTTGAGCAGATCCCTCATTTGGAGAGCCTGACTGATAAGGAACTCCCTATTCTGATGGATCGTGATGATAGCCGACAGCTTCTCCATATTTCCTACGGATTACTGCTCACGGCAAAAAATCAGGTAGGGGTGCCGAGGTTCCGCGAAGCCATGTTCCAAACGCTAAATGATGAAGAAGAACACTATGCCCAAGCGCTTGTGCGCCATATCGGAAAACATATCCAGCTTCTGCATGCGAATCGCTAGGGCTTAATGTGATGGCGTTTTCTCGGCGTTCACGGATGACAGGTACCCTGTTGAGGAGGGATGAAAGGTTCAGAGCATGCGTCGAAGCGGTTTGAGAAGATTGTATTAAATTCTCGTATTAGCACAATTAAATTAAGGGGGATGAATTGATGAATTGGAAGAGAATTTTGATTCCAGCACTTAGTGTTACCTTGGTATTAGGTCTTACGGCCTGTGGCTCAACGGGTGGCAATACCGGAAGTAGTGGCGGCACGACTGTGAAAAAGGTCACGCTGCGCTTGGCGGACAACCAAGCGGCCGATTATCCCACTGTTATGGGGGATAACGAGTTTGCTCGGCTAGTAAAGGAGCGAACGAATGGCCGGATTGAGGTTTCGGTTTACCCTAGTGCCCAACTCGGGGATGAAAAGACAGTCATTGAACAGCTCCAACTTGGTGCCATCGATTTCGGTCGCGTGAATGCTGCACCCTTAGCATCTTTCGATAAGCAACTCAATGTTTTCAATTTGCCCTATCTCTTCTCCTCTAGTGACCAGATGTGGAAAGTCTTGAACGGATCGATTGGAGACAAAATGCTTGATGGGCTGAAAACTGCGAAGATGGTGGGCTTGACTTATTACGATTCTGGTGCCCGCTCCTTCTACAACTCGAAGAAAACGGTGGTGCATCCCAGTGACTTGGCCGGGATGAAAATTCGGGTACAACAATCCGATATTTTCATGGATTTGGTCAAAGCCTTAGGCGCTTCTCCGACCCCTATGGCGTATGGGGAAGTCTACAGTGCCCTGCAAACCGGAGTTATCGACGGCGCGGAAAACAACTGGCCGAGTTATTTCTCCACGAACCATTACCAAGTCGCTAAATATCTGACCCTAGACGAGCATTCTCGGACTCCGGAAATCTTGGTCGCAAGCCAAGCGAGCTGGAATAAGCTTTCCGCAGATGATCAGAAGATTCTGCTGCAGGCGGCGAAAGATTCCCAAGCAGTGCAAAGAAAGTCTTGGACGGACTTAGAAGAAAAGGCGAAAAAGGCGGTTAAGGACAAAGGGAATGTCGTGAGCGATGTAAACATTGACGAGTGGCAGAAAGCCGTTCAGCCCCTCTATGACAAGTATGGTAAAGACTATAAAGATGTCATCGATCAAATTCGGGCGACAAAATAGTTTTTACTGTGGATGACAGGTTGTTTGGGGTGGCCGGCCTCCGACCACCCCCAGTTAAATTCAGCTTGAAATTGTGTTCACTCCAGGTTCACGAGGAAAGCTATATAGAAGGAAGGTGGCGGGGTTGCCTCAGCCAAGCCAAATGACGCAAACCTGGAAACAGGGCTTACGGAAATTCGTCCACGGCGTTGAACGTATCGTGGAAGGCGTGGGTTCTTATATGATGGGTATCATGGTGGCCATTGTCATTTATCAGGTCTTTGGACGGTATGTGTTGCACAAAACCCCAGGGTGGTCAGAAGAGGTTGCTCTTTTATTTATGACTGCCTATGGATTTTTGAGCATTGCGACAGGTTTTGGTCGGCGTAGTCATTTGAGCGTTACCCTGCTCTATGGCCATTTTCCGGCACCGATTCGTAGGGTACTCGACTATTTTTCTGATATTCTTATTGTTTTTTTTGGAGTATTTCTCTTCATCGAAGGGTACAAGTTTACCCAGCTGACTTGGTCTTCGGATTTACCGGCCACCGGGCTACCGAATGGGTTGCAGTATTTGGTGGTTCCGATCACTGGTGTGGTCATCGTTATTTATGGCTTGTTTTGGCTTTTGGTCGGTGAGGAGGAAAAAGAATGACATTGGGTGTCACAATTTTGCTGGGTTCCTTTGTTCTGCTCTTTTTGCTGCGGGTGCCCGTGGCTCTCTCCTTAGCTATTTCTTCCGTGCTGACCGGGGTATACCTCAATGTGCCTCTGGAGATCGTAGGTCAGCGAATGCTTAATGGACTAAACTCGTTTTCCATGATGGCGATTCCCCTCTTTATTTTTGCGGGTGAAATTATGGGGGAGGGCGGAATCTCGAACCGCCTCATTAAGCTTTCCAACCTGCTTGTTGGGCGTTTCCGGGGCGGGTTGGCGATTGTCAATGTGCTCTCTACCATGTTTTTTGGTGGGATTACGGGTTCGGCCGTCGCGGATGCATCTTCCATCGGGAGCATCATGATTCCCATGATGCGCAAGCGCGGCTATGACACCGATTACGCAGTAGGGGTGACGATCACGGGATCAATCCAAGGCGTGCTTTTACCCCCAAGCCATAACATCATCCTCTATTCTCTGGCTGCAGGGGGAGTTTCGATCCCTGGGTTATTCGCCGCTGGTATGGTACCGGGGATTGCCCTGGGGCTCTCCTTAATGGTTACGAGCTATATCATTGCTGTGCGTCGTCGCTATCCTAAAGGGGAGACGATTCCCCGTGAAGAACGTCTCAGAGTGGTGATTGAAGGACTATTGAGCTTGACCACCGCCTTGATCATCGTGGCAGGCGTGCTCGGTGGGATTTTTACGGCCAATGAATCGGCAGCTATCGCTGTGGTGTATGCGCTCATCCTTGTGATGCTTGTGTTCCGAGAAATCGGCGGGAAGGAGATCAACCGGATTTTGATTGGAACCTTTCGCAAACTGGCGGTTGTGCTCTTCCTCATCGCCGCTTCGTCGGCCTTTGCCTGGTTTCTTTCCTATTTGCACATTCCGGACATGGTCATGAGCTTCATAACCGGAGTGTCCGATAACAAATATGTCGTGCTCATCATGATAAACAATATTATG
>JAJZPA010000056.1 GCA_021811425.1 Bacillota bacterium | reverse complement strand
CTCCATCCCCGGGCGCGGCGGATACCCTGCCGGACGCGGTGGACGCTCTCCGGCCGGACGCGGTGGACGATTCTCCATCCCTGGACGCGGTGGATACCCTTCCGGACGCGGCGGACGCTCTCCGGCTGGACGTGGTGGACGCTCTCCGGCCGGACGCGGCGGACGCTCTCCGGCTGGACGCGGCGGACGCTCTCCGGCTGGACGCGGCGGACGCTCTCCGGCTGGACGCGGCGGACGGTTCTCCATCCCTGGGTGCGATGGATACCCTTCTGGACGCGGCGGACGCTCTCCGCCGCGTTGCCCTAAATCCCCTTCCGAGCGCTGCATGTGATTTTCATTTCCCACGTCAGGGCTTTGCCCTTCAGAAGGCTTCATCGTCTGCGGGGCTGAACTGTGGGGTTCTGGCCTTTTGTTATCATTGTCTTTATCCTTGTCTTTGTTTGGAAAACCCATCTCGGCACGCAGCCGTGCGGCATCCGCCGGTTCAACCTTGCTTAAATGATTTTTTACATCGACCCCAATGGCCTCGAGCCTCGTCATCACATCTTTGCTGCTCACACTGAGTTCCTTCGCTAGTTCATGGACACGAATAATTGTCATTTAATCACCCCCACTTTTTCAGCACCCTGTTTTTGTCAAGCCATCATCTCCTTGCCTCTAGAATCCCTTTGGCAAACCCTTGATCCAAAACTAAAACCGCCGCCCGAGGCGACAATCCGATGGAACTCCCCAGTTCCTCTTTGCGGCCAATTACTACGGTCTCAAGCCCTAGATCCTTAGCCCATTGGAGGTATTTCTTCTGTGCTCCTGGTGCATCTTCGGCCAGAAGCAACAGAAAACCTTTATGCTTTTTCATGAAGGCCTCTACCTCGGCATCTCCTGATGCCAGCCTCCCTGCGCGACGGGCCAACCCTAAAAGGGATTTCATACGCTCAGTCATAAGGGATTCAACTTCCCTTCCAACTGGGTGAGAATTTCTGGAGGAACCGCCAAACCGAAAGCCTTCTCCAAACGGTGGGCTTTTGCGGCCTGCCGCAAGCACTCCGCTTGGGGACAAAGATAGGCTCCTCGGCCATTCCGCTTGCCCGTTGGGTCAATTTCAACCTGCCCTTCAGGCGTCCTGACCAGGCGAAGGAGTTCTTTCTTAGGTTTCATTTGTTGACAGCCCAAACACATGCGCATTGGAACTTTGCGTGTTTTCATGCTATCACCCCTTGCCTTTTTTCTTCTTCTCCTTACGGCTCGCCGTTGCGTCGGTCTGAAAATACTTGAGCATGGCGCGATCCCGTTCAGTCAAGGGTTCCTCTTTAGACTCTATTGACACGGGGTCGGGATGCTCGCCGAGTTCACCTTCGGGTTCGGGTTCGCTTCCGGCATGCTCATCATACTCATGATATTCAGTCATGCTGCCGTCGTCAGTGTAGCCTTGTTCACCCTCTAAACTGGCTTCCCCCTCATACTCCCCTTCCTCGTAGTACTCTTCTTCACTATATTCCCCTTCTTCAGGGTACCCATCCTCATAATCCCCATACTCGTCATACTCATCATACTCGTCATATTCATCATACTCGTCATATTCATCATATTCATCATAGGTTTCCTCATTATACTCAGCTTCCGTTGCTTCCGGGATGAGGTCTTGCGCTCTTGCCTGAGATTCGCTCTTAATATCGATCTTCCAGCCGGTCAATTTGGCAGCCAGCCTGGCATTTTGACCCTCTTTACCAATAGCCAGCGAGAGTTGATAATCGGGTACGACAACCAAGGCGACTTTTTCATTCAGCTTCGGATAGACGCTGATGACTTTAGCGGGGGATAAGGCATTGGCCACGAATTCCTGCGCATCCGTGGAATAGCTGATAATGTCGAGTTTTTCTCCTTTAAGTTCGGTCACGATCGTTTGAACGCGGCTACCCTTGGGCCCTACACAGGCACCCACCGGATCAACATTCGCATCGCGGGAATAAACGGCGATCTTCGAACGCGCACCCGCCTCACGCGAAACCCCTTTTATTTCTACAATGCCATCATGAATTTCCGGGACTTCGAGTTCAAATAGGCGTTTAATGAGTCCCGGGTGCGTGCGGGAAAGCATTACCTGCGGACCTTTGGTCGTTTTCTTCACTTCTACAACATAGGTCTTAATCCGCTCGAAGGGCTGGTAGGTCTCGCCTGGAATTTGTTCTTGGGCCATAAGAAGAGCTTCAACCTTACCCAAATCCACAATCACATTTTTCTGCTCATAACGCTGGACTACGCCTGTGACAATATCTCCCTCGCGGTTGATGTACTCATCATAAATCATGCCCCGCTCGGCTTCCCGAATTCGCTGAACCACCACCTGTTTGGCCGTCTGTGCCGCAATCCGGCCAAACTGACGGGGTGTGACTTCATACTCGACAACATCCTCCAAGCCATAATTGGGATCAACTTTTTGAGCCTCTTCCAGACTAACCTGGGTTCGGGGGTCCTCCACCCTTTCGACGACGGTTTTGCGCGCATAGACCTTAAATTCCCCACTCAGCCGGTCAATACTCACCCGGACATTTTGCAGGGATGCAAAATTCTTCTTGTAAGCAGAAATAAGCGCTGCCTCAATCGCTTCAAACAGAACTTCCGCTGCAATCCCACGTTCTTTCTCTAACTCATGAATAGCCTCAATAAATTCCATATTCATCGTGTTTTCCCCCTTGTACAATGTATCCCCAGAGGCTTTTTAAAATTCGATTTCCAAATGGGCTTTTTCAATCTGTTCTAGTGCAATCCGAACTCTCTCACCCTGATATTCCAAAATGACTTTCCCGTCCTCAAGCCCAGCCAGATAACCTGAGAACTCGTGATAACCCTGAAAGACATTCTTTGTCCGCACTTTGATCAGCTTGCCCTGGTAGCGCTCGAAATCCGCTTCTTTCTTGAGCGGTCGCTCTAGGCCAGGAGAGGAAACTTCCAGCATATAAGCTTGAGCTAAAAGATCCGCATTGTCTAGCACATCTCCGACCCGATGGCTTACATTGGCACAGTCATCCAGATCGACTCCGCCTTCTTTGTCAATGTAGAGCCGCAAAAACCAATGCATCCCTTCTTTTATGTACTCAACATCGACCAACTCCAACCCTGCTTCGACAATCATCGACTCTACAAGGGTCGTTACCTGCCTAACAACATCTTGGCTCATCACACTGCTCCTTTGGCGTGAACTGAAACAAACGAAAGAGTGGGTTTTAAACCCACTCCCTTGACACGCGCAGAAATTTCCTTCTTTAAATATACCATATCTTGCCTAGGCTTGCAACTCTAAAACTCCTAAAATAGCAAGTTTTCCCTAAAAAAACAGGCTAAGCTGATTCTCCTCCGGAAGTCCTTCCAAACATCCGAGCTTACCGAGGATCTCAATGATCGTTTTCGAGAGTTTCGCCTGGGAACGTAGATCTTCAATAGAAAGAATACCTTGACTGTCCCGCAACACCGTGATATTGCGCGCGGCTGCTTCACCCAAACCTTGGATGGCTGCAAAGGGCGGCAAAAGGCCGGTCGGAGTAACCAAGAACTTTGTCGCATCAGAGTGCCAAAGGTCAACCGGCCGTAAGGAAATCCCCCGGCAATCCATTTCCACAACCAATTCCAAAATAGTAACCAGATTTTTTTCTTTCGCCGTGGCTTCGTTCCCTTTGTTTTCAATCATGTCGATCATGTCGCGGCAAGCAGCTTTGCCCTGAAGGATCAGTTCAATATCGAATTCGTCCGCCCTCACGGTAAAGAATGTGGCATAAAAGGCCTCAGGGTAATAAATCTTAAACCAAGCAATGCGAAAAGCCATCGTCACATACGCCACCGCATGCGCTTTGGGGAACATATACTTGATCTTCTGGCACGATGTGATATACCAATCCGGCACAGCGTGGCTTTTCATCTCTTCGATATCTTCCGGCTTCAGTCCTTTGCCCTTCCTTACCCCTTCCATGATCTTAAACGCTCTTCCTGGCTCCAACCCTTTATAAATTAAATAAACCATAATGTCATCGCGACAGGCGATGATCTCGGAGATGATAGCCGTCCCGGAGCGCACCAAATCCTGGGCATTTCCCAGCCAAACATCCGTTCCATGCGACAAACCGGAAATTCGTACCAGATCAGAGAAACTTTTCGGCTGGGTATCCTCCAACATTTGGCGGACAAACTTCGTTCCGAACTCCGGAATCCCAAACGTTCCGGTGCTCGAACGGATATCCTCCGCTGTGACACCCAACGTTTCTGGGCTTGAAAAAAGCGACAGTGTCCGGGGGTCATCCAGCGGAATTTCCTTGGCATTAACCCCTGTCAAGTCCTCCAACATTTTTATCACTGTGGGATCGTCATGCCCGAGAATGTCTAACTTAACTAAGCGGCCGGAGATCGAATGATAATCAAAGTGAGTGGTAATCGTATCTGATTTCATGTCATCGGCCGGGTGCTGCAAGGGGGTAAAATCAAAGACATCGCATTCCTTGGGAACGACCATTAGCCCGCCGGGATGCTGACCCGTCGTCCGCTTTACCCCAGTGCAGCCAGAGACCAAGCGGGTAATTTCGGCACCCCGAACCTTTAGTTTACGTTCATCAAGATAATTCTTGACATAGCCAAAGGCTGTCTTATCGGCAATGGTGGCAATGGTTCCGGCGCGAAAGACATACTCCTTGCCAAACAGTTCTTCCGTATATTTATGCGCTCGGGGCTGGTAATCCCCTGAGAAATTAAGGTCAATATCTGGAACCTTGTCCCCTTTAAAACCGAGAAACGTCTCAAAAGGAATATCATGCCCATCCTTGGCCATTTTACGCCCGCAGCGGGGACAGTTTCTGTCCGGAAGATCCGCTCCTGAACCGATACTGCCATCGTCCACCCAAACTGAGTGCAGGCATCCCGGATCAAGACAACGATAGTGCGGGGGAAGTGGATTCACTTCGGTGATTCCGGTCATCGTGGCCACCAAGGAGGAGCCAACGGAACCCCGAGAACCGACTAAATAACCGTCATCATTCGATTTCTTCACGAGAAGATGGGCGATCAAATAAAGGACGGAAAACCCATGCCCGATAATCGAGTTGAGTTCTTTTTCCAAACGCTTCTGTACAATCTCAGGAAGAACAACACCATAGAGTTCGCGAGCCCGTTCCCAAGACATGAATTGGATTTTTTCCTCCGCACCGGGTATCGTCGGTGAAAACAAATCATCCGGAAACGGTTTGAGCACTTCAATCTCAGAAGCGATCTCCCTGGGTGTCTTGATGACCACCTCATAAGCAGTTTCTTTGCCTAGATAAGCAAACTCCTCCAGCATCTCTTCTGTGGTGCGCAGGTACAACGGAGCTTGGTCGTCTGCATCTTCAAACCCCTTGCCCGCCATCAAGATTCGGCGGTAGGCTTCGTCCTCCGGATCTAAAAAGTGGACATCTCCTGTCGCGACAACAGGTTTGCCCAGGGCTTTAGCGATCTCCACCACCCGGCGGTTGAGGGAGCGCAGGCCTTCTTCATCCGCAACTTGACCATTTTTTAGCATAAACCGATTATTCCCGATCGGTTGAATCTCAAAATAATCGTAGAACGCGGCGATGGCCTCAAGTTTCTTCTGAGGAGCCTTGGTCAGAATCGCCTGAATCAACTCCCCAGCCTCGCAGGCAGAGCCGATTAAGATCCCGTCCCGATGCGTCGCTAGCAAGGACTTGGGTATCCGCGGACGGCGGTGAAAATACTCCAGGTGGGAAATCGTAATCAGTTTATATAAATTCTTTAAACCCACCGTGTTTTTAACCAGGAGTACGACATGACGACTTTTTAACTGACTGAGAGGGATGCCCGCTTGGCCCCCATCATCTACCAAATACCCCTCAACCCCTAAAATGATCTTCACACCTTGTTTTTCCCCGGCCTCCACCGCCTCTGGGAAGGCCTGCACTACCCCGTGATCGGTAATGGCTATTGCCTCATGCCCCCAAAAGCCTGCTCTGCGAACCAAGTCTTGAGCCGATGACACCCCATCCATCGTCGACATGCGGGTATGGAGATGCAGTTCCACCCGTTTCTCTGGCGCATGATCCTCGCGAACGGTGGGGGAGATGCGTAGGATGTCTTTAGGCATGATTGTCAGCTCGCCGCTGAAACGATCAAACTGAACAGAACCCCTAAGCTTCACCCACTCGCCATCGTTAAAATCCAGAGAAGACATCCCTTCATCCAAGAAAACTTTCGCCGACAAGGAGTCGGTTTTATCCGTTAGATTAAAGAGCAGTAGCTGTCTGCCGCTTTTTAGTTTGCGATACTCCATCCCGAAGACAAATCCGGAAACAACCGTTTGGCGCTCTTCATCCTGAATCTCTTTTAGGCTAACCGGGCTATCCTTGAATTCCTTCCCTAAAACAATGGCCTTGCGTGGTTTTCCCTTCTCCGTTTCCTCCGCTTCTTCGAGCTGTACGCTCCTGATCTGTTGCAGGCATTCCTGCTCCACCTGTTCGGTGAGCAGGGCATAATCGACTTCACCCTCTGCCTGATCAAGCGCACAGATAACCTCTGCGTGAACTCCATAGGCTTGGATCAGATACGCCTCGACCTGTTGCCGCTTGAGTTGGAAATATTCGATCCCCAAGGCATTCGGGACGTAAAAAATTAATTGGTTCTCCCGTACCTCATAGCGTGATCTCAGCCATCCTCTAGTCGCCGGGAGCATTTCCCTCAGCTTCTGAGTGATCTCGTCCCAGTGCATCGTGCAGAGTTCGGCCAGTGTCAGAGCCTGTTTAGGGTAGGTTAACACCCACTCAATCTCTACTTGCTGAAGGTTCTGTTGCAACAATCGCCCCAGAGTTTCCAGCAGAGTCTGGTTGATTTTTTTTTCGGAATACACATACACCACCCACTTTTTTTCCTTGGGGTGCACTTCAACTTGGTGAATCACGGCGGATTCCAAGAGCGGGTCAACTGTCTGCCCATCCGCCGGAAGCTGGGCCAAAAACAGAACTCGGCTCAACGGGACACTGGAAAGCGGCATGGACATCCCCTTCTCCTTCCTCTCTCATTGTGGTTTCCTAGTCACCAACATGTTCTAAAGCGTTGCGAATGAACGCTCGCACATGCGCTGCAACCGCGTCAACCGCAATTAAATCAGTCTTCCCGCTTTTCCGGTCGCGCAACTCAACTTTACCGTTGGCCAACGCCTTACTTCCCACAGTAATGCGCAAAGGGTATCCTACCAGATCGGCATCTTTAAACTTAACCCCTGGTCGCTCGTCCCGATCATCGATGACAACTTCGAGCCCTAGGGATAAGAATTCCCGATAAAGTTTTTCCGCAGTCTCTGCCACGGCCTCGTCTTTCAAGCTCACAGGGACAATAATGCAGTGATAGGGGGCAATCGGAATCGGCCAAATGATGCCATCTGCATCATGATATTGTTCAATGGCAGCCGCCGCGGTTCGGGTAACGCCAATCCCATAACAACCCATCACACAAAGCTGTTCCTGCCCGTTTTCATCCAAATAGGTTGCGCCCATCGCTTTGGAGTATTTCGTCCCCAAATTAAAGACCTGCCCGGCTTCAATGCCACGGGCGGCCTCAAGCGGCGCACCGCACTTCGGGCACCCCTCCCCTGCTTCCACTACGCGCAGATCGAAAATATGATCAATCTTAAAATCCTTACCGGGAACGACATCGGTAAAATGGAAGTCCACCTCGTTTGCCCCACAAACCGCCTGGTTCATCAGAGCAACCTCCAAATCCGCAACAATCTCCATGGTCTTCGGAGCGCCAACAGGCCCCACAAAACCGGCTTCTACTCCCAAAGTCTTCATAATGGCTTCCCGTGAGGCCAGTCCCAACTGAACAAAGCCTCCTAAGGCATTGTTTAATTTAATCTCGTTCACTTCCCGGTCACCACGCACCAAAACGAGGAAGACCCGCTCATCTCCCTGATAGAGGAGCGCTTTTAACAAATAGCTCTTGGGAAGGTTTAAGAAGCCACTCAAATCATCGATCGACTTAGCCCCGGGCGTATGCACCTTCTTGCACCCACCCGTGGGGTTCTCACTCGGCACAGGCCGCGGATGGCTTTCCGCCTGCTCTACATTCGCCGCATAATCGCAGGCTGGACAATACACGACGGCGGCCTCTCCCGAATCAGCCAAAACCATAAACTCATGCGATGCCCCTGTCCCCCCAATCGCGCCTTGGTCGGCTTCTACCGGGCGAAATTTCAAACCACACCGGGAAAAAATCCGAGTATAAGCATCATACATCTTCTGATAACTGACCATCGCCCCGGCCTGGTCACGGTCAAAGGAATAGAGATCCTTCATGATGAACTCACGACCGCGCATCAGGCCAAAGCGTGGACGCCGTTCATCCCGATATTTATTCTGGATTTGGTAAAGCAAGAGAGGCATCTGCTTGTAGGAACGCACTTCCGTGCGGATGAGATCGGTAATAATCTCTTCATGGGTCGGACCTAAACAGAATTCCCGCTCATGCCGATCCCGCAAGCGGAACATTTCCGGTCCGTATACATCCCAGCGCCCGGTTTCTTGCCACAATTCCGCAGGCTGAACGATCGGAAGGAGGACTTCCTGTCCACCTTTGGCATCCATTTCTTCCCGGACGATTTGCTCAATTTTTCTTATAACCCGAAGCCCAAGGGGCAAATGGGTATAGATTCCTGCCGCTGCTTTGCGGATAAATCCGGCACGGAGCATGAGCTGGTGACTTACGACTTCGGCCTCAGCCGGAACCTCACGTAATGTGGGATCAAACAATTGGCTCACTCGCATGGATGTTCATTCCTTTCCTTTTACGTACTCCTCAATTTCCAGCATCAGGGCAGGAAGGAGTTCCACTTCGGGGAGGCTGGCAATAATCTCGCCCTTACGGAAAAGGAGGCCTTTTCCCTTTCCTCCAGCGATGCCAAAATCCGCTTCCCTTGCCTCCCCAGGCCCATTCACTACACAGCCCATGACCGCGATCTTAAGCGGCTTGTCCAAAGGCGGAAGTTTTGAGATTCTTTCCTCAACCCGCTCCGCGAGCGTTGCCAAATCCACCTGGGTACGCCCACAGGTTGGACAGCTGATCAGTTCTACTCCTTGCTGTCTAAGCCCAAGGGCCCGCAAAATATCCAAAGCCACCGGGATCTCTAGCAACGGATTCCCAGTCAAGGAGACACGGATAGTATCCCCAATTCCTTCAGCCAGGAGCGTACCGATTCCCACAGCGGATTTGACCACCCCGGAGCGTACCGTCCCCGCTTCCGTCACTCCGACATGGAGCGGGTACGGAACCTCCTGAGCTATAAGTCGATAGGCCTCCAGCATTAAGGGGACGTCCGATGCTTTGAGGGAGACCTTGATTTCTTCATACCCTACTTCTTCCAACAAGTGAATATGGCCCATGGCGCTCTCAACCATGCCTCGGGCCGTTGGGCCACCATATTTCACTAATAATTCCTTCTCTAAAGAACCGGCATTCACCCCAATCCGGATCGGTACTTGCTGTTCCCTCGCTGCCCGAACCACTGCCTCCACTTTCCAGCGTGCCCCGATATTCCCCGGATTTAGGCGTAGCCCATGCACCCCTTGTTCTAGGGCCGCTAAAGCCAAACGGTAATCAAAATGGATATCGGCAATGATCGGCACTGGGCTCTGACGGATGATCCCTCCCAGCGCTTGTGCCGCCACCTCATCGGGAACCGCCACACGCACAATTTCGCAGCCTGCTTGCTGCAGTGCTTTGATCTGAGCTAAAGTGCGTTCAACATCACGGGTATCCGTATTCGTCATGGACTGAATCACGATCGGTGCGTCACCGCCGACGGTCACTGTGCCGATCTGCACCGGACGTGTTTGTCTTCGCATGGTTTCGCTCCTTTGAAGTTATTACCCGGCCTTCACAAACAGCTGGAGAATATCGTGATAGGTGATGGCGAGCATGGCGACGAGGAGAAGGACAAAGCCAATAAGATGGATAAAGTTTTCGCGCTCGGGTTTAATAGGTTTACCACGCAGGCCCTCAATGGCTAAAAAGACGATCCGGCTACCATCAAGTGCAGGGATGGGGAAGAGGTTGAGAAGCCCCAACTGGATGCTCAGAACTCCGGTGAGACCGAGGAGGTTCGCAATCCCTTCTTTAGCACCCTCGCCAATAGCTTTGGCGATGGCGATCGGCCCTCCCACTTCGGCCGGAATTTTTCCGGTGATCATTTCAACCAATGACACCATGATAAACTTGGTAAACTCAATGGTTCGCTCCCAGCCAAACTGAGCCGCCTTAAAAATAGAGACCTGCTGATAGACAATGTCAGGAGCAATTCCGATCATGCCGTACCCAGTCTGAGGATCCTTTGCGGTAGCCACGGTAAGGTTCTTCTGTTCTTTGCCGCGCTCGATCGTGATTTGCAACGTACGGTTGGGTTTGGAGTGGATCACATCGGTAAGAACAGTCCATGTCGGCGTAGCTTGGCCGTCAACGGCAACAATCCGATCCCCTGGCACGATTCCCGCTTTCTCTGCCGCTTTCCCTTGGATCAGCGATCCCACGGCATTCCCCCCGGCCTGGGCGGGTATGCCCATGTAGGCGAACACCCCGATAAATAGGATAATCGCCAAAACAAAATTCATGATTGGCCCGGCGGCAATGACTGCTATGCGCTGCCAGACCTTCTTGTTCATAAAACTACGGCTATCATCTACGGGGGCAATCACCGCTTCTCCCTCATCATTCGTCTCCGAATCCATGCCATAGAGCCGGACAAACCCTCCGAGCGGAACTGCCCGCAGAGCATAAAGGGTTTCTTGGCCTTGGTAACCTAACAGCTTTGGCCCAAAACCAAAACTGAATTCAAGCACCTTAATACCCGACCATTTCGCGACCAGATAGTGCCCAAGCTCATGAATCATGACCATCAAGCCAAACACAAAGACAACGGCCAGTGTAGTAAGCATAAACTACCCCCTCCTGCAGGTTCTTTGGGCAAACTCTCGTGCCCAGGCATCTGCTGTTAATATCGTTGCCAAATCTCGGTTGTCTGACACCTTGTGTTCACTGCATGTTGCTTCCACGGTCCGGAAAATCTCCGGGTAAGTTATTCGCCCCGTCAAGAATTCTCCAACAGCCTCTTCATTGGCTGCGTTCATCACTGCTGGCAAAGTACCCCCTCGACGCCCCACCTCATAAGCGAGCGCCAAAGCCGGGAACTTCTTCCAGTCCGGCTCCTCGAACGTCATTGTTTTACCCCGCAAATCCAAGTGTTCAAACGGATTCGGCCAGCGTTCCGGGAAACTGAGGGCGTACTGGATGGGCAAGCGCATATCCGGACGACCTAGTTGGGCGAGAATCGAACCATCCTGATATTCAACCATCGAGTGGACAATGCTTTGGGGATGAATCAAGACTTCGATAGCCTCATACGCCATGCCAAACAAGTGGTGCGCTTCGATAACCTCGAGGCCTTTATTCATCAGACTAGCCGAATCAATCGTAATCTTCGGCCCCATGAGCCAATTCGGATGACGCAAAGCTTGTTTAGCCGTTGCCCGAGCCATCTCTTCTTTTGTCATGTGTAAAAAAGGCCCGCCGGAAGCCGTGAGCATGAGCTTATGAACCGAACCTCGGTCTTCCTCCAAACACTGAAAAATCGCAGAATGCTCGCTATCGACCGGCAATATGGAGCATCCCCCTGCCCTGGCTGTCTCCATGACTAGCTCGCCCGCCGCCACTAGGGTTTCCTTGTTGGCCAAGGCGATATTCTTCCCTGCCTTCAAAGCGGCTAAGGTCGGTTCGAGCCCGATGCGACCACTCACGGCCGTAACCACGGTATCCACTTTCTCCTCCTGAACCAAGCGAAGAAGTCCTGGCATGCCGCTCTCGATCACAATAGAGCGATCCCGAAGGCGTCCTTTCAACTCCCAAGCGGCCTTTTCGTCCATCATCACCGCTACTGCGGGACGGAACCTGCGGATTTGCTCCTCCATGAGATCCACATTGCGAGCTGCAGCCAAACCGAAAACCTCGAATTTTTCCGTGGCCTCATTCACAACATCCAGGGTCTGCCTGCCAATCGATCCCGTCGAACCCAGTATTGTCAGTGTTTTCACTATGATCTCCTTTTCTCTAGAATTTCCAGACTCCCGCTTTGTGCAACGCTCCGTAGATAATCACGGTTGTCGGGCCCAGAATCAAACCTGCCCCTCCAAACAGTTGGAGACCGACGTACATCGAAACCAAAGTTGGCAGAGGTTGCAAACCTATATTCTTCGACATGATTTTCGGTTCGAGCATTTGACGCAAAACTACGGTGACAAACCACATAACCAAGATTTTAAGTCCTTCGCTGAAACTCCCCCAAATTAAGAGCGTGATAATCCAAGGAACAAAAAGCATCCCCGTACCAACGACAGGTACCAAATCCAAAATTCCAGCGAAAACTCCGAGAGTCACTGCATAACGGTTTCCGACCAGCAAGAGGCCTAAAATCGTGGTGAAGGCGGTTACGGAAACAAGCATCACCTCAGCTCGCAGAAAGCCGACGAGGGCCGCGCCGAGATCCTGTCCGACTATCTGGGCGCTTCCATGCCAGCGTTTGGGAAAAAACCCCTCAATAAAGCGTTTCACACTGGGAAAGCTCAAACTCACGAGCATCGTAGCCACAATCGAGACGATCAAAACGATAAACACGCCAGGCAAAGCCGCTAAGACATTCAAAAGCAAGATGCTGCCGGATTTCGCCCAGTCCTGGAGAGAACGGAGCAAAGCCTCGGTCGTCGTGTAAAGGGTGCTTTGTATTTGGGGATTAACCGTCACGTACTTTTCGATCGTGTCCACCTGCCTGGTCACAAAGTCGATAACGTGGCTATAGTTGGGCATGGACACGGCTAGTTCGCTCAACTCCGTGTAGAGACGAGCGACGATCAAAAACACGAATAGCCCTAGAATACTTAAGGCCATAATCAAGGTCAAGACCGCAGCATAGGCCCTTTTAATGCGCAAAGTTTTCATGAGGCTGACCACGAGCGGTTCCAGAAGGAAGGCCACAAGCACCGCAAAGATAAACGGCAAAAAAGCGACAAACAGCGAATGCAGCACTTGCCCAAAAACCGGAAGAAAATCTTTGATAAAATATGTAAATAATTTAAGACTGACCAGTGCCCCAGTCACTATGCTGAGGCGGTTAAGGTTCGTCCATAGTGGATGATTCTGATCCATGCGTACTCCCCTCACTGTAAATACCTAACAAAATAATACACTAGGGGTAAAGCGAACACAAAACTGTCAAACCGATCCAGCATCCCACCATGCCCCGGAATGAGGCGGCCAGAATCTTTTACTCCCGCCGCTCGTTTTAAAGCCGATTCAAATAGATCCCCAATTTGAGCACTCACCCCAACCAAGAGCCCCAAGAGAAGCATTTTCCGCGGCACAACGTCCCCCAGCCAGCTGCCTAAAAACCAGGCGACAACCAAGGTCAGAGCCAGCCCACCCAAAGACCCTTCGATAGTCTTCTTAGGGCTCACTTCAGGAGCCAAGGGATGCTTGCCAAACCCCCTCCCAATAAGGTATGCACCGCTGTCAACTGCCCATACCAGGAAAAAGAGCGCAAATGTCCATTTCAGTCCTGTAGGAAGTTCACGCAATAGCAAGAAATAGGATAAAAGCCCGGCGGTATAGACAACTCCCCAAAAATTATAAAGAACTTGCGTCAGGCTAATTTGCGGATAAAAGAGCGCAAAATGACTCGCCGCGACTAATAACCAGATAACAAAGCCAATCTGCAAGGAACGTTCACCAACAAGAAAAACTCCCCCCAGCCAAGTAACCGCTAGCAGCATATTTGTAGTATACCACGCTTTCTGCCCCAGCCGCTCCAGAATCTGCATATATTCTCGGAGTCCAATCAAAGCGATGGTTAGCACTAAGACCAAAACATAGGCCTGCCCAAGATAGGTTAGACCTAAGAGGAGAGAACCCCCGATGATAGCACTAAGCGTGCGTGTAAGCATAGCTCACCCCTTATCCCTTACTTAAACCGCCAAAACGTCGCTCCCGCTGTTGATACGTTTGGATGGCCTTCAGCAAGGCCCTTTCATCAAAATCAGGCCAATACTCGGGGACGACAACGATCTCAGAGTATGCCGACTGCCACAACAAAAAGTTGCTCAAGCGCATCTCCCCAGACGTGCGGATAATGAGATCCGGATCCGGCATGCCAGCCGTATACAAATACTGACTAAGGGAGTGTTCATCCAGCTTTTCCGGCTTGAGAACGCCCTTGGCGATGTCCTGACTTGCCTTGCGTACAACCTCGACCAACTCAGCGCGCCCGCCATAATTAAGCGCCAAGTTCAGGACAAGCCCAGGATTCTCCTTCGTCCGCTCAAAAGCTTTAAAGAGTTCCGTCTGCGCTTCTTGAGGCAAATCCTCGATTCGGCCTAACGCTTTAACAACCACGGCGTTGCCGTGTAATTCCTCTAGTTCTTTGCGCAAATACTCGGTTAAGAGATTCATGAGGACACCGACTTCTTCCTTCGGTCGCCGCCAGTTCTCTGTCGAAAAGGCATAAACGGTCAGATACTTAACTCCCAGCTGTGAACAAGCCCGGACGATCACCCGCAAGGCCTCCACGCCTGCTTTGTGACCAAGAGAACGGGGTAGTCCCCGCCGATGCGCCCAGCGCCCATTCCCGTCCATGATGATTGCAATATGGCAAGGGATTCGCTTACGGTCCACCTCCGCGAACCCCTCTGATTTATGGCGTTTCCACAGGCTTGGCCACATCCACTTTACCTCCCCGGCTTCTTGCACTGAGCGTTCAAAAGACCCCCTGTCCATCGCTAGGGGGTCGTTTCCGGATAATGCACGACTTCGCGGGCCAAAACAATCATGAAGCGTTCCCCGTCTTTCTGAATCCGCACCACACGCGCCACTCCATCTACTGCCCTACGTTTCGGCGCTTCGGTATAGGAAACGTCAAACCGTTGCTCCAAGCGCTCCAACTCTGCGCGTACGAGAGGCCAAGGGCGGGCCAGCCAGGCCTCCGGCCTCATATTTCCGTAATCTCTTTTTCCTTTACATCAAGGATATGATCGATCTCCTTAATAAACTTATCCGTTGTTTTTTGCAAGCCGTCCTGAGCCCGTTTGACTTCATCCTCCGATGCTTTATGTTCTTTCTCCAATTTTTTGAGATGATCGTTGGCATCCCGACGTACATTACGGACAGCCACCCGGGCCTCTTCCGCCTTCTTCTTTAAACTCTTAACCAACTCCGTCCGCTTTTCTGCGGTTAAGGCCGGAATGAGTAAACGGACAACACTTCCATCACTCGACGGATTTAAGCCGAGGTCGGATTTCATAATGGCTTTTTCAATCGCCGGAAGGGTGGACCTATCCCACGGTTGCAGCACCAAACTGCGCGGCTCGGGCACCGAGATATTCGCCAGTTGGTTAATTGGGGTCGGGGTTCCATAATAATCAACCATGACTTTGTCGAGCATACTGGGATTCGCTCGTCCCGCCCGAATGCTGCCATACTCTTTACGCAAGGCCTCAATCGCCTTTTTCATGCGCTCTTCTGAGTCCTTCAGCACATCCTGAATCATGAATTATCCCTCCCTATATAGGTTCCAATCCGTTCGCCCATGATGGCCCTGCGGATATTGCCCTTCTGTGTCAAATCAAAGACAACCAGCGGAATATGATTGTCCATGCACAACGACGTAGCCGTCGAATCCATGACCCCTAGGCCCTTGCTTAATATATCTAAGTATGTCAACTGATCAAACTTCTTGGCATCGGGATTCTTCAACGGATCCGAATCATAAACGCCGTCAACCCGTTTCGCCATTAAAATGGCTTCAGCCTCAATTTCTGCCGCTCTCAAGGCTGCCGTGGTATCTGTTGAAAAATACGGGTTTCCCGTCCCCGCTGCGAAAATAACGACCCGCCCTTTCTCCATATGGCGAATCGCCCGCCTACGGATATAAGGCTCGGCAACCTGGCGCATTTCAATGGCAGATAAAACCCGAGTATCGGAACCCCCTTTCTCCAAGGCATCCTGCAACGCCAGAGCATTCATCACCGTCGCCAGCATTCCCATGTAGTCTGCTGTCGCTCGATCCATCCCCTGTGAACTCCCGGCGATACCTCGCCAGATGTTCCCTCCGCCAACCACCAAAGCAACTTCAACGCCGAGCCTGCGGATTTCCGCCACTTGTTCGGCGACCGAAACCAACATCTCATGGGCTATCCCAAATCCCTGTTTTCCCGCCAAGGCTTCTCCGCTGATTTTCAACACAATCCGGTGATAGCGTATTTTCTCCATGAAAGAACCTCCAGTAATAATATTTCTACGTTTAATAAGGAAATCCTCTTGGATTGGAAAAAAGAGAACACCATGGTGTTCTCTGAAGACTCCCTAACGATTTACTTCTTTCATAACTTCAGAGGCAAAATCATCTTGACGCTTAGCTAACCCTTCGCCCAGCTCATAGCGGGTAAAGCGGCGGATCACAATCCGCTCGCCGATCTTGGCAGTCTTCTCTAAGACCAAATCGCGAATGCTTTTTTCCGGATCTTTGACAAAGGCCTGTTCGAGCAAACAAAATTCTTTGTAGAATTTCTCAATCCGACCTTCCACCATTTTTTCCACGATTTTCTCGGGCTTACCCTCATTTAATGCTTGTGCCCGCAGAATCTCTCTCTCGTGTTGCAGCACATCCTCTGAAACATCTTCTTTATTCAGGAATTGTGGATTAGCTGCGGCAATCTGCATCGCAATGTCTTTGACGAAAAGCCTAAACTCTTCACCCCGAGCCACAAAGTCTGTCTCACAGTTCACTTCGAGCAAAACGCCTATCCGGCCGCCGCCATGAATATAAGATTCTACC
>JAJZPA010000261.1 GCA_021811425.1 Bacillota bacterium | reverse complement strand
AAATCGTTTCTCCCAGTCTTTCAGATTGATCTGCAAAAGTTCTTCCACTTTTTGTAAGCGGTAGCGCAACGTGTTTTCATGCACAAAAAGGTTTTTTGCTGCCGTGGAATAAGAACACCCGCTCTCAAAAAAAGATTTTATACTTAGGAGGAGTTCGTTGCGCTGATTCGAATCCAGCTTAAAAATAGGCTCAAGTTTTTTTTGCATAAGATCAACAAAAAAGTGAAACGTCTCTCCGTCCCGCACTAACTGGAGAATGCCCAGGTCCGCATAGTCCAGCACGCCCTCGATGGCCCTTTGGATGGCTGCTACCTGCGCCGCCTGTCGGGCCTGAGCCGAAGAGCGCCGATAGCCGTCCGGGGAAGCCGCCAGACAACCGCCGCCGACAAAGCAGGTAATTTCGGGCATGTATTTTTCAATTATCCCTTTTATGTCCTGCACCAGCTTCTGAAGCTCCTGAGAAACCAAACTTATCCCGTGGTACATAACTACGATAAACCCTTCGACCATCGCAACCAGGGCTGAAGAATCCTCAGCCTGACAGCGCACCTCTAATTCAGTCAAAATCCGGTCTTGATCTACCCAACTGTTTCCATGATAAAAGGCGATAATCCTACCTTTCAGTTCGAATGAACGGTAAACAAGCAGATGTTCAGGCACGGCAGGCAATATTTCATTTGTCAGCATATCCGCAAAAGCATGGCGTTTGCGCCGCTGCAGAGTTTCCACCGTTTCGGCAAGGTGGCTGAACACGCTCCCGATCACCCCCGCAATTGCCTGCAATTCGTCGATAAAGCCCTGCATGTTATCCTTACGCTCCAATAAAGCCAGATAACCGGCCACTTCCCGCCCTCTGATGGCCGGAAACATCCAGAGAGCCGGTACCGCACCATCCGTCATGTTCCTATTACTTTTTATAGCGCTCTGTCTTTTGTCGCTTACCAGTGACACATCTTCAAACCCGCTGATACCAACCTTCGCCAGATAGGCCGGACCACTGCTGTTCTCCTCAGCGCCGGAGGCTTGCGCGCTGTTCGGAAACGGATGTGACAACACCGCCCATCTGTCCCGAACCTTGTCGCTGATTTTACTTCCCTGGAGGTAAGGCTCCACTTCGAAATAATAGTCCTCTTCAGTTTTTGCCCAAAAAATACCATTACCTGCCTCATTGAGAAACGCCGCCGGGTTACCTGTCCTACGGGAAACTGCGTTCAAAATGGAAGGCAATGAAAGCCCGTCCCCCAGCAAACCGAGTAAATCAGAAACGGGCCAGTCTTGATTGGTTTTACGCTCTAAGGCTTTACATAGTGCAACGGCTACAGTCCAAAAATCGCTGTTAGCCGGCAATGAAATTAAAGGAAACCTCAATTTGTTGCATGTTTCAATGACCTCAGCCGGAATCACTTTTACAAAGCTGCGCGGCGGGATACCAATACCGCAGGCCCCTTGAATGGCCACGGTTTTTATGCAATTAACAAATTCGTCCATATCATCCTTAAAATAAAAACCAGTGGATAACACAAAGTCGCCCGGTCGCACCCATTGGATCACAATTGGGGCCTCTAAAACAGTAAGGGAACTGACTTCCTGGCCAATTCCCTCCCATCCAGCCACCACGGAAGAACCGTGAATACCGGGGCTTTCTAACAGAGCGAGCAAAGGAATTCCCATGGCTATTCCTCCTGCCTAAAAATATCCATCATTCATACCCAAGTTTGGCGTAAGTTTTTCCCAGCACTTGACGTAGCAAATATGCCAGTGGACAGCTTGTTACGTGAGCCTTGACACGTTTTGACCGGGTCAGGTGAACTGGGCGTAACTCCAGGTGCGATTTTATCTCGTGTAAGGCTTCCTCCACTTTGTTTGTACGGCGATAACAGGTAATAATCTCCTGAAATTTCCGTTTGGGCTAAGTTGCTGATGAAACAGGTAATTCCATGGAGCAGCTGGCAACGTCGAATGTCAAAATATAACGATGCGCACCGTCAACGAATTCCCGGAAGTTAAGCTGCTGATCTTCATCAAATTCTGGTATTTATTCTCTATTACCTGAATCCGTGAAATAGAAACTTAATATATGGTAGGTAATCGAAGTAATCGGATGTATAATAGAGGTATTGAGAGCTAATTACGTTTAGTTAAATCTCACCGCGGAGGTGCCTTATGAAATACCTCTTAGAACAGTCTGACGAACTTCTCACTACCCATTCCGGATTAGCCCTGGTAGGTGTTCTTTTATCCAAGACCAATTTAAGTCAGAAGTTAAACCCTATGGTTTTTCCTGGCGCATTATGTCCAAGAATCGAAAATAGTGATATTGTAAGATCTTATATCGGCCTTTTATGCCAAGGGAAAAATGATTTTGACCACATTGAACAATTCCGTAACGACGAATTCTTTGCCCAGTCGCTTATGATTAATACTGTTCCATCAAGCCCGACATTACGCCAACGGTTAGATATTGCCGGCGGAAATAGAAGTCATCATTGGAATAATATCATTCTCGAAGAATCGGCGCTGTTGTTGGCAACCACCAAAACATCGCTAACTCCATGTAACGGGACGCACATTCCATTAGATATTGATGTATCCCCATTTGATAACTCCAAAACCAAAAAGCAAGGAGTATCACGCACATATAAAGGTTGCGATGGATTTGCGCCAATTTTTGCTTACCTGGGCCAAGAAGGATACGCCATAAATGTTGAACTCCGTGAGGGAAAAGAGCATTGCCAAAATGGCACTCCTCAATTTCTGAAAGACAGCATCCTTTATGCACGGAGGGTTACACCACTTCCTTTGCTTGTACGCTTGGATTCCGGTAACGACAGCATAGATAATATCAAAATCCTCCATGCCGAAGAAACCAAAGCCGATTATATTATCAAGAGGAATTTGCGTAAGGAATCATTGACAGCCTGGCTAGATTTAGCAAAAAAAGAGGGAACTTGCATCAAACCCCGCGAAGGCAAGAATGTTTATCTTGGGGAGACATCCATACAAAGGGTCGGAATGAATCTGCGTGTGATATACCG
>JAJZPA010000055.1 GCA_021811425.1 Bacillota bacterium | reverse complement strand
AGCTTTGCCTGTTTGCTGGCCTGGCGGGTGCTATAGGTGCTATAGGTCCTAATCCGGGTAAGGCGAAGGGTAGGGATAAACAGGCCCTAAAGTCAGCTTCAATCGAGACGTTTGTCGGATTGTAGAACAAGGGGGCTGCGCTATAATTAAACCAGAAAATACTCTAAGGGCGGAATTTTTAAGGAGGGATTCGGATGAAATCGAAATTATTGGGACTCTTGAAGGACGAGGCCGGGCAAGGGATGAGTGAGTATGGCTTGATTATTGCTTTGGTTGCAGTGGTCGTGATTGCAGGGCTCACTCTTCTTGGTGGAAATTTGCAAAGTACCTTTGCAGGTATAGCAGCAAAAATTACTGGTCCTACCCCATAATTCAATCAATGAATCGTTATAACCTTACTCCCTCTATCCGGACCCTACTGTCAAAGCAGTAGGGTCTTTGTCCACAAGGCAAGGAGGACACCATGGGTCTTGCAGAGATCGGATTGGGATTAACAATTGGCTTCGCCATCTGGACGGACTGGCGGAAACAGAAGATTTACAATGCCCTTTTGATCCCCGCATTTTTGCTTGCCTTAGGCATTCAGGCTAGCCAACATGGGTGGCTGGGTTTGAAAGAAGGCCTACTGGGAGCTGGGGTGGGCTTTTTCTTGCTGCTCATTCCCTATCTTCTAGGGGGGATGGGGGCCGGAGATGTAAAATTCCTGGCTGTAATCGGGGCGTTTGGGGGGCCGCGTTTTGTCTTGACGGCTTTTCTTTATGGGGCGGTTTGCGGCGGGGTGATTTCAGCGGTTCTGCTGGCTCGACGTAAGGCTTTGGGAGCGACAGTGAGACGTTTTTTGCTCATGGCCCCTTTCTTAACCAATCCTAAGGATTTGGCGGAAGATGTTCGCTCAGCCCGCCAGGAGAAATTTCCGTATGGCATTGCGTTAGGGGTCGGAGCTTTCTTGGCATTATTTCTGCCCTTGAGGGGGTTGTAGTGATGTTCAGATCGAAACTGGGTAAAGAGGAGCGAGGCCAGGCCTTGACGGAAATGGCGTTAGTCCTTCCTTTGTTGTTGCTGCTGGTATTCGGAGTGACAGAGATGGGGCGTGTTGGCTATGCCTATATCACGGTGAACAACGCAGCCCGTGCCGGAGCCAGGGTCGCCAGCGTTGGAGGAGATGATACAGCCATCAGGGATGCTGTCTTACAGGCTGCCCCGGCGCTCGATCCAACCCTGCTTGATATCGAGATTAGCCCGAGTTTTGCGCAAAGGCAATCGGGTCAAAATACCACGATTAGTGTGAATTATCCGGTTCAGCTCATCATACCGGTGGTTCAGGGATTTCCCAATCCGGTGCTCGTGGGGGCAAGCTTGAGTATGCGCCTGGAGTAGGGAGGGAGCACAGTGACCAGTGAATTAGGAACTGGCAGCTTAGCTGAATCAGACAGCTTAAAGCTCGATAAAAGAAACATACCAGGAAATTCCGGAAGAAGAGGAGAACGAGGCAGTGTCGTCGTGCTTCTAGCCCTTGCTTTCACGGCCCTGACCGGGTTTGCGGCTTTGGTCACGGATGTGGGGATTATTTATGCCCAACATGCTCATTTGCAGAATGCAGTCGATGCGGCCGCCCTGGCCGGAGTTCAGGAACTCCCCGGGGATCCTGCCCAGGCCCAGGCTGTCGCCGAAGAATATGCGCAGAGGAATGGAGTTCAAGCGATCGAGGTCACGTTCGCGGCCTATAATACTCAAATCAGCGTGCGGGCCAAGGAAAATGTCCCGGCTTATTTGGCAGTCATTTGGGGAGTTCAGTCAACCGCCATCGGGGCCGAAGCTAAAGCGATGATGGTGGCACCGACTTCCCTTACGGGGATCGTCCCCTTAAGTATCGAAGAACAATCCCTGGAATATGGGGTGGAATATCAATTAAAAGAAGGGGGAGGAGAGGGGGACCATGGTTGGTACGGGCCTGTTCAGCTGAGTGGGCAGGGTGCACAAAACTATGAGACGGATCTTGAGCATGGTTATCAGGGCGTGATCAGCGTGGGTCAGGTCCTGGATGTCGAGCACGGAAATATCAGCGGCAAGACAGCGGAAGCGATGGCTTACCGCATGGATGAAGATGAACGTGAACCGCGCAACACGTTTGAGGATCATGACCCAGATGCTCCGGAGATTGTCTATGTGCCGGTTGTCAAGATCCGCTCACACCAGGGAAACTCCGTGCATGAAGTGGAAGTGGTGGGCTTTGCTGCCTTCTTTCTGGAAGGGGTGGCAGGAATGGGACATGAATCGATCATCACGGGGCGCTTTATTAAGACCATCGTGACTCAGGGGCGTGCTTCGGGCTCAATGGCTTCTTTTAAAGAGGCAGAAGACAGGGCCTTAACAGAAGAGACGGGTTTCGGACTCTATACGCCTAAACTTTTGCCTAACTAGCTAAAACAGATGTTGGAGTTGAGGGTATGCAACGCAAGGGATTGTTGGGGCTTGCTGTCGTCTGCGGCCTGATTGCTGCCGGATCCATATACTTTTACCTTCATAATGTCAAACAAACCCCGGTGTTCGAGACAAAGCCGCTGGTGGTGGCGAAAACGCTTATCTCGGCTCGAAGCGTGATTCAGGTCTCCCAGCTGATGCTCAAAGATGTTCCCAGAGAAGGGTATCCTCAAGGAGGGCTTTCCAGCCTGAATGCTGCCGTCGGTTCGGTCGCTCTCGTGAACCTGAATAAAGGAGATCCGGTGCTCCTCTCGCATTTGGATCAAGCCCAAGCGAGTGCCGGTGGGGGTTCGACAGGCAAAGCGACGGGGGGGCCGGGCGGAAGTTCGACCGGGAGTCCGGCCGGGAGTTCGGCTTTGGCGGTACCTGCGGGGAAACGCGCAGTGGCTATTCCGATCGGCCTGGTGAGCGGGGTTGGCTTCCAAGTGAAGCCAGGGGATCACGTGGATGTCCTCGTGACGATGGAGGTTAAGGGTGCCCAAGGGGAATCCGGAACGACAACAGCGCTCGCCGCTCAGGATGTCTTGGTCTTAGGACTTGGGGAAAGCCTGAGCAGCGGGGATAAAAACAAGGTCGATGTCAAGTCTTATATTTTGGCCTTGACCGTACCCCAGGCGATGGTGGTCACACTGGGAACGGAAAAAGGAACCATCCGTCTGCTGCTTCGCAATCCAGCGGATCAACAGTTGCGGGAGGATCCTCCGGTGAACCCGAATGTGTTTTCGGATCCAGGCTATTTCAGTAAGTATAAGTGAACAGGTTTTGCTACGCAGAGGAGGGGCAATGATGAAAAGGATCAAGGTGCTGATCGTGGATGACATTGCGGATACACGGGAAAGCATTCGTCGCCTCCTGGAATTTGAAGCAGATATAGAAGTTGTCGGAGAAGCGGGCGGCGGTTCAGAAGCTTTACGTCAAGCGGAAAAACTGCATCCGGATATTGCCTTGATGGATATCAACATGCCGGAAATGGATGGAATTCGCACCACGGAACTCCTTGCCCTCCGAGTCCCGGCAACGGCGGTGATCATCATGTCCGTTCAGGGAGAGCAGGCTTATCTGCGGCGGGCTATGATGGCTGGAGCCAGAGAATATATTGTCAAACCCTTTTCCGGGGACGAGCTGGCCAGCGCCATTTCCCATGTGTATGAACGGGAACAGCAGAAAAAAGAGGTCTTAGGGGCGGCTCACACTTCAGCCGTTCCGGAAAGGCGACGGGATGGGCAAATCCTCTCCTTTTTTAGCACTAAGGGAGGGGTGGGAAAAACAACTTTGGCGACGAATTTAGCTGTGGAACTGGCAGCGAGTGGAAAATTACAGGTTCTCTTGATCGACCTCAATCTCCAGTTTGGGGATGTCGCCGTCTTTCTCAATCTGGTTCCAAAGCGAACGATTGCCGACTTGGCTCAGTCCGGAAGTTTTGTCTATGAAGATATTAAGTCTTATCTGCTGACGCATTCTTCCGGGCTACAGATCCTCGCTGCACCGACCCGGCCCGAATACGCCGAATTCGTGACGGCAGAGCAAGTGGAAAAAATTCTGCACGAGGTGAAGGCGCATTATGACATCGTGATTTGCGACAATGTGAGCCGCTTTGAGGAGATTAGCCTGGCCAGCTTGGATCTAGCGGATCAGATCTGGATCGTGACGGCAATGGATATGCCAACGCTCAAGAATACCAAGCTGAGCCTGGAAGTCCTGGAAGGCTTGCATTACTCTGATAAGGTCAGACTCACCATCAACCGCTGCGGGGGTGAGATGGGAATGGAGACCAAGGATGTCGCCAAAAGCCTGGGGTTTCCGATCCATTTCGAAGTGGCCAGTGATGGGAAAACTTTGGTCTCTGCCGTGAATGAGGGTATTCCGTTTATCCGCTCCCACCCACAGAGTAAGGCGGCGGACGGCATCCGCCAGATGGCCAAGGCTTTAACCGAGTTAGACTTAGAGGTGGACAAGAAGCCTGCTCACAAAGAGGCGCAGCACTTTCAATCCAGGATGATTCGCAAGGTTTTCGGGTTTTGAGGAGGAATGAGCCATGTCGCTCTTAAAGCGCTTGGAACAAGGCAAGTCGCCTCAGCATGAGGATGGAGCCATCGGTGAAATAGGCACGGCTAAACCGGGAGCGTCCAAGCCCGCGACCGCGAAGCCAGGATCAGTGAAGCCGCTATCGATGGCCGTTGATCCTTGGCGGGAGTTCAAAAGCTCCGTTCATGAAGCGGTAATTCACCTCTTAGAATCATCTTCAGAAGCAGACCTAATTCCGGAAAACCTACGACCCCAGGTTGAGCAAGCGGTGGATGAACGGGCGGAAACGAAAACGATCACTTTGCCACGGCTTGATCGGCAACACATCGTTCAGGAAGTCATGGATGAAATCTTGGGCTATGGTCCGATTACGCCGCTGCTCCAGGATCCAAGCGTCAACGAAATTATGGTTAATGGGCCGAAACAGGTCTATGTAGAACGCCAAGGCAAGCTGGAGAGCGTAGACATCATGTTCCGTGATGATGATCATGTCCTGCACATTATCGAAAAAATCGTGGCTCCGTTGGGAAGGCGGATCGATGAAAGCCAGCCTATGGTGGATGCCCGTCTGCCCGATGGTTCACGGGTTAATGCCATTATTCCTCCGCTCGCCCTGAATGGGCCGACCTTGACGATCCGCAAGTTTGCGGCGGATCCGTTTCAGGTTGAGGATCTCGTTCGCTTTAACACCTTGACCTCGGCAATGGCCCGTTTTCTCGAAGCCTGTGTTAAGGGACGGTTAAACATCGTGGTTTCCGGAGGAACGGGATCCGGAAAGACGACGACCTTAGGCGTTCTGTCTGCCTACATTCCCGAGGATGAGCGGATCATCACGATTGAAGATGCGGCAGAATTGCAATTGCGGCAGATGCATGTGGTGACATTAGAGACCCGTCCAGCGAATATTGAAGGCAAAGGGGCCATTATGATCCGCGATTTGGTGCGCAATGCCCTGCGGATGCGCCCAGAGCGCATCATTGTCGGCGAGGTGCGCAGTGGAGAAGCCCTAGACATGCTGCAGGCGATGAACACGGGGCATGATGGTTCCTTAACCACCGGACATGCCAATTCACCCCGAGATATGCTTTCACGTTTGGAGACGATGGTTTTGATGGCGGGAATGGATCTGCCCGTGCGGGCGATCCGGGAACAGATCGCGAGCGCGATCGATGTCATTGTGCAACAGAATCGGCTACGGGATGGATCACGTAAAATCACGCATATCACAGAGGTTTTAGGGATGGAAGGGGATGTGATCGTGCTCCAGGACATCTTCCGTTTTGAGCAGACGGGGGTAGATAAACAGGGAAAAGCCCTCGGGGGCTTTCGTGCGACAGGTGTGCGCCCGCAGTTCATGGAACGCCTGGCAGCAGCGGGGCAGAATGTTCTCGACGAAGTGTTTTTCAGCTAGGTTAAGAGGGGAAACAGGGGTCATGCGCGGGGGGGTGGTTTTATGAACGAAGGCATGGGGGCCGTCGGTTTGGCCATCCCGGTGGTGGCCACCTTTTTAACCGTTTGTATTGCTCTCTTGGCCCTCATGGGAGGCAGAGAGTCCCTGGATAGTAAATTGCGACGTTATACGGTCTGGCGTGCTCCTATGCGGACGGAGACCCAAGGGCTAAACTTTAAGGGCTTTTTGGCGAAAGCAGGGGGTTTTACGCCGATACGCTGGCGGGATACGTTGGATCGAGAACTTGTTCGGGCCGATATTCCGCTAAAAGGCGGGGAATTTTTGATTCTGCAGGCGTTTCTGGCGTTGTTGTGTTTCGCTCTGGGTTTTGCTATCACTCGCAAACTCGGGATCGGACTTTTGTTTTTTAGCATGGGGGCGTTCTTGCCGCGATTTTACCTGCAGCGGGCCCAAAAACGGAAATACCGCCAGTTTAATAATCAGCTTGCAGACGCCCTGCTGATCATGGCTAACTCCCTCCGAGCCGGCTTTAGCCTGTTGCAGGCGATGGACATGGTGAGCCAGGAGATGCCTGAGCCCATTGCCAGCGAATTCCGCCTCGCGTTGCGGGAGATGACGTATGGTACTGCAACAGAGATGGCCTTGCAACATCTCTCTGAACGAGTCGGGAGTGCGGATCTTGACCTCTTGGTGACGGCTATATTGATTCAGCGTCAGGTTGGCGGAAACCTTTCCGAAGTTTTGCAGAACATCCACGAAACGATTCAGGACAGGCTGCGTATTCAAAGGGAGATCCGTACTTTAACCGCTCAAGGTCGGACATCCGGGTATTTGATTGCTATGCTCCCCTTTGGAATTGCAGTGCTCCTTTTATTTGTCAATCCGGCTTATCTCGCGGTGCTTGTGACCCGACCTATCGGTTGGGCTTTGATAGCAGGGGGACTTTTTTCCCAATTGATCGGTTTTCTCCTCATCCGGAGGATCGTGGCAATCAAGTTTTAATCATAGTCAGATTACGAGTTCACTCGGGGGGAGGGAACGAATATGGAGAAGTGGTTGTCGGTTCTCGGTATGTTCGGTTTTGCGTTCTTTGTGATCCTTGGGTTGGCACATGTTCGGCAGGGGAAGCGGATCCAGGAGCGGCTGCTGCGTGCACTGGGCCGGGTTGGGCCAGAAGCGGAAGAAACTGTGCCCCTAAAGGAACGCTTGTGGCAGCCTCTTTTGCATTACCTGGCTGGGCGCTTGGCGAAATGGGCGCCGGAAGGACAACGAAACCGCATTAGCATTAAGCTTACTCAGGCCGGAATGGCGGGACAGTGGGAAAGCCTGGAATGGCAAGGTTTACAGTATGGCTTGGGGGTACTGGGCGCACTTCTTCTGTTTGGCCTAGCTAACCTTGCCGATCTTTCCTTGATTTGGCGTTTAGAGCTGGGGATAGGCGGATTTATCGCAGGCTATTTTGCTTTGGATACTTGGCTCAAAACAAGGGCAAAACGGAGGGAGCGCGAGATTGAAAACACTTTGCCGGATGTTCTTGATCTTTTAACGATTAGTGTGGAGGCAGGGCTTGGATTTGATGCGGCTTTGCTCAAAGTAGTGGAGAAGCAGAAAGGGGTCTTGGCCGAAGAGTTCTTGAAAGTGCTGCAGGAAATCAAGATGGGGCGGCCTCGCCGCGAGGCCTTGCGTGATCTGGGTCGTCGCAACCATGTGGAGGATTTGAGTAATGTGGTCGCTTCCCTCGTCCAGGCGGATCAACTAGGGATAGGGATTGGCGGAGTGCTCCGGAACCAGGCACGCCAGATTCGCCTGAAACGGAGGCAGCGGGCAGAGGAGAAGGCGCAGAAAGCTCCGATCAAGATGATGATACCTTTGGTTTTGTTTGTTTTTCCCAGTGTCTTTATCGTGGTTCTGGGGCCTGCCCTTATTCAAATTGTCGATATGTTCAGCAAGCACTAGAACGGGAGGGGTAAGAGATGCGCAAAGTTGCCCTTGCGAATTCACGGTTAGAGACAAAGGTGGGAGAACTCTGGCTGGCGGATACGTTTCTCAACAGATTGAGAGGGCTTCTCGGTCGCCCGGTGCTCAATGCTGGGGAGGGGCTGTGGTTGAAGCCTTGTCGACAAGTGCATATGTTTGGCATGCATTATCCGCTGTCCATTTGGTTTTTGGATCAGGACAGACGAGTCCTACGCATCATCGATGGGTTGAATCCGGGTGAAGTTTCCCCGCTCTGTCGGGAGGCTGCCAGTGTTATAGAGTTTCCGGCCGAGTGGGGCGCAAGGACGAAAACACTGGTCGGAGATCGGCTCGTGGAAATCATTGGGGTAAGTAGGTCTTGTGGGTAGCAGGAATTAGGTACTTTGAAGGCGAAAACTTTCATCAAGAATATTCGGATGGAGATGACTATCCTCTTGGTGAGAGTTAATTTTGGCCGTTTGGATAAAGTGAGCCTTCAGGAACTCACGGAAATATGGAATCGTTGTTGGCAGGGCTACTACTATGAAATGACGTTTACGCAGGAGCAGATGCAGGTTTGGCTAGACCTGGGAGCAGTATCCCTGGAACATTCGCTGGCGCTCGTCCGCGAGGATGAAGTCATCGGCTTTGCACTTTTGGCCCGCGAGCGTGAGCAGGCCTGGATTGCCGGGACCAGCATTGCACCGAAAGTGCGGGGCCAGGGTCTTTTTGCGTCCTTGATGCAGGCTCAACTGGACGTAGCCCGACAGCTAGGGCTCAAAGATGTTTTTCTGGAGGTTCTCTCCCAAAACCACGCGCGAAAAGTGTATCAAGCCGTGGGGTTTCAAAAGCTCAGGCAGTTGAATCTTTATCGTGTGGACGCAGAGGAACGGCTGAAATTAAAATCCCACACCGCCTTCGAATTCGGGCTCAGCAAAGAATGGGAGGATATGGAGGCCTATCGACTTTTTCGTCAGACCAGTCTAGCAGCGTATTTCAATGCCCGCAGTTGGGGATCTTGTAAACCGGCCTGGCAACGGCGGGAAGCGTATTTGTCCCGTCAGCGTAACCTTACCGCAATGCTTAGCCGAGGGGATACGGCCGGATTCCTCCTAGCCGGGGAAGAGAGGAGAATTGTGCTGGATGCCTGGAGTTCGGGTCCGAGGGATAGCCTAGAGCTGCTCAGTGAGATCCTGACGCGCACGGGCAAGATCGTCCTCACTAATCAACCGGAGGACTGGCTGTCTGCAAGCCTGGCGGCCTGTCAAATTAAACCCCAGGAAGTACAAATTGAGATGCGGTGTAATTTACGATAATAGGGTAATATGATATATTGTGGAAAAAATGCTTGCAAAATCAACATAACCCGTATATAATAAATATTAATGCTAATGAGAGGAGGTAAATGCATGGACCCAAACCAAAAATCGATCATTGAAGCGATCTTGGAATCGGTAGGCCTGGAACGGATTCGTCCATCGAAGAATGATATCCAAGTTGAGAAGAATCTCAAGGGGGCTAATTAAATCAATGATTTATGATGAAACGTAGAAGCGAGTTCCTAGGCATAGGGGAACTCGCTTCTATGTTTTTACCGTGGTGGAAAGCATAGGATGAAGACAGGTGGGGAAATTTGATTGAGAAAAGGAGTGGTTGAATTCATAGCATGCTGGGAATATAGACACCATTGCGGACAAAAATGTGCTATACTTTTGGGCAATAAGGCAGGCGTTAGGGTTTGAAATTTAGACCATGGCGTAAACTTCACCCAAGGGGAGAATCGGTAGATAAGGATAGACATGGGTAGAAAAGAAAGGAGAAGGTTGATGATTCAGGAGCGTTATCTGCTTTGGTCAACTCATCCGTATTTTGATGAAGCGACTCGAGAGGAACTGCGAAATATTGCGGAGAACCCAACAGAGATCGACGATCGATTTTATAGGGATCTGGAGTTTGGCACCGGAGGCATGCGTGGCATCATGGGAGCGGGGACGAATCGCATGAATCGCTATGTGATCCGCAAAGCAACCCAGGGGCTCTCAGAATACCTGAAGGAACATGTGCTAGATGCGGCAACGCGGGGGGTGGCGATTGCCTATGATTCGCGTCGGCATTCTACGGGATTTGCCCGAGAGGCCGCCTTGGTTCTGGCCGGGAACGGGATTAAGGCCTATGTGTTCGAATCCCTGCGCCCAACCCCTGAACTATCGTTTACGGTACGGCATTTAGGGTGTGTGGCAGGCATCGTAGTGACTGCAAGCCATAACTCTAAAGAATATAATGGCTATAAAGTTTATGGCGAGGATGGAGGGCAATCCCCCCCACTTCAGGCTGATGCCATTTTGGCCAAGATCGAGGCGCGGAAAAGCTGGCTTGACATCGAACTCATGGAGGAAGAGGAAGCAATTCGTCGCGGGTTCCTTGTGTATATAGGCCAAAACATCGATGAGGCCTATCTTCGCCAAGTGCAGATGTTGGCCCTCTACCCTGAACTCATTCGCGGGCAGGGTGGGGAATTGAGGATCGTTTATACCCCACTGCATGGGGCGGGGAATCAGATGGTGCAGCGGGTGCTGAGGGACTATGGCTTTTCTCAGCTCTTTGTTGTCCCTGAACAGGAAGAACCGGATCCCGAATTTACGACGGTGGGGTATCCGAACCCGGAAAATCCGGCGGCATTGGCGTTAGCCTGGAAATATGGAGAAGCAAGGAACGCTGACATAGTCTTGGCTACGGATCCAGATGGGGATCGTTTAGGGATCGTGGCCCGAAAAACCCTAAATGGCCCCTTCGCCCAGCTATCCGGGAACCAAGCTGGGGTAATATTGGCGTACTATCTTCTTTCTCAGAAAAAACAGCTAGGGATACTGCCTGAGAAAGCAGTTTTGATTAAGACGATTGCCTCCACTGATTTGGCGGATGTTGTGGGGAAGGCCTTCGGCGTCAGGGTCGAAAGTGTATTGACCGGGTTCAAGTTTATTGCCGAAAAAGAAAAGGAAATGGAAGAAGCGGGCACGGGCAGCTTCCAAATGGGTTTTGAAGAAAGCTATGGCTATTTGGCGGGCGGTTTTGTCCGGGATAAAGACGGAGTGATCGCTTCACTCCTCTTTGCTGAAGCGGCACTTTACTACAAAGTTAAAGAAGGGCGAACCCTGTGGCAGGTTTTAGAGGAGATATCCACTCGGTTTGGCTATTATCAGGATGGACAAGAATCCTTTGAGTTCCCGGGCAAAGAAGGACGGGAAGAGATGGAACGAATCATGGAAATCCTGAGGAAAACTGAAATCACCGAGATTGGTGGGTTAGCGGTGGACCGCAAGGCTGACTATGAATTAAGGCACGGAAAAAACATGCAGACTGGAGAGGATTATCCCTTGACCTTGCCGAAATCCAATGTCCTGCGTTTTTCTTTTGTCGGCGGGGGCTTCGTGATGGCCCGCCCATCCGGGACAGAACCGAAGATCAAATTCTATTTTTCCATAAAGGCCGATACAGAGAGTCAACTCGCAGAAGCATTTAATCAGGTGAAGCACGATTGGTTGGAACGTATCCGCAGAATTCTAACTGAAATCAAGGAAAAAGGATGACAGAAGGAATTTGGTTCGTCATTGTTAATCCCGATTCAGCATGATGGTCAGGCTTATGTTCCTGACCATCATTGACCTTAATCAGAAATAGGCATATAATGGACTTAGAAAACGAGAAAACGGGGTGATGCATGTGGATTTTAAAGATTATTATGGAATTTTGGGAGTAGCTCCTGATGCTGATGAGAAAGCGATCAAAAAAGCTTACCATCAATTAGCTAAGAAACATCATCCAGATGTGAACCCAGGAGATAAGGCGGCTGAAGAAAAATTTAAGGAAGTCACGGAGGCTTACCAAGCCCTAAATGGTGCGGAAAACCGCAAGAAGTACGATGAGCTGCGCGAAAACTACCAGCAATGGCAGGCTCGCGGTGGGCGCGGGAATTTTGACTATGGCCGCTGGCAGGCACAGTCTGCTGATGGGCGTGGTTACACCTATAGCATGTCCCCAGAGGAATTTGCAGAAATGTTTGGGGATTTGGGTGGAGGTGGCTTTCAGGGAACACAGGGTGGTTTTTCCGACTTCTTCTCAACGATATTCGGTATGGGCTCAGACGGAGTCGGGGGGGGTCATCAGACTCGTCGGCCGCATGTTCGCAGGCAGTCTGGTCAAGATTCAGAAGCTGCGGTGCGGATCACTTTAGAAGAAGCCTTTCAGGGGACGACTCGTTTTATCGATACGGGGGAGAAAAGAATAGAGGCAAAAATTCCCCGCGGTGTCAAGACGGGTTCAAAAGTACGGCTCGCTGGGCAAGGAGGCCCAGGGATAGGTGGCGGATCCCGAGGGGATCTTTATCTTCGGATTACGGTTGAACCCCATTCCTGGTTAGAACGTCAAGGGGATGATCTCACCGTAGAGTTACCCGTCGACATCTATACCGCAGTCCTAGGGGGAGAGGTAAGTGTTCATACCCTGAGTGGGGATGTCTTGCTCAAAGTTCCGTCGCATTCCCAAGCTGGTAAGACATTTCGCCTCAAGGGAAAAGGGATGCCGAAATTAGAGGCGAGCGGTGAGTTTGGGGACCTCTATGCTAAACTAAGATTGATCTTACCGGAAAACCTGAGTGCAAAAGAAATAGAGACGTTCCGCGAATTGGCAACACTTCGACGTCGACGCCAAGGATAGGTATATGATAACTACTCAGGAGTTGCGGAGTCAGGAATCTTATGCAGCCAGGTAGCCGTTAAGCAGGAACTCATTTTCAGATATGAGGGGGTTATAACATGGCTTTTGATACAAACCGTTTTACGCAGAAATCTCAAGAAGCGATTGTTGAGGCCCAGCATTTGGCTGAGCGCAATGAAAACAGTCAGGTCGAACCAGAGCATCTTCTCCTCGCCCTGCTCGAACAGGAGGGTGGAGTAGTGCCTCAGCTCCTGGCTAAGATGAATTTGCCGCTCGGGCCGCTTGTTGATAAAGCGCGACGGGAAATCGATCATTTTCCCCGCATCAGCGGCATGAATGTTCAAATCGGAATCTCGCCCCGGCTGAGGGCCGTTTTGGTCGGGGCACACGACGAAATGGCTCCCTTCGGGGATGAATATGTTTCGAGTGAGCATTTGCTTCTGGCACTGCTCGCGAAGGCCGGGGGAGCCGTAGAAAAGCTGCTCAAGGACAGCGGCATGACCCGGGAAGCTCTTTTGCAAGCCTTAAAAGAGGTGCGCGGGAGCCAAAGAGTGACCGGGCAAAATCCTGAAGGGACATATAATGCCTTGGAACAATACGGGCGCAACTTGGTGGAACAGGCCCGGCGAGGGCGGTTGGATCCGGTAATCGGTCGGGATGAGGAGATCCGCCGTGTGATTCAGATTCTCTCGCGGCGGACGAAGAACAATCCGGTTCTGATCGGAGAGCCGGGGGTCGGCAAAACCGCCATTGTTGAAGGGCTGGCCCAGCGAATTGTGCGCGGGGATGTTCCCGAAGCGGTGAAAGACAAGCAAGTCATGGCCTTGGATATGGGAGCACTGATAGCCGGGGCTAAATACCGGGGTGAATTTGAAGAGCGTTTAAAAGCAGTCTTAAAAGAGATTCAAAGCCGGGAGGATATCATCCTTTTCATCGATGAACTGCATACGGTCGTGGGGGCCGGAGCCGCCGAAGGAGCTATGGATGCAGGGAATATGTTGAAACCGATGCTGGCGCGGGGCGAACTGCGTTTAGTTGGGGCAACAACATTGGATGAATACCGGAAACATATCGAAAAAGACGCAGCCCTAGAGCGGCGGTTCCAGCCGGTTATCGTTGCTGCTCCCACGGTGGAGGACACAATCTCCATTCTGCGCGGGTTAAAAGAACGCTATGAAACTCACCATGGCGTCCGCATCACCGACGGGGCGATCATCTCCGCCGCCGTGCTTTCGGATCGCTATATCAGTGATCGTTTTCTGCCGGACAAGGCGATTGATCTGATCGATGAGGCGGCGGCTCGCCTGCGCATGGAGGTGACAAGCGATCCATTTGAACTGGATCAAATTAAACGCCGGATTATGCAGCTGGAGATCGAACGGGAAGCCTTGAAGAAGGAGAAAGACGAAGCGAGTAGAGAGCGTCTGCAGAAAATCGAGGAAGAGCTAGCGAACCATAAAGAGGAACGTTCTATTTTAGAGGCTCAACTTCAAGGGGAACGCGAAATCCTCAATCGGATCCAGCAGCTGAAGGAAGAATTGGATCAGGCCCGTACCCAGATGGAACAGGCTCAGGCCAAGCTGGATTACAATAAAGCAGCTGAGCTTCAGTATGGGGTGATTCCCAAGCTTGACAAAGAATTAGCTGAGTTGGAGCGGAAGCTGCTGGAGAACAAGGATTCACTGCTAAAACAAGAAGTTTCTGAGGAGGATGTGGCTGAGGTCGTTGCCAAGTGGACACAGGTTCCGGTCTCCAGGCTCATGGAAAGCGAGTTGGAGAAACTGGTGCACATGGAAGATCGAATCCATGAGCGAGTGGTCGGCCAGATTGAAGCGGTCAAAGCCGTTGCGGATGCGGTTCGCCGCGCCCGAGCCGGGCTCCAGGATCCGGATCGGCCACTGGGTTCATTTCTCTTCCTTGGCCCAACGGGGATTGGGAAGACGGAACTGGCACGGGCTCTGGCCGAGTTCCTCTTTGATGATGAACAGTCCATGATCCGAATCGATATGTCTGAGTATATGGAAAAGCATAGCGTTGCTCGGCTTATTGGCGCTCCTCCCGGATATGTCGGCTATGAGCAAGGCGGGCAGCTGACAGAGGCTGTCAGGCGGCGACCCTACAGCGTCATTCTGTTTGACGAAGTGGAAAAAGCCCACACAGATGTGTTCAATGTCCTGCTGCAACTGCTGGACGACGGTCGCCTAACGGATGGGCAAGGGCGGATCGTCAATTTTAAGAACACCGTCGTTATTCTTACCAGTAATATCGCGAGTCCCATCATTCAAGAGATGACGCGCGGCGGCAAGGGGCAGGAGGAAGTCAGGAGCCGAATTCAGGAAGAACTTAGGCAATATTTTCGCCCGGAATTCCTTAATCGCCTGGATGAAATGATTGTTTTCCACCCTTTAAGACCTGAGCACATTGGGCGGATTGTCGATATTCAACTTGGGCTTTTGCGCAAGCGTTTAGCAGAACGGAAAATCACCTTGGAACTGAGTCCTCAGGCGCGGGCAAAGTTAGTTGAGGAAGGGTATGATCCGGTCTACGGTGCCAGGCCGCTCAAGCGAGTCATTCAGCAGAGGCTGCAGAATCCCTTGGCGCTTAAGCTCCTGCAAGGGGAATTCCATGACGGGGAACATCTCTGGGTTGAGTGGTCACCTGAAGGGGAATATCAAATTGGCAAACGTTCAACGGAGACGCTATAGTGAACTCGTTCAGTAAAGCTGAAGGGGAGGGAAGCCATTGACGGATCATACCGAAAAACTTTTGCCCTTTACCCTGCATGAGGGAGAGGGAAGATGTGCTCTTTCCCTTATGATTATCGATACCGGAGCGGGAATCCAGGGGTTGCTTACCGGGGGAGAAAAACCCCATATCGGTGGGAGCGTCCTTGGGGTTCCTCGACCCAGCCTGGCGGGTGCAGGCCAGGGTGTGGATCTCTATGTCATTCCGGTGCCAGGGCATAAAGATGTGGAAGTGGCCCGATCTTTAGTTGAGTGCCTAGCACGCAGGCTTAACCAAACCGTAGCCGTCAGCGCGGGAATTCATTGTGATCAAATCACAGACACGGAATTGTCGGAGATTTGGCGTTCTTGTGAAAGGTTAGGGGAAGAGGCTTTGAGGCTGTTATCTCGCGAGTAAGAAATTGAGGTGGTCTTCTTTGCATAGAGATTTACGCGAATTCCTGGCGACTTTGCGCCAGGAAAAAGAAGTGATTGAGATCGAGACGGAGGTTGACCCCTATTTGGAACTTGCCGAAATTCATCGGCGGGTGATCGCAGCAGAGGGGCCTGCTCTCTTCTTTCGTAAAGTCAAGGGGAGTTCTTATCCGGTTCTGACCAATCTTTTCGGAACCCAGCGCCGTGTGGATTTAGCTGTAGGGAGCCGCCCGGAACAGCTTGTAGCCGCGGCGGTCAAGGCTCTTCCCGAACTGATTCCCCCGAAGGCAGCACGATTGTGGCAAGCGAAAGAATGGCTTTTGCCTTTTGCCAAAATCGGATTACATACACATTCTGCGGCTAAGGCTCCGGTTTTAGAGCGTACCCAGCGAGAGGTTGACCTGACCCGGCTTCCGGTGCTCACAAGTTGGCCTGATGATGGTGGTCCTTTTGTCACCTTACCTCTGGTCTATACCGAGCATCCTGTGACTCGGGAACACAACCTGGGCATGTACCGCATCCAGATTCAGGGTAAAGCTGAGACTGGAATCCATTGGCAGATTCATAAAGGCGGAGGATTTCACTATTATGAGGCTGAACAGTTAGGCCAGGACTTGCCTGTCTCTCTCTTTTTGGGCGGGCCTCCTGCCTTGATTTTGGCGGCGATTGCCCCGTTGCCGGAGATGCTGCCGGAACTTTTGCTTGCTTCTTTTTTGATGGGGGAAAAATTGGCTCGAGTGTCCGTACAAGGGCATCCCCATCCGTTAATCGCCAATGCGGAATTTGCTGTCGTAGGCACAGTTCCAGCCCATTTGCGTCGACCGGAAGGGCCGTTTGGGGATCATTATGGCTATTATTCCCTGACCCATGACTTCCCCGTGTTCCAGGTGAAAGCCGTTTATCACCGCAAAGATGCCATTTACCCGGCTACGGTGGTCGGTAAGCCTAGGCAGGAAGATTATTTTATCGGGGAATACCTGCAGTCATTGCTTGCCCCGATGTTCCCGCTGGTTATGCCGGGGGTTAAGGCCTTATGGACCTACGCTGAGACCGGATTTCATGCGCTGGCTGCGGCGGTGGTTCGGGAGAGCTATCATCGGGAGGCTCTTTCCCATGCTTTTCGGATTCTGGGGGAAGGTCAGCTGACCTTGACCAAGTTTTTGCTTCTGACCGATATTCCGGTCGAACTGCAAAATTTTAAGAGACTGTTGGCGACGGTTTTGGAACGCTTTGATCCGGAAAAGGATCTTTTGCTGATTCCCGATACATCCATGGATACGTTGGATTACACGGGTCGCTGCTTTAATCATGGCAGCAAAGGAATTATGCTGGGACTGGGTGAGAAAATCCGCGAGTTGGCACACGTCTATACCGGGGGAGCATTGAACGGGATCGAGCGGATTCAGCCCTTTATACCGGGTTGTCTTCTGAT
>JAJZPA010000054.1 GCA_021811425.1 Bacillota bacterium | reverse complement strand
CTTTAGTGTTTTTACGTTTGCCGTGCTGAATAGGGGCATAGCTTCAGCCTTCATCCAGGTGGAAGTGAGTCCCGATGGCCTGGTTTGGGCAGCAGACGCCCCGGAGCAAGAAGTCGCGGCCGGCACTCTGTCTATGTTCACGCCAACGTTGTTCCTGCGTTTTAATCGACTTAAGTTTCGCGCGTTAACGGCGAGTACTCTTACAGTTTGGTTTCAGGCTCAAAGTTAGGGCCAATACCTAATAACATATTGTTAGATTCATTCTTGCCAGAGAACAAGATGAGGCCGAGGATCAAGAATGGATTCATATTGTGCGGCCAGTCCATAGATCGCTCCAGGATCCAGCTTTTGATACCGTTGATATTTGTGCAGACGATCCAGCGGTTTTTGCCAGCCAAAATGCTTAATTCTCAGGTCACTCTGTTTTCCTTTGAGTTCGGTGATATTCCGAGGGAAGCGCCCGCAGTGCTGGGGGATCTCAAGCCATCTGTAGGAAAATCCCGGAACATATCTGACAAGAAATGGGCGATAGGTTTGATGGGCGTTCCAGTAAGCGTCTTCCCGATAAGCGTTTTCACTCCACATATCATAGAGCCGGAAAGAGTAAAAGTAGGCTTCCGGATCGGTAAGGAATCCGCGCAGCAGTGCGGTGGCTCTTTCTTCAAATATCTCATCGGCATCCAATATCAGGATCCATTGGGGCGAAGTCTCACTAACCATCGTCCAGAGCTGTTTCCGTAAATTCACCTCGTTTCCAAACCCCGGTTCCGGGTTGGAAAATAAGGTTAGTGGAAGGCCGGCCAGCTCCCTGCGGCAAATTTCAACCGTGTTATCCTCACTGGCATCATCCAGGATAACCGCTGCGTCGATGTACTGACGGGCTTGCTCAAGGACCTTGTCCAGATAACGATCGGACTCATTGCGGAGAAGCATCACGAGGGTAAGCCGATTCTTATCTGGGTTTGACGCTTGGGTCTCGACATGTCCAGAGGTGATTGTATTAGCACTTGCCGCAGTGTTGGTTCTTTTATAATCCTCAAGGGCTGTTAACTCAGACTCGCGGTAGATATGAAAAGGTGGAAAGTGGGTATCGGCGTAGAGTTCCAATCCCAGGGCAGCGGCCCGAATGCAAAAATGCCGATCCTCCCCGCTAAACGTTAAATTATAGATTTTCTTGAAAGATACACCGCGTGACAAAGTCTGTTTGCTGATGAGGGTGCAGGCGCCTAGGCCCCCCACTTTATAGGTCCCAGGTTGGGATAACATCGCGATAAAATGACTGGTGCGCTGGGCTATTTCTGCTTCACTCAAGGGGTATTCGTCTCTGGCGGCTTGATAGAGGGTATACTGATCACTGACCCAGACCTGCGGCAGGGGAATTAACTCCGGGTTCCACTGGGTCCAAAAAACCTCAGAAACGATATCCTTAGCGAGGGAGACGAGATGACGGAGGGTCTGGGGGTGCAGGTAAAGGTCAGAATCGACAAGGAAAAGATAGTCATACCCTTCAGTGCGGGCTAATTCAATCAGAAAGTCTTTGTAAAAAGCCACTTTCCAAACTAAGTCTTCCTGCCAGTAGTGGGTTCGCTCATCACGGAGATAGGGGCTGCTGGGCTCACTCGGGGAGGAGGTTGGGGCATCGAGGTTTTCAGAGCTAGTTACGAGAGAGACGTGATCCAGGCTTAGGGAGACAAGAGGGAGGGTTTGTCCCGGTCCCGGAGGGTTCACTGAGGAGTCTGTGCTTACAGAGAAGTCATAACCCGGGCGGAAGATACGGGTGTTGGTTTTCCCTTGCGCAAAGTGGGTGAGCAAGTTGTGGTCATTTCCGTCGTCTATGAAGGCAAAGTCCAGTTCAAGATCCTTGGAGTTCAGGAACTCCAGGGACTCAAGAAATTGAGACAGAATCATTTCCGTTTGTTTTACCGGGCTGGTCAAGAGGATGCGGAGAGCCATGGTGAGGGCTCCTTTCCTATCTTCTCAGAGATTAATCCAGGGGCATACGGCTGAGTCTTTGGGTCAAAGAGATTTGCCAATCTGAGAAGGCTTCCTGACGCTTATCTCCTTGTGAGCGGCAGAAACCTCGGATACCAAGAAGATCCGGATGTTCAGGAAACATGAGCAAGCACTTCGCGATAAAATCCTCAAGTTTTTCGCTCTTGCCAAGAGCGAGATAGCCAAGGGCGAGATAGAGGATGACATCTTCCAGATATCCTTCACCGCCCGGCATCTGAACAAGGGCCTGTTCCAGGCAAGTGAGTCCCTGTTCAACCTGGTTCTGCTGATAGTACTCCAGGCCCAGACAGTAAAGCAGGAAAGGGTCGTCAGGGTTGTGCTCCAGTTCTTGCTTAAGGATCGCCATGTTGCGTTCGGGCTTGTGCTGGGATTCAATCTTTTCCTGGGTATAGCCAGCATGCTGGATGAACAGGGGGGCGGAAGCCAGGCTTTCGCTACCACTATACTCCAGGATGGATGCTGCCACTTGTTCATGGATAGCACCCCGGAAGCGGTAACAGGGTTTATTGCGAAACAGACGAACCACCTTGTCCCAGGAGGATTGTCCAGGGGCGAGATGGTTTTTGATTTCAAGGTAGTATCCTTCCACTTTATCGTTGGCTAAGAGCCGGGAAAAGGTTTCCGGATCAACCGGTTCCAATCTCTCATCCGCATCAAGGATGAGGATCCAGTCAGAGTTGACCTGGGAGAGGGCAAAGTTTCTGGCGGAGCTGAAGTCCCCGGACCAAGCAAAGGGCAAGACCCGGGCACCGGATTTAAAAGCGGCCTGAGCGGTTCCGTCCTGGGAGCCGGTATCGACGACAATCATTTCAGCCACGAGATGCCGGACGCTTGCGAGACAGTCCGGCAGGGATTCCTCTTCGTCTTTGGCGATTAGACACAGGCTTACGCTGGGTATTTTAGCGTCATTCACGTTTGCGTGTTGTTCTACGTCGATATCGCTCTTCATCATACGTTTCCCACCTTGCCAAATCTTGCCTGACAGCGGTTTTGCACCTCTTCAGATTTACTTTGGTAGAACTGCAGTAATCTTGAGCGTCCCTCTGGCGAGACATTTTTGACCAACGTTTCCAAGGACTTGATATAGCGCGATATGAGAGTTGTTTCTAAAGGAGCAGGCTGAAAACAGCTACCTTCGCTCAAGTAATCCAGGCTGAGAGGTAGAAGATCGACCTCACGGATCGTTTGCCCAGGAGAGATTATGCTTGGCCCGGGAAGCGTAGGGATTCCCTTCTCCATGAGGTGCATCAGGCGGTAAAAAAGGTGGGCTTGAGGGCGAGTTGCCTGGTCTTGCCATAATTCGAAAGCCTGGGCCCTGGCCAAGGGAAATTGACCGAGGAGGAGAAGAGCCACTGTCCGGTAAAACTTGGCTTGGGACGCAAATTTGCTTTCCGGCTTGAGACTATCCAGGCCATTGAGTCCTAAGCGGAGATGGCCGGAGAAGATGCTATATTTGGCCCGATAAAAGAGGACTTCTTCGTCAACCAAACCCTCCTCCAGACAGCGGCGGGCCAGGTCCGGGTGCCCGGAGGCAAAGAAATATTCCGCTGCGGCTAAAGGTAGAGCGGAGTTGCTCAGACCTGAATCCGGGTCCCCAGCCTGGAGGAATCCGTGGTCTATTATCTGCTGCAGAGTATGGGCCGCACCGTGCATCTCTTCTAAACTCTGAATTAGGCCGTAAATAGGGTAAGGGTATTGGGGATTGGCACGAAGAGCCTGAACGTAGGCCTGCTGGGCTGCTGCCCTCTGTCCCAGGCAGCTTTGGCAGTAACCCAGGTGGTACCAGGCTAGAAAGCTGCCAGAGCCCTGCAAGTGACTGAAGAGGGCAGGGGGAGTGCCACATTCAAGGGCGGTTTTAAACCATTTGATGGCTGGGCCATACGCTTGCTTTTCTTCCAACAATACGCCACCCAGGTAATAAACATCGGTAAATTCCGGGTAATGCTCAGCGGCCTCCAGGCAGAGGCAGATTCCTTCATCAAGCTGGCCCAACGTTTGCAAACAGAGGACGAGATACCGCAACGCTGGGGCACGGAACAGCAGATGATCGTCAGTTAAATTTTTATAAGCTGATTGTAAATAGGAGAGAGCCCGGGCAGGTTGGGCAAGCATTAGCCATTCCACTCCCAGGTAGTACTTAAGAAAATAGTTCTCTGGTTCTTCTCTGAGAGACTCTTGCAAAACAGTGAGGTTTCGTCCCCGTTTGCGATTGCGTTCCTGCAGAGGGAGAAGCTTGTGGGAAATAAGGGGTGTGTGGGCGATCCCAACGACCCCCTGGTTTGCAACGGTTACTTGCTCGTGAATTCTTCCGATATAACGGTAATGCCCGTTATTGCGAAAAAGCCTGAGTACATAGAACCGATTGGCTCCATGCATGGATGTGGGGTTGTCGAGGGGCAACAGATAGGCCTCTATAGATGCATCCTGGGCTGTAAGCTCACGCAGATCCCTAACGGGTACACGGCCAGGGAAAATTAGTTCTTCATCGGCATCGAGGGAGAGTATCCAGTCTCCGGTGGCCTTGGTTATGGCGAAATTGCGGGCTGCGCTAAAATCCCCTTCCCAAGTGTAGGAGTAGACCTGGTCGGCATAAGCATGGGCTAGCTCTAATGTCCCATCGGTTGATCCGGTATCGACGATGATGATTTCATCCACTTTTTCTTTCACACTTGTCAAACAAGCGGCAAGATAGGAAGCTTCATTTTTCACAATCATCGTAAGGCTAATCGTGTTCATGGACAAAGATCCTCCTTCTCTTCCGTGCCCCCACTAACCTCATTCTGTCACCATTTTCCTACCTCAGAGTCTCGGATTGAGTGCATGAGTGGAATAAAGGTCATTCAGCCGGAGGTAGTATTTAGGCACAGAGGGTTCATAGGCCAAGGCGTGGCGATAATAGCCCTCGGCCTCGGAGAAACGATCAGTTTCCCGGTAAATCTCAGCGAGCAAGAAACAAGCTTCGGCACTTCCCTCATCCTGGGATCTGGCTAGGTAAGATTGCAGAAGATAATCCGCCTTTACCTTAAAACCATGCGCGAGGAAAACCTGGGCGAAGTTTAATCCGTGTTGCGCGAGGGTCTCAAGGTTCACGGCGCTCAGCAGGGCAAAAACCAGATTGGGTTTGTTCAAGGCCAGCAAGCGTTGGAGGACATCGATGAGGAGTGCTACGCCATCTGACCCTAACGTCATTCCTGACGGGTTGCCCAGGAGGGGTGGAATATTGGGTTGAAACGGGTAAGGTGTTGATGGCGATAGGGGATCCCATTTAGGCAGGGTTGGTTCAGGAGTGAGTGCGGAATCAGGAGTGGAAATGAGGGTGAGAACTTTTTCCGTATCTTCGGAAAGCCCCAGAAGGCGGAGTTCAGCCATGGTTGAACGGACTTTCCTCATGTTGCCCAAGAGTCGGAAAGCGAGGAGTGTATTCAGTTTAGCTAAAGGATAAAGGGAATGGTCGGGCATAAAACCATTGAGGATTTTAAAAGCTTCAAAATAGCGTTCGGCCTGAATCAGACAGATTGCCTGCCGGAGCCCTAATTCATCGGCCATAGGGATAAGACTTTGGATATTTTTCCCTAAAGCATCTGAATCTTGCCAATACTGCAGGGCTAAGCTATAGGCATTTTGGCGGAAACACATCTCAGCCACGGTGTGCCGGGCCTTGACGGTGTCCAGAACAAAAGTTTTGTCCAGGCAAGCTTTGGCGTAGACCGGATCTTCCCGTGGTTTAAGGATGCGGACAATGTTCTCCAGGGCTGGGGTAAAATCGGGATTATTCTGCAAGGCTGCGAGGTAGAATTTCAAAGCTTGTTCCTCATCCAGGAAAGTTTCAGCAATCACCGCCAGATGATAGTAACAGCGGAAGCTGCGGACTCCGGAAAAAGAGGCATATTGGGGCGGCTGTTCAGGCATAGCAGAGGCTTTTTCCAGGAATTCCTGCGCCCGGCCATAGTGCTTTAGTTCCAGGGACAAAAGCCCTGCATAATAATAGAGATCAGCATAATCGGGAAAAAGTTGCAGGCCAAGACCGGCCACTTCGAGTCCTTCTCCAGGATGCCCGGAATTCTGATGCGCTATGACAATATAGCGTAAAAGCTTGGGCAAGTAGATCGTGTTTGGATCAATTCCGTTAGCCGCAGTGGTCAACTCCTGTGCGGCCTCAAGGTATCTTTCGGCCCGGAAAAGCTCAACCCCGTAATGATACCTGAGCAAGCGGTCTTCGGGCGAGCGGCTGAGTTCCTTTTCAATCAGGCTAAGATTACGCTTCTTCTTATCCTTTTCTTGAATGACTTCGTCTAAATACCCGTAATGAATGATTTCCACACCATCAGCGATTTGGAATTTGGCTTGATCATTGTGCTCCAGAATGACGCCCGTGATTTGCTCATGAACGGCTCCCCGAAAGTGATAGTCCGGGCGATGACGGAAAAGACGAAAGACAAGATCCGGGCAAGTTTCTGTCCAGCCGGTATTACCTACGTAATTGATAATTTTGATGAAATAGCCGTCTGCTTCCTCTTGAGCCGTGATCTGATCCAGGGCTCCACTGTCCGCCAGGGATAATTCCTCATCCGCATCGAGAAAGAGTATCCACTCGCCTGACGCCAAGGCGAGGGAAGCATTGCGGGCCGCGCTGAAATCGTCATTCCAAGGAAAACTTTTAACCAAGGCCCCGAAACTCGCGGCAATTTCCCGGGTCGTATCGGTTGAACCTGTGTCGATAACAATTATCTCCTGCACAACGCCTTGGACGCTTTTAAGACAGCGGCCAAGTTGCTTCGCTTCATCTTTGACCACCATACAAAGACTGATCTTTTTCTCCATAAGTCTGAATTACCCCTTGTGTTTATTTGCCTGTAAGTACTATATGAAGAAAAAAGACGGCCTGACACTTAAGATGGTGCTGAAAAAGATGGGACTAGAGATGTCAATCTGGACATTCCGCGAATAAGATATCATAATCAGAGGCTTAAACGATCAACTTGTCGATCGGAGTCAAAAATCATACAGATTTATTAAGTTAAGACCATTGTGTCTCAAGGAGCTTTTAAGCAAATGGCTTATGTGAGGAGGAAGGAAAGACAGAATGCCAAATTTTAAAATTTTTCAAGACGTTCCTGATCAAGCGCGCATCAAGATCTTCGGCGGCAACAACGTTGCAATTACGGCGGACACGGCTGGGAATTTAGGGATCACATCACAGGGGCTTGCCATTACCGCTCCGCTGAACGGTTTGGCCATAACTCCACCGACAGGCGGCCTCTCGATAACCCCGCCGACGGCCGGTTTGAGTATCACTTCCACGGGCTTGGCCGTTACGGCTCCGGCGAATGGGCTGACTGTGACTGCCCCGGCATCAGGTTTGGCCATAACCCCACCGACAGGCGGCCTGGCGATCACCCCACCCACAGGCGGTCTGGCGATAACTCCCCCGACGAATGGGTTAAGCATCACTTCCACGGGACTGGCCGTTACGGCCCCTGCGAATGGTTTGACGGTTACGGCACCGGCTTCAGGACTTTCTATTACGCCCCCAACGGGTGGGTTGTTGGTCACAGGAACCGTGGTTTCCGACCTTGGAACCACTGATGTATCGACCATAAGGGCCAATATCATTGATACGACCGGGACGCCGGATACCGCTTACACGGTGCTCGGGCTAAAGACTTGGACCCTCAGTGTGGTGAACAGTGCGACGGTCACTGGTGCCCAGGCCCTGGTTAAACTTCAGCTCAGCCCGAATGCTGCAACATGGCAGGATGATCCGACAGGGAATGTAACCATTAACCAAAACGGGTTGGCGACGTTTGTCTCTTCGATATTTTTAAAATATTCCCGGCTCTATTACAGTGCGGTCAATGCCGCGAGTGCTGTCACCTTAAACATTTTCTTCCAAGGGCAGGCCTAAGGTGATTTGTAATAAATGGAGTAATTCGAAGCGATCCAGTCTAGCGCATGAGATTATACCGATCGAATTAAGAGAGCGGATGCTCTCTTTTTTATACCAATCAGAAAGTAATTTCGGGTGGCATAAGTGCAACTAGGCGGCCGCCTTCGCCGACTCAAACAGGACGTTTGAGATTAGAGCGCTGCCATGGATGGCAAAGCGCCGTAAGGCTTGGCGCCAGCCAAGTTTTCTTTATACCATACTTGCATAAGCCTCAAGGGTTAATTGGGCGACCTTAGACCAGGGGTAATTGGCGTGGACATGCTGCATTAAAGGTAGGGGTGAGGCACTGAGAGCTGCTTCCAATCCTTGGCGCAAGATGCCATCCGCTTCTGGCCGGACATACACGGCCATATCCTGAAAGTATTCACGGGGGCTCCCTTGGTCTGTGCTGAGGACGACGGTTCCGCAGGCGGCCGCTTCCAGGCTGGAAAGCCCAGGCGTTTCGAACCAACTGGGAAGGGCATGGATCTTAGCCGCTGCATAGGCGGAGGCCAGAATTTCGCCTTGCAGCGTGCCCAGGTAGATCACATGGTCGAAAGAACGGATGAGGTTGAAATAAGGACGGTCATTCACCGGCCCGGCGAGAACGAGAGGAAGATTCAATTCCTTGCAGGCTTTGGCCAGCGGGAGTTGGTTTTTGCGCGGGGAGATGCGGGCCACGCAGAGGACGAAGTCTTGCGGTAATGTCGGAAAACGCTGGTGCAAGGCTTCAGGGCCTATTCCGATAAAGCGGTCGGGAAAGCCATTGGGGATCACTTCACAAGGGGCATGCTCCGGAAAATCTCCTGATAAGTTATCGATTTCCAAATGACTGTTCGGGAGTAGGAGATCACATTCTCGGACAACCCGGGCCCGCATTGGCTGGGTGAACTTCCAGGAGGCTAAGTCCTGGGGCTTGGCTTCTTGCCGATGAAGGAAAGTCCCAGGATTCCAATAGATCGGAGAAACGACGATCTTTTTCTTTTGTTTTTGGGCATTGAGAAAGTACATGTAGGTTTCTTTGATTCGAGTTAGGTTGAAAATGTGAACGAGGTCATAATCTGCAAGGAGGACATTGGGATCGGTCGAGAGGGCGACATCGACTCCTATGGCTTTTAATGCGCGTCCGGTGGACACGATCTGTACCGTGTCTCCAGCCGGGTTTTGCAGATAATCTGGGCGGATTTGGAATAGGACTTTCATAATGGCGCTCCTTTATCAAGAAAGCTGTTCCAGATACCCCCGCAGCGATTCAATCCGGTGGGTGTAAGTGTGCAGGCGGTAAACTTCCGCTTGCCCTTGGCGGGCAATTTTTTGGCGCAGATCCTTCCGAACCAGGTAATAATGGGCAAGTTCTGGGGTTTCGTCCGGATTGCGGCTCCAGACGAGGTGTTCGTGGTTGCGGAAGTAACGTTCGATAGCAGGGGAATGGTGTGTAAGGCAAAATGCACCACAGCCTAAGGCTTCGAAGATGCGCATGCTCATCATGGTCGGAGAGCCGATCACGGAGTTGATCCCCAGCACGATCTTGGCCGAGGAATAGGCGGTCGGAAGCTCGGCATAAGGGAGGTAACCTTTGTAGATCCCATCGGGTAACTGGTAGTGATCCGTATTCTGAAGCCAGTGTTCATTTCCGTAAACTTGGAGCGTATAGTCTGAGGCAAGAAGAGGGGTAAGCAGAATCTCAAGACCAATCTTGCGCTGCGGGTAGGAGGTGTAATAATTCCCCACGAGGAGAAAGTCACTGGCAAAGCGAACCGAGGGAGAGGTTGGGTGATGAAAGGAAGGATTACAGGCAAAGTGCAAGAAGCGGGCATTGACCCGCTGTTTTTGGTAACGGGGAAGGCATTCTGCAGCGGGGGTGAGGGTTAAGGCCGCTCCCCGTGCAAGCGGCAGGGACATATTCGGGAAGTCTGGCGGATCGTCAATGGCCCAATAGACTAAGGGGATGTTGCGGCTCTTTAAAAAGGCAAAGAGTTTGCGAGCTATGGTTGAGATGGAGACGCCATCGGCAAAGGCGAAGTCCGGACGCCAAGATAAAATGAGGTTTCGCAAACGGCTTTCCCAGTCGGGAAGCCGCACCGGGAGGATGCGAAATTCGTCACCTGGTGCCAAGCCAGAAGCGAACCCGTAGGTGATGAGGGGGGCATCATTGAGAAAGAGAATTTTCATCGGGGTGATGTCCCAAGTTTTCGCCAGATGGCGACTTGCAGAGCCTGGACAAGGGAGGCGGTGTTGAGGTGATGACGTTGAGCAGCCTGCTCAACGCTCATGATGAGATAGGCTTTAGCCCCTCAGCCATAGACGGGAATGTTGAATTTGCGGAAGGTGGGTCCGGTTTCAGGGTGGAAGGAGAGGAGTTCGCCGATATTGGTTTGAGGTGTTACTTGAACCATCTGTTCCAAAATCCTTTCTCTTCGTGTTGCGTTATGGCATCTTCGAGTAAGCGCAGGGCTGCCTGTTCTTTTTTTAGTTCCATGATCTGAGATTCGTAACGTGTTGAAAGTTCCTCAATGTCAGACTGGTAATGCGCTGTAAGGGCTTGAATCTCGGCTTGATACTGTCCCTGTAACTCCTGAACTAGGGTTGACTGGTTGGTTTGACGTTCTTCGAGATGGGTGTTGTCTTGCTCTAGACTCTCGATTTGGCGGGCAGCCGCATGCAAGGTGTCTTCAATGGCAGAGAGACGTTCAAGAAGCGGTTCGATGGCTTGACTTAGAGGATCCCGAGAGCCTTGGTCAGATGTGCCAACCGCAGGGTCTTGCACGTCCTGCGGCGCGGCTTTGCCGGGGACAGGAGTTTCGACAATCTCGCGATTGAGGTAGTGCTCTGGAATTGCGAGTGCAGCGGTTACAGGCTGGGGATGAGGAAATTCCGGGCGGATCCATTTTGGCGTGAGCCCGAGTTGTTGGTGGAAGAGAGGAGCGAAAGGTTCAACACCATCTTCGAGCCAGGCTGCCTGGTAGAAACTTTTATCTTCCAGTCGGATCAATTCCAACGGTTTGTGACGAACTTGATTCGCAGTTTGGCGCCAGATGTCCCCTTCGTGACGTAGAAGGTATTCTTGATCGGCTTTGATGAGCAGCCAGAGGTTCCCGAACAGCTCCATACTACCCATGCTTCCCCAAGGGCCGGGAACGGATTTTATGGGGGCGGAGGACATTTGCCATTGCCCAGAAATCTCCTGGGCGTTGAAGCGCTTCGCCCAGTGGATTTCGAAACCGTTTTGGTCTTTGGCGGCCAAAAAGAGGTGATGGGTATTGTCCGGGGTAAGAATCGCAGCCATGTCCACGATCTCTTTGGGGATGGTCAGAGTTTGCACAGGGTTTCCCCAGAGGTAGAAGGTTCCGTGAAAGCGGTTTTGAATGAGGAGAGACTGGCGTCCTTGGAAGGTCATCCCGAGATAATGGATGTTTCCCTGGCTGTCTAAGGCGACATGGTAGAGGGGGGAGCGTGGGTGGACGATCTCCCCTAAACGCATGCTCTGCCAGGCTTTGCCCGTCCAGAGGCGGTGCTCGATATACCAGAGTTCGGGGATGCTCTGATGGGCATAGGCGTAGAAGATATGTACCATCTCCCCGCGCGGAAGCAGGATGAGGCGACGATATTTTGTTGACCGAACATCGAGTTGGGTCAGGACATTGGTTTGTGGGGTTCCGCCTTGGGGGATGAGGACATAACAGAGTTCACCGTTGGCTTTGAGGATTGCCAGATGAATCGTCTGATGGTTGCCCGCGTTTCCGTGAGCCAGAAGGATTGGTTCTTGCAGTTGATAAAGAGGTTTTGTCTCCCCTCGTGCATAGAGTGAGACGCCTAGAGCACTGACCTGCAGGTAATATTGATGGTCTTTATAGAGAAAGAACAAGGGGATAGGCGCCATGCGCTTCGGGGCCAGCATGAAAATCACATCCTTTTTATCACGTATCGCGAACCTGAATAAGGTGTAAGAGAGGGCTGCCGTGAAAAACAGCTCTCTCTTTTTGTCTTAGGGAAGTTCCCAAGGGGACGGAGACCCAAAATCTGGGGGCGGGGGTTGCCTGCCCACCCTCAGGAATAGGGTAATTAGCAGTTGTCAAGCTGCGGAGGGAAGAAGTCGGATGGAAATGGGGTAAGGGAGGTATCGAAGAAGGTAACACAAGGATTGGAGGGGCCGACTGGGAACTCTTCGCAGACCGGAGGCTCTGGGCAGTAGCCAAAGGACGGGACGAGGAGCTGAACCAAGCCGGTGACTTTGCTGACCACGAAGCTGCCGACCGCAATTTCAACCGAGGTAGCGGTGAAGAGCGGGCTTGCGAGCAGTTCACTTCGGGTTTCGACCCTCAGGTTGAGGTCAAATTCCGGTCGAGTCGGCGGGAAGTAGAGGACGATGTCTTTCGTGATATCCGGCAAAGTACCTGGAATCGTGAAGATGGCACCCGTTGCATCCCGTAGGGTTAGCGTGTACGGAATTTGAATCGTGAATTGAGCCCTGGAGAAATTGGGCCTGGATGGAATCGGGGTAATGAGAATGCTGCCAGGCACGATCACACCATTCGCAAACGTCAAGCTCACAAAGGTGAAGGGCGGGGTTCCGGTAGGCAGCGAAATGGTGATGGTCGGGAAGCACTCCCGCTGTTGACAGCTCGCGTAGACTTTTTCCACGATGACGCAGACCGATTCGGTGACCTCCTCGAGTTGATAAGGATCCGTTAGATCAATGGGTTCACCGGGCGAAAGCGCGGAGCCGACACGGCCAACCGTTACACCACGGGGTGGGAAAGCGGTAGGAATCGCAGCCGCGATGGTATTGGTTGCGGTACTGATGATGCTCAGGGAGCTGTCGCCTTCATTCGCGACCCAGACCTGCGTTCCATCTCCGGTTACGGCAAGGCCGCGTGGCCCTATGCCGACAGGTACCGTAGCCACGACACTGAGGGTCGTTGTGGAAATGACACTGACGCTGTTGGAACCGAAATTGCTGACATAAAGATAAAGAGGATTTACCGGATTGGCAGCAATCTTCTGCGGGGCCGTGCCCACGGGAATCGTCGTTAAGAGGGCATAAGTTGTCGTGTTGAAGACGCTGACGTTGTTGCTGCCGCTGTTGACCACGAAAAGTTTGCTGTTGTCGAGGCTGGTGGTCAAGCCATTGGGGGAGGTTCCCGTACTGATCGTTTGGATGACCGTGTTGGTCGTCGGATCGATTACAGAGACCGTGTTGCTGCCACCGTTGGTAACATAGACTCGGCTGCCGTCACGGGCAACGTGAACATCCACCGGGCCTGTGCCGACGGAGATCGTTCCTACGACGCTGTCCGTCGGAATGCTGATGACTGAGACCGTTCCGCTTCCAGAGTTGGTAACATAAGCGGTCGTGCTCGTTGGGTCAATATCGACCGCAGTTGGGGCGATACCCACCGGGATGGTGGCCAAGACCCTGTTTGTGGCTGTGCAGACGACAGAGACGGTGTTGGAGCCAAAGTTGGGCACCAAAACCTTCGTTCCATCCGGCGTGCGCTTAGGGAAATAAGGTGCAACGCCTACCGGGATGGTGGCGACCAACTCGTCGCTGTAGACGTTGTAGACAGCGACGGCGTTGTCAAGGGTGACCCAGGCGTGGGTTTCAAAAAGCATTTGCGTTTTCCCCCCTTTAGTGTAGTAGCGTGTTATGGATTGGCGGAACTTTCATGGTATCTTATTCAAAGCTAAAACGGGGTGTTACAGTGCGAATAAGCCCTTAAGATTGAGCATTTCGGTAAGTATTTGGTCTATATGATTAGCACGGTTCGTCCAAGCGTTGGCTTGGGCGAAAACGAGCCTTTCTGTTTTCCCATTATCCTCGATGGTTAGGAGCTGGCGTAGGCGTAGGGAAAATCGGTGCGGATCACTTTCTAAATGGATCTTGGGGACAGCTAGGAGTTCTGGCAGGGGAGTACCGAGCACGGGAAGGCCGGTAGCATAGTATTCGTAAAGTTTGATGGGATTGCACCCCTTCGTCATTTCCGTGAGCCGGAAAGGGATGAGCCCCATATTCAAGCGATGAAGGTAAGAGGGGAGTTTGTTGTAGGATTTAAGGCCCAGATAGAAAACATTAGCTTCTTTTAAAGGGAATTTTGTCATTTGAAAAAATGCTCCCATAAAAACGAAATTCAGGTCTCGATTCTGCCGAATCGCATTCGTTAATAGATCCCAGTCTACCCAGGGAGCAATGGCTCCACTGTAGCCGATGAGCGGTTTTCCACTGGGCAGATCGGCTGGCCGGGGGAGTCGCGGGGAGGAAAAGTGCTCGAAGTCCACGCCATTGGGAATGAGGTGCACGTGGGGATGGAAGGCAGAAAGGTGTTCATGGATGCTGTGGGCACTGGCAAAGAGGAGATCGGCTTTCTCGACGATCAGGGGATAATAGGGGGCCCAGCTGGCGAACTCATCCTTGGGTTCATCCACGGCGTCATAAATGACAAGGTCGGGGTGATATTGCTGGATGAGCCCAACGTGTGAAGGTACGGTTAACCAGAGAATCCGGGGTCTAGCGTGGGGCAGATTCAAGGCGGGGATACCTTGGCAGAGGTTAAAAGTACTGGAGAGTTTTTTGACAGTGGGGCTTGAGAAATGTCCGAGATCTTCATATAAAATGGTATAACCCAAACCAGCCAATTGACTCAGCAACTGCTGGGGGCGTTGAAACATCCAGTTCCAGGGGATCGAGGGAGGATAAATAATAGTGGGCATCTTCAACCTCCTAACGTTTTGATCGATGTCCGAGATGCTCCCCATGGAGCATTGCTCACCTGATATCAGCGTATGTTCTGGGGGTAGAAATGGTAAAATACACGCATTGTCTCAGGGTTTCATATTCTAAGCTAGCTAGGGAAGAACGCTCAAGGCTTTGAGTTAAACGAGTTCACTGGGGAATGGGCTGTTACGGTCTGGATTCGGAGGAGTACCGAGTGAAAGTCTTATGTTTAACGAACGAATTTACAAGGGAGCGGTTTGGCGGTGCAGGCACAATGGTCACAGGCATGGTACACAGGCTGGTGGAGCAGGGTGTGGAACAAGTCGTCGTCGTACCTGAGCGTACCAGGAGTGCTCCGGGGTGGGATGTCTACGGGAAAAACTTGAAGGTCTTGTGGTTGCCTCGCAATGAACGTTATTTTGGCAACCTCGGCTTGGTGAATGAATTTGTTCTTCTGGATGAATTCCCTGAGTTAGCGACGGGATGGGATTTGGTTCATATTTGTGCTTCAAATTTTGCTGCGCTAGCCTACAGAGTTTGTAAGAATGGAATTCCTTTGCTTTATTCCGTTTCATCGCTACTCCGCGTAGAGTTGGGCAATGATCAAAGACCCGAACTCCAAGTGCAGTTTGAAGTTCAGGAAGAACTGCTGGCCCGCTCCCAACGGATCCATCTCTTAAGTGAAAGCGAACGCCAACATATGCTCAAGTGGTATCCGTGGTTAATGCCACGGGTGGTGGTTTTACCCATAGGTACTCGCCCGAGTGGAATCCATTGGCAGGGAGGGCGTTCAAATACACTGCTTTATGTCGGGCGGTTAATTGAATATAAGGGAATTGAGGACCTGCTCAAAGCCTTGCGTCTGCTTAAGATGCAAGGAAAGCGGTTTCCTTTGGATATCGTGGGTAAGGGAACTACGGATTACGAACGGCACCTGGAAAATTTAGTGCATCTTGGTTCGCAGGTGCGTTTTCATGGATGGGAAGAGCGACTCGACAAGATTGCCGAGTGGATGGCTAAATCCGCGTTACTGGTCGTGCCAAGCCACCGCGAATCGTTCGGCTTAGTGGCACTGGAGGGCATGACCGTCGGGATACCATTGCTCGCGTCCAACGCGGCCGCCTTAGGGGAATTGGCGACACCCTCATATGCTTTGACCTTCCCGGCAGGCAACATTGAAGCGTTAGCCCAGGGGATTGTAAGAGCGTTTGAGAATCCTCAGCTTATGCGCACGTTGGCTCAAAATGCCATGAACCGGGCGGCCTCATTGGAATGGCCTAAGCTAGCACCCAGATATTTGGAGCTGTATACCAGTACGTTAAAAGTCACCTGTTATCACCATTAAAAATGCCCAAACGAGCTCACTAGGTACTCAGAAACTCTAAGACAAAAAATGGCGGCCGATCAGACTGCCAGAAATTATGAACTGCGATGAAGTGAACGTAAGAAACGCTCTACCTGCTCGGCGGTCTTTTGCCATGTCCAGGTTTGGGCAAAAAGATGTCCGTTGTTTGCCAGGTGTTCGCGCTTCGCTTGATTGATTAAAAGGTCGTAAATGGCTTCAGTCAATTGCTCAATATCACTGGGTGGAACGAGCAAACAGTTTTCGCCCGGTTTCGTGTAATCCCTGTTGCCGCCACAATCGGTTGTTACTACGGCCGTACGGCAGGCCATGGCTTCTAAAGGAGGGAGACCGAAAGCTTCGTAGTAAGACGTGTAAACGAAAACATCTGCTTGAGCATAAAGACGGGCAAGCTCCTGATCGGTTTGAGCCGTCTTCACAACGTAGGGAATGGGACTATCAAAGGGCATTGCTTCTGGTGTTACGACAACGATGTCAAAGTTGGAAAATCGTTGTTTTACGCGATAACACGCTTGGAAAAAGTCGTCCTTCCCTTTCCAGGTGTATCCGGGGCCGCGTACGATATAGAAAATGGTTTTTCGACCGGTTTGCAGGGATAGTTTAGGGTAAAGGTGAAAGATAAGGCCGTCAACTCCTCCCTGAATAACGGTGCTGTTGCGGCCGAGTTGTTGCAAAATGATTTGCCGCTGCCATTGGGAGATAGTCATGATCGGGGCGTTAATCAGATAGGTGTTCTTCGCAGTTTCGGCCACATCCAGAAGGATTAGAGGCTCATAAACCAGGCTGAGGCGGACGACTCGGCCTTTTTTTGATTCCCAGGCAGGCATCACCGTAGGGTAGAAGTTGGGTAGTATAAAGTCGCCTGGGGGCATTGAGCGGGCTGTTAATTCTTGGACCCGGCGTACTTTGACTCGAATCGGCCAAGCGATGACGGCCTGCTGGGGAATTACAATTTCAACGCTATGGCCTCTATCGGCAAGAGCATTAGCCAATTGGTATAAAAACCGGGCTCCACCCCCGGTTTCCAAACTGAGTACAGGGATGACGATTCTCATGATTTCCCCCCTAAAAAGTCCTTTGGCTACAGTCTATGTTGCCGGACGTGGCAATGTAGACAGAGTGACCAAGAAACCAAGAGTTCCATATAATATAGCAGTAAACCCTAAATAAAGGATTAAGAGGGATTATTTGGAGCATTAGGGGTAGCTCCAGAGAAAGGATGTAACGACATGACTTGGGAAA
>JAJZPA010000260.1 GCA_021811425.1 Bacillota bacterium | reverse complement strand
CTCCCAGGTATGGCCAAGTGTCATATAACGTCTCATATCCGCCCCGAGTTTCGTATATAACTATCATAGTCTTGGATTATCCGTATGTTGTTTCGTATAAATATCCTTTATTGCCTGATCAGACAACAGCTATTCCGTGTCCAGCGGACTGCAAATGTGGCGCAGATTATTGTCGCTTACGTGGGTATAAATTTCTGTTGTCTTAGAACTTTTATGCCCCAGTAGTTCCTGAATATACCGAAGATCGGTTCCGCTCTCCAGAAGATGCGTGGCGAACGAATGCCTCAGGGAGTGGATCGATACCGGCTTTAGAATTCCGGCTTTCTGACATGCTTTTTTGAAGATCTTCTCAGCCGAACGTTCGCTCAGATGGGTTCCGGGTTTTTCGCCGGGAAAAAGCCAATCCTTAAGCTTATACAATTTCGCGTACTCGCGCAAAACCTTCAATGCAACCTTTGATAAAATCGAGTATCTGTCTTTACGTCCTTTTCCTTGCCGTACATGGAGCATCATCCGTTGACTGTCGATATCCTCCAGACGCAGCCGTACGACTTCACCCACCCTTAAACCTGCAGAGTACGTAACCATGAGCAACGCTCTATGTTTAATATTATCCACGTTACGCAGGATTTGTAACACCTCATCACGTGCTAATACATCTGGTAATTTCTTTTCATGTTTAGGTCTGGGTACACTCATTTCAATATACGGTCTCTGCAGGGTATAACGAAACAAAAACCTTATCGCACTGATGGCCTGATTTACATAGGCATGGGATCGTTGCTCCTGCTCGAGGAGATGCAACAAATATAACTGTAAGTTCCTCGTGTCAATTGTAGCAAGAGAAGTGGCGAAAGTATCATCAGCATTTAAATCCAAATGATGATAAGCGGCAAACCTTTTGATATGTCCCAGATACGCCACGATAGTATGAGCACTATAACCCTTGAGTTTCAGTCCTTCCTCCACCGTTCGAAGCAGACCCTCCATCTCAGTCCGGGCCTTTTGGTAACCATCAAAAGAAAGCTTTAGAATCTCATCTGTACAAATAAGTTCTTCATCGGCAAATAGTTCAAACATGCACTTTAGGGTAGCCTGATTATGTTCAACAATCCAATACCTTCCTTCGGGATTCCAATGCCTGCTGATTTGTCTGATTTTCTTGACAAGCTCAGGCGAGTAATCAAATTTTACGTGCAATTGTGTTGGGTTCCCGATCGATACAAAAATTGCCATGCCTTCAAGCCCCACTACACTTTTTAAAGGTATTTCGCCAATTGTGTTATTATTCCTGCTTCTTTCGTAAGCCTAAACTAAATTTCAATGACTTTTTTCTAATGCGACCTTCATGTTACCGGAACACTGCTCCATTAGAAGGATGACAACGGAATATGGGTCACTTTATGCAGCCAATTCATAACTTCGTTGACGCTATGTGCCGCCGGAATCGTTAGATCCGCTTCCGGACGGAGCCGTTTAAGCAAAACAATATCCATGCCCAAGGCGAGGGCCGCAGATATTTTCGTATCCGTACCGCCAGCCGGGCCGCTGTCGCGTGTGAGAAGAACATCTGCTCCGTAAGTTTTAAAAAGGACTCGATTTAACTCTTTCGAAAAAGGCCCTTGCATAGCGACAATATCCTTAGAAGAAATGCCTAAGTCCTGACATTTCTGAACCAATCGCCCTTCAGGGAGGACGCGAACCACCCAGCGAACGCCCCGGGCAAACGGGGCGCTAACCAGACTCTCAAGTCGGTGGCTTCCGGTCGTCACAAAAACGGCAAACGGGCTCTGTCTGCTGAAATCTTTATCATCGGCCAAGCGTTCCAAGGCGGAAAGGGCTTCCTCCCAATCCGCCACCGCATGAACCAGAGGATTCACGGGAACTTTTGTTTCCGACCGCTCCAGGCGAATGAACGGTACACCCAATTCTTGACACCAGGAGCGAAAGGGCTGAAAAGATTGGCTGCACGAAGGATGGCTAGCCTCCACCACCGCAACGCACGCTTGGTTGGCTAACCAAATGAATAACATAGCCAAAGGCATCCTTTCAACAAGTTCGCCTGTTACTCGCCAAATGTATACGACTGATTCTCTCACGTCCGCCCTAACTGTTTCCGCGCGCAGCGCACTTAAGCGATTAATCATTTCGCGGGCTGCTGCGGTTTCTCCAAGAACAACGATCATAACTCTGCCTTCCCATCTAAATCTTGCTGCAATTCCGTTCAAAACCAGACTTTTCGTCACGGAGAATTATCGTATAAAGGAGCTAATTACTCCCGACAATACTGTTACGTTTTTGACATTAAGTGTTTAAATTATTACTTAATATACGTTTAACCTATTACTCAATATGAGTGCTTAGCTTTTGTTCGAGAAGAATACCTCTTACTCGGGCGAGGGTTTACCTAGGAATTGTGCACTCGGAATGCCTTTCTCGCTTCACGAATCGTTAAGGGGTTTTGTTCAGACACCAATCCTTCCTTTGCTCTTAGCACTTCCCAAAGGTGGGCAATGCGCGGCAACCGCAAGAAAGCTCGTCTCACTTCTTTTGGATCCTGAAACACGTCGGCTGGAGTGCCTTCCTTGAGCATTCGGCCTTCCTGCATGATGTAAACCCGATCCGCATAGATCGGCACAATGTCAACATCATGTGTAGAAAGAATTACAGTTAACCCATGGTCTGTCTGGAGAGACTTCAGCAGGCGCATCAGTGCTGCCGCGGAACGCGGATCAAGCCCTGCTGTCGGTTCATCCAAAACCATTACCTCGGGGTGCATGGCTAAGATTCCTGCAATAGCCACCCGCTTTTTCTGTCCATAGCTCAGTTGGTGCAGGCTCCGTCCCCGGTAATCCCAAAGTCCTACTTGATTCAAGGCTTCCTCTACACGAAAAGCAATCTCATCCATACCCAAACCGAGATTCACCGGGCCATACGACACATCATCATAAACACTCGCCGCAAACAACTGATCATTAGGATCCTGAAAAACCAAGCCAATACGGCGGAAAACCTCTAAGTTATCCCACTGGTTCAGTTCCTTGTCCCTCAATACCACATTGCCCGTCGTCGGTCTGAGCAAGCCATTAAAATGCTGGAAGAGCGTCGT
>JAJZPA010000053.1 GCA_021811425.1 Bacillota bacterium | reverse complement strand
CCAGACCAATGGGTGCATAAACGCAGTCTAACTTCTCCTTACTAAAGCCTTCTTCCCGTAAATCCTGCATGAGAGCCTGAACCTTGCGTCGACTTCCGATCATGCCAATATAGGCTGCTTGATGTTGTTTGAATGTTTCGACTAAGCAGATTTTATCATGGCGATGGCCTCGCGTCACGATGATCACAAACGTATTGGCATCAACCTCCAGCTGATGAATGGCCGTTGTGAAATCCTGACACAACACTCGATCGGCCTCAGGAAAACGTGCCTCATGGGCAAATGCCGGGCGATCATCCACCACAGTGACTTGAAAGCCCAACATCTTTCCCATTTTGACGAGGGGGAGAGCAATATGCCCACCCCCCAAAACCACCAAACGCAGCTGAGGCACAATCGGATCTAAAAAAACTTTCAATCCGCCCTCAGGCATAACCACCGTCACTAACTGTGGTTCTCTATTCACCATTACCTTACTTAGGGAATCCGTTAACGCAGCGAGGACACGTGCCGGTAGCGTTCCCAGCAACTCATGTCCCCCATCATCCATTAAGAAATTAATCCCGGCTGAACAATCCGCTTGCGTGCTCTCAATGATGATGCCCCAGACACCGAAACGATTGGCTTGAACATATGCTTTTAGTTGTTCAAACAGTTTCTTCATTGAATTAACCCCTTCTCTCACTTCTTGTAAGGTGTCTCCTGCAGGGGTAATGTGAGACGCACTTTCCCATCGAAACGACGATAAGCAGCGGCCACAGCGGGTGCTACGGGAATGTCCGCGATCTCACCCACCCCTTTGGCTCCATACGCCAAGGGTGAGGGATTCTTTTCCACGATCACAACCTCCATTTCCGGCATATCCGTCGAACGCATGAGTCCTAACGTTCCGAATTTTGCGGTCGGTATCCCCTTTTGCAGTGGGAAATCCTCACGCAGCGCATAACCCAACCCCATAGCAATACCCCCTTCGATCTGCCCCTCAACCGCTTGCGGGTTAATGGCCCGACCTACATCATGAGCTGCCACCACCTTCTGCACCCTGCCCTGTTCATTCAGCAGCACCACATGCGTCGCATAGCTATAGGCGACATGATTCATAGGATGTTCTTTATCTGATTCAAGCGCGTCAGTCTGCCCAAAGTATTCGCCATAGTATTCGCTTCCTTCTAACGCTGCCAACGTCGAACCATGTAAAGCCTGCTGTAGTTGTAAGGCTGCTTGGCGGGCCGCTTCCCCTGTAAACAGCGTTTGTCTGGACGCTGTCGACGTCCCTGAATCCGGCGTTAAGAAGGTATCCGGAGGGTTAACCTCGATCCTTTCGGGAGATAACCCTGTCGCCTCACTGACAATTTGAAGCAGAATCGTCGCCAGTCCCTGTCCTGTACAGGCCGCACTGGTCAAGACGAGAACCCGGTCTTTGAGCACTTTGATCCTCACACGGCCCACATCCTCTAAACCAACGCCAATGCCAGTGTTTTTCATAACGGTTGCCAGACCGGCATAGGGATGAGTTTCGTAGGCTTCCCGCACGGCCAGCAAGGTTTCTTTCACGGCCGTCCCCTCATCCGCGATTTGTCCGGTCGGGTTGACATCACCGGGTTGCAAGGCATTGCGGAAACGCATTTCCCAGGGAGAAATACCCACCTTCTCAGCCAATAGATCCATATTCGTCTCACAGGCAAAAGCAGCCTGCGGTACCCCAAAACCGCGGAAAGCCCCCGCCGGAGGATTATTCGTATACACAGCCAAGCCTGTAATGTCCACATTCGGCACAACATACGGTCCTCCGACATGCGTACATGCCCTTTGCAAAACTGCTGAACCCAAGGAAGCATAGGCGCCTGTATCGGCCACAATATGGGCCACCATCCCCGCAAGCTTACCCTCCTGATCACACCCCGTCGTAACCTCCAGTTCCATGGCATGCCGTTTAGGATGAACCATGATGCTTTCCTGCCTGGTCAAGGTTAGCTTCACCGGTTTTTGAGCCTTCATGGCTAAAAGTGCCGCATGGTGTTGAACACTTAAATCCTCTTTGCCCCCGAAGGCTCCTCCCACCAATTTACTGATTACACGCACCTTGTCAGCAGGCAAGCCCAGATGAGCCATAATTCCATGCTGGTCATCATAAACGCTTTGACTGCCAATGTAAACCGTAATCCCACCATCGGCTTGTGGAATAGCTAAAGCACTCTCCGGCTCCAGATACGCATGTTCCGTAGGGGGAGTCTTGTAGACATGACTTACAACATAAGCGGATTCTGCCAGCGCTTTCTCCACGTCACCGCGATGCACCACCGTTTTACTCAAGACATTTCCTTGCGGATGAATCTTAGGTGCATGCGCAGCCAGGGCTGCCGCCGGAGTGATCATCGGTTCCAAGGTTTCATAATCCACTTTGACCAAGTTCAAAGCGGCACGAGCTTGTTCCTTGCTCTTAGCCGCCACAAGGACCAACGCATCCCCAATATATCGCGTTTCCTCACCCACCGCTATAAGTGCCGGCCAATCATGGAAGATATGTCCATGATAACGTTCACCCGGAATGTCTTCGGCCGTCATGACGGCTTCAACACCGGAGGACGCACGCACCGCCGTTACATCAATCCCCCGGATCAACGCCCGAGGATACTTCGTCCGCAGGACGGCACCATAGAGCATACCCTCCACGAACATATCATCCACATATTCACCCTTACCCAAGGCCTTCTCACGGGCATCCACCCGCTGCGGTTTGCTCCCGACTCCAACCTTCATCCCAACGTCAGGCTTGGGTTGAATTTCCCCGCGCAGAACCTTGGCTGCCAGCATAATCCCTTCTTCAATCTTCGCATATCCGGTGCAGCGGCAAACATTACCGCGAATCGCCTGTTTCACATCTTGAGGGGTTGGATTCGGATTTTTGCTGATAAGCCCTTGCGCACTCATAATCATACCCGGTGTACAAAAACCGCACTGCACGGCCCCCGCCTCAGCAAACGCCCAAGCATAGGCTTCACTTTCTGAGGTCGTAAATCCCTCCAACGTGACTAATTTCTTACCCGCAACTTTTGCAGTCGTCAGCAGACAGCTCCGCATCGGTTTGCCATCGACTAAAATAGTGCAGGCTCCGCATGTACCCTCGCTACACCCGTTTTTGACAGATGTTAGATGCAAGTGCTCCCGCATAAACTCCAAAAGATTAATATCCTCGCCAATCGCATAGACGTTCCCGTTAATCTCAATATTATACATTTCCCTCAACCTTTCTTCTGCGGCAGCGACTTACGGGATAAGTAGACACCCCTTGGTTGAGACTCGTGGAGTTGACCCTCACGCACCACCTGACGCCCCCGCAAGAATACATGTTTCACCTGACCGTTCTGTGGAAATCCTTCATAGGGAGTGTAATCAACCGCTTGATGCAGCGATTCGGCACTCAATACGGAATCACCGTTTGGGTCCCAGACGGTAATATCCGCATCACTGCCGGGCGCCAAGGTGCCTTTTCGGGGGAATAAACCGAAGAGCTTGGCAGCCTGTGTCGAGGTATAATTTACGAATTGATTGATACTGATTTTACCTGTAACAACTCCATACGTGTACATCAGGCCCATTCGCGTCTCCACACCAGGCGCTCCATTAGGAATAAGGCTAAAATCGGTTAATCCCAAATCCTTGTGGCCGACAAAATTAAAAGCACAGTGATCCGTCGCAATGGTATCCAAAAGACCGGTACGTAACCCACTCCATAAGGATTCCTGATCCTGTCGCGACCGCAGTGGCGGTGACAAGACATATTTTGCCCCATTAAACCCTTCCGCCTGATAACACGTTTCATTCAGCAACAGATACTGGGGGCAGGTTTCCGCATAAACAGGCGTGCCCCGCAGTTTGGCCGCCGTTACCACCTGAAGGGCATCTGCACTCGTCAGATGTACGATATACACTGGGGCCTGAGCAATTTCCGCTAAAGCAATCAGCCGTGACGTCGCTTCCTTTTCCGCTGCAACCGGGCGTGTGAGCGGATGGTAAGCAGGCGTTGTCTGTCCCTGGGCACGGGCTTGCCGAACCAGCTCATAAACCACATCGCCGTTCTCGCAGTGTACGCAAACCAAAGCTCCACATTCTTTGGCTTGCCCCAGAGCCTGAAGTAGTGACTCATCATCGACTTGGAGTGTATGCTTATAAGCCATGTAAAACTTGAAGGACATAATCCCTTCCTTCAAAACGAGCATGGACATTTCTTGGGCCACTTGCATGTTCCAGTCTGTGACCGCCATATGAAAACCATAGTCCGTATAGGATCGCCCGTCCGCCTTGCGATGCCAATTCAAAGTGGCCGCCTTAAGCGTCTCCCCGCGAAACTGGGTCGCATAATCCAGGATAGTCGTTGTTCCGCCCAAGATCGCCGCCTTCGTACCCGATTCAAAGTCATCTGCAGTGGATATATTTCCCACTGGGAGATCAAAATGAGTATGGGGGTCAATCCCCCCTGGAAACAACAAGCATCCATCCACCAAGATTCTTTCATCCCCAGGATGTTCGAGATCGTTACCGATGGCGACGATCTGCTCTCCTTCAATGCGAAGATCCGCTTGATAGGAATCCACGGCGGTGACGATATGCCCGCCAACCAGCACGATACCCATAATTGCCTCTCCTTCAAAACCGTCCTCACCTGAAGCCCCTATACTACTGAATATCTATACCTAAGCTTTAAGTCTGCGCAGAGATCCTTGCCCACGGAAAGTATCTCTGCGCGTATTAAACCTTAGGGATAAACATGGGTTCCCGTCTTACCGGCAACCGCTTCTTCCAGGGATTCGGGATTAGTGATGATGGCTTGTTTTCCACCGTTTTCCAAGAAATCGATCACTGCCTGTATCTTAGGCAGCATGCTGCCCGGTGCAAAGTGGTTTTCGCCTACGTAACCTTTCAGTTCAGCCAAATGAACCTCGTCCAAGGCCTTCTCATTGGGCTGGCCAAAATTCAAATAAACCTTGGGTACGCCTGTTGAGATGATGAGAATGTCGGCTTGAATTTCCGACGCTAAGAGCGCTGTCGCAAAGTCCTTGTCAATGACGGCATCGACTCCCCGCAGGATGCCATCATCCTCTCTCACCACGGGAATCCCGCCCCCGCCGACTCCGATCACGCAATAACCCTCTTTGACCAAAAGGCTGATCACATCTTTCTCCACGATCGCTTGTGGACGCGGAGAGGGAACCACGCGGCGATATCCACGTCCTGCATCACTCACCATGAGCCAAGAGGGGTTTTGCATTTGGATCGTCTCGGCTTGTTCCTTCGTGTAGAAAGAGCCGATCGGTTTGCTAGGTTTAACAAACGCGGGATCATCGGAGGCGACCACGACCTGTGTGACCACGGTGACGGCTGATTTATTCAGCCCCCGTCTCCTCAACTCATTATCGACAGCCTGCTGAATCTGATAGCCAATGGCTCCCTGAGTATCGGCATCACAGCTAACAAGCGGTACCTGATGCATCCCGGCGATATCCATGGCGATCTCTGCTCTGCGCAAGATAAAACCAACTTGGGGCCCATTGCCGTGCGTCACGATCACTTCATACCCCTGTTCGATCATGCCCACAATATGCCGGGCAGTCTCACAGATCGCCGCATATTGATCTTCCACCGTCTGATGCAGGCTATCTTTAATTAAGGAATTCCCACCGATGGCAACGACGGCTAATTTACTCACGCTTATCTTCCACCCATCAACAAAGTCATCACGGCTTTAGCGGTGTGCAAGCGATTTTCTGCTTCATCATAGATGATCGAATGCGGTCCGTCGATGACGGAGTTCTCTACCTCATTGTTGCGGTCGGCTGGCAGCGCATGCATATACATGACATCTCTATCCGCCAAAGCCATCTTAGCTTCCGTACACTTCCAGGACTTCTGGGCTTTAAGCTTATCGTCAACCACAGCCACCGCTCCAGAAGCTGCAACTCCTGTTTGGTCGTTGACCCAACTCCCCCAGTTCTTCGGAATCACGATGTTGGCTCCTGCGTAGGCTTCTTCCTCATTGTTAGTCACCGTCACAGTGCCACCATAACGGGCTGCATTCGCTTTAGCCTGTTCGATCACCCAGTCCGGAAGTTCCCAGCCTTTGGGATGAGCCAAGACCACATCCATACCGTAACGGGGGAAGAGGAGAATTTGGGAAACCGGGACGGAAATCGGCTTTTTGTGGCTCTCCGCATAGGCCCAGATGATGGAAACCTTGGTCCGTTTTAAGTCTCCGATTTTCTCTTTCATCGTCATCAAGTCGGCCAAGGCTTGGAACGGGTGATAGAGATCACATTGCAGATTCATGATTGGGACCGTGGACCACTGAGCCATTTCATTCAAATATTTATTCCCATAGCCCCAGTTGCAGTAGCGACAAGCAATGGCATGGCCGAAGCGGGAAAGAATAATCGCCGTATCTTTGGCTGTCTCACCGTGAGCAACCTGCATATTGCTGGAATCCAGAAAACCGGCATGCCCCCCTAATTGGGCAAATCCGGCTTCCATCGAATTCCGGGTTCGGGTCGATTGCTCAAAGAACATCAAGAACATGGTTTGCGCTTGCAGATAAGGCGTCGGAACGCCCATCGCAAACTTTTTTTTCAGGTCCAGGGAGACTTCCAACATGGTATCGACTTCTTCTTTCGTGAAGTCCTCCAGGTTAATAAAATGGCGGCCGCGAAAAATCGATTGCATTCTAATATATCCTCCTTTTAATGATGATAGTTTTAAAATCTATCTCAATAGTTTTGTTATCTTTTCGTTCTGATTCTACTCCACCGCTACCAGATTTGCAGTTGCATTCGGCATCTGATCCGCGTACTTTTGCGTGTATAAGCTGGGAATCAGCGCATACATCGCTGCGGCCCGGACAAGTTCTTTCTTCCAGGTGATTTCATTCGGCGCGTGAGCTTGATCTTCGTGTCCGGGTCCAAAACCGATACAAGGAATCCCATAACGTCCCATGATGGACACCCCATTCGTAGAAAACGTCCACTTGTCAACGACAGGCTTCTCTTTAAAGAGTCCAAGGTATGCTTCTTCGAGTGTATTACAAACCGGATGTCCATCCTCAATGAGCCAGGTCGGGAAATAGGCCTCTGTCGGATAAACCAGATTCGTGTAAGACGGCCTTGCATAGGTATACATCGTCACTTCAGCGTTAGCGGCTTTAACCGCCGGGAGATTTCTAATCTGCTGTAAAGCATACTCCGAGGTTTCCCCGGCTGTCAGACGACGGTCGATCGAAATCCAGCAGCTGTCTGCCACTGCACAACGTGAAGGGGAAGTGTGGAAGATTTGGGATACGGTCAAGCTGCCTTTGCCCAGAAACGGATGATCGACCAGGTTCTCATGCAAAGCTTGTAACTCCGTCAAGATAGGTGCCATCTTATAGATCGCGTTTTCGCCGCGTTCAGGCGCTGATCCGTGGCAGCTGATCCCTTTCGTAGTAACCTTGATTTCCATCCGGCCACGGTGACCACGATAGATCTTCCCGTCCGTCGGCTCAGTAATCACCACAAATTCCGGACGCAATTTGTCTTCATTGATAATGAACTGCCAGCACACGCCATCACAGTCTTCTTCCTGAACCGAACCCACGACGACCAACGTATAAGCATCTTCTAAACCAAGTTCTTTGATAATTTTACCGGCATAAACCATGGAAGCCATGCCGCCTTCCTGATCACTGCCCCCCCGTCCATAGATAACTTCTTTATCTTCATACCCTTGATACGGATCATATTTCCACAACTCACGGTCGCCAATGCCCACCGTATCGATATGGGCGTCCATGGCAATCAAGTGCGGACCATGACCGATATAACCCATAATATTGCCCATTGGGTCAATGATCACCTTGTCAAAACCCACTTTTTCCATTTCCTCTTTAATCCGCAAGACCACCTTTTCTTCATCACAGCTTTCACTGGGAATGGCGATCATGTCTCGCAGAAACTTGCTCATTTCCGGTTCATATTTCTGGGCCAGCTCCAGGACTTTGGCAAAGTTCGTGTCCAACAATAAAATCCCCTTTCTTTCGATGTCTTTAGTCCATGTTTTTCTAATGCAATTCTTATGCCAATGATCATCGGCAAGTTAGAAACCTGGTCTTGAAAGAAAACTCAATATTAGCCAATTAGCTACGTACCCTATTCGTCTCACTTTGCGACACGCGTCTATCTTTGCGACTCCTTTGCAATGCAAGTTCCTCCATGTCGCTTTGAGCCCCATTTGGTCGTTGTTGGCATTTAAGAGAATGTCCGATTTTCGGCAATATTATATTCTTTGATTTTACGATATAGAGTAGCCCGGCTGATCCCAAGCAATTTTGCCGCATCTTCCTTGTGTCCATCGCTGTCAGTTAAACTTAAGGCTTTCATGATCGCTTCCCGTTCCCTGTCTTTAAGATTCAGAGACGCTTCACCCGACTGAGGCTTCGCCTCCGTTAAGATCCTTTTAGGCAGGACTTCCGGCGTGATAAAGCGCCCTGGAGCCATGGTCACACTGTATTCGATGACATTGCTCAGTTCGCGAACATTTCCGGGCCAAGCATACTTGGAGAGAATAGCAATCGCTTCAGGCGTAATCTCGGTGACATCCCTCCCAGTGAGGGGTGCATAATGCTCCAGATAAAAGCGAACCAAAATAGGGACATCCTTCCCGCGCTCGCGCAAGGGCGGAATCGTCAGCGGAATGACATTCAACCGATAATACAAATCCTCCCGAAACTCCCCGGTTCTCACCATCTGGTCTAAGTCGCGATGGGTCGCGGCAATCACACGCACATCCACCGGGATGGAGCGGGTGCTGCCAATGCGTTCCACCCTCCTTTCCTGCAGAACTCTCAGTAGTTTTACCTGTAGGTGGAGCGGCATATCCCCTATTTCATCCAAAAAAATCGTACCGTTATGAGCCAATTCAAACTTCCCCAATTTACCGCCCCTGCGAGCACCCGTGAACGAACCTTCCTCATATCCAAATAATTCACTTTCCAGCAAATTCTCCGGAATAGCTCCGCAGTTTATGGCGATAAAAGCGTGGCCTTGACGATTGCTGCTTTGGTGAATGGCACGAGCCAACAGTTCTTTACCTGTCCCGCTCTCGCCCTGAATCAATAGGGTTGCATTGCTGGGAGCCACCCGCAGGGCCATCTCCTTAAGTTCCTGCATCTTAGCACAGTTACCAATGATCTGCGAAAAATGCGTCTCGGTCTCATTCACCGTCGCCTCTTTAACCAACTTCTTGATCTGCTGAATGTCCTTTAGCGTCACCACAGCTCCTTCGATCAAACCATTGTTTTTGATCGGAATCACATCACAAAAAAGCTGTGTTGCCACGCGTTTCCCTTTGATTTGGCCTGAAAAGGGCTCGCCCAGTTCTACAGACTTCCAAAGCTTTTTATCATCTAAAAGTTGAAAAAGTAAGGGTTCCCGTTCGCTATCGATGTCCAACAACCGTCCCGCCAAGGTATTGTAATGTGTAACTGCTTTGTGTTCATTGACCAACAAAATGCCATCATGCAAGAGGTTGAGGACGGTCAGCAGTTGACTGGTCAAAACTTCCCTCTCATGGTTTTGATGAGTCTCAATCACCTTGGCCGCGAGAAGATCCGCCATGATTTCGAGAAATTGGAGCATGGATGTTTTGTTATCTATCAGGCGTTTTGCCTGTTCTTCGTCAAAGCTAACCAAACCGATGATGCCAATGATCTGCTGCTCAGCACGGATCGGCAGCGCAACTTCTGAATATTCAAGACAATGTCCCCTGCCTGTACACGGCTGGCACAGGGCGTTAAAACCGGGATTATCGATGATCACAGGGACGCCCGTCCGGAGTACATGTTGGTACACAAATCCATCATCCATCGCATAACCGCATAGATCGCGATATTTCCCGGTCCCTGCCACACGGATCAGATCAGCATCGGCAATCTCCACCTCGATTTTCAACGCAGCCGCAATGGCGTCGGCTGTCTGTTGCACGGTACTTTCAACGTCAAGCAGGTGATACACGCCACATACCCCCAAAATCGAGAATCTAAAACCCTATAAGAGTTCGGGCTCGGCTGCCTAATTTCCTACTCAGAAAAAGGAAACAAGGAAGCAAAGACATCCTCATTTTGGGAAATTCATTGCTTCCTTGCCAGGGGCTCTTTGTTCTTTAACGTGCAAATGAGGGAAACTCACCATCCCAAACAATGCTGCGGTATTTTTCCGGATCGGTATCCCCTTCTGTGCTGAACAAGAGTACCTGAGATGTCTCATCCAATTGCAAAGCCTGTTTCGCTTCCTGAAGGTTCTGATCGTGAAGGAGATGCCAGAGGAAGCCGGCGGTCACGGCACCTGATTCCCCCGATATTACCCGCGGATCGTCTCCTAATGGATTACCTAGAAGGCGCATACCTTTGGCTGTAACCCAATCCGGACAGGAAACAAACATCTCACTATAGTCTTTCAAGATGTTCCATCCCAAGATATTGGGCTCCCCGCAGGCGAGCCCCGCCATGATGGTATTCATATCGCCACTCACAACCCGGGGACTGCCATCGCCTGCCAAAGCCGATTGAAAATGACAGTCTGCCTTGTTCGCTTCCACGATCACCGTCTTGGGGCGGTCTTTGCCAAGTACCGAAGCATAATAGCCCTGGACGGTCCCCGCGAGCGCTCCGACCCCGGCCTGAACCAAAACGTGAGTAGGCTTTTCCACTCCCTGAGCCTTCAGTTCATCTAAAGCCTCTGCAGCCATTGTACCATAGCCTTGCATGATCCAGCCAGGGATTTCCTCATACCCTTCCCAAGCCGTATCCTGCACGATAACCCAGCCGTGCTTCTCAGCCTCGGCTGCTGTCATGCGTACGGCATCATCATAGTTCAAATCGGTGATCGAAGCCTCTGCGCCTTCCGCCCGAATGTTCTCCAAGCGTCTGGGCGACGATCCCTTTGGCATGTAGATCACGGCCTTCTGTTGTAATTGCCGTGCTGTCCACGCTACCGCCCTGCCATGATTACCGTCCGTAGTGCTGGCAAACGTAATCTCACCTAATGCTTTCTTGACTTTAGCGGAGGTAAGGACACTATAGGGAAGCTCACGGATGTCCTGACCCAGTTGCTGAGCCAAGTAATGAGCCATGGAATAAGAAGCTCCCAAAGCCTTGAATGCGTTCAGTCCGAAACGATAAGATTCATCTTTGATATAAATCCCACCCACACCCAAAGCCTTCGCTAAGTTAGGCAGGCTCCGCAGAGGTGTCGGACGGTAATCAGGAATCGTCCTGTGGAAATCTCTTGCTTTATTAACCTCCTCTAGGCTTAGAAGCTTTATTGAAGCCCCTTTACCAAACTCTTCCAGCATCGAATTTTTGACCCATTCTATTCTTTCGCTCATGCCTATCCCTTTCCACGCTTTATTATTGGAAGCTTCAAACTGCGCCAATCGCCTCGATTTCGATCTCCGCATCTAAGGGTAGCTTCGCCACTTGAACCGTACTTCGGGCTGGATGCCGGCTCGTAAAATACTGGGCATAGATCGCATTCACGGTCTGGAAATGTTCTAAGTTTTTCAGAAAGATTGTCGTCTTGACAACTTTGCTGAGATCCGATCCAGCCTCCGTGAGGATGGCCGCCAAGTTCTCTAAGCTCTGTTTCGCTTGGTTTTCGATCCCATCCACCAACTTTCCTGTCTTAGGATCCATGGGCAGTTGGCCGGAAACAAAAACCAAACCATTTAATTTGGTGGCCTGCGAGTACGGACCGATAGCTTTCGGTGCAGATTCTGTACTGATGATTTCTTTCAAGAAAATCTCCTCCTGTAACAAGTTTTTCTGCGGTGACCGTGAACTCAACATGCAAATACCGTGCCAGCAGACCTAACTGAACGATCGGTTCCCCTATCTTTGCTGATTGGTTCTAGTCATGAGCAAGTGTGCGGGTCGTCATTTTGTCGTCATTTCATCAAACAACTTCTCTCTTAGCGAAGCCGGAGAATTTCCCGGTCATAATCCTGAATCTTGCCAAACTCCCGTTGCCAGAACTCAGGTGTCCTCATGTCGTCCAGATAGGCTTGGCTATAGCCAAATGGCAGCCAATCCTTTTCCTTCTGCCGATAAAGCTGTTCTTTAGCCTGAACATCGCGAAAATCATACACATGATCTGTTTTTTTGCTCAGGAAAATGTCCTTGGCCCAGCGCCTCAGGACAAAGGCTTCCGTCTCCAAATAGCGCCGTTCGAGATCTTCCAGAACGGACGGATAGCGATCGAACCCGTCGGTGGCAATCGTCACCACATTGTCTTCCGGTCCCAGCCGCAGGTAATGTGCCATTTTGATGGCCCCTAAGATATTGCAAATGCCCGAAACGCCAAACAAGTCGCGCAGAGCTAAGGCCTGTTCCTCGGAAACCCCCATTTCCTGTAAAATCGCCGCTCCATCTTGTGTCACTTTGAGACCACGTACGGCATCATCATCCGGAATCAGGGCGACAAAATCCGTGGTATTGACGTTATGAATCAGGGTACACATCTTGTCCCCAATGCCTTCAATACGGTGCTGCCCACGTCCGCCGTCTGCCAGGGTGGAGCACTCGTAGGGTTCTAACGCCACAATTTTGGCTTCCGGAAAGACCTGTTTGATCTGATCCCCTGCTGCAATCGTTCCCGCTGAGCCCGGAGCCGATGTGAAACAGGCAATCCGGCCGTTGCCGATTCCCTGGACCGCTTCAACCGCAGAATTTCCTGTAACATAACGATGGAAACGGTAGTTGGGCATAAGTTCAAATTGAGCCAGCGGACGATTTTTCGGATCTTTTTTCAGTTCATAGGTCCGCTGCAGGGTCAGAATGACATCAGATTCGGTTCCCGGTGTTAAATCCAGCTTTGCCCCGTATTGGCGGATGCGATCATAACGTTCTTTACTCATGTTGTCAGGCATGATGACCACAGCCTCGTACCCCATAAGATTGCAGATATACGAGACTCCAATGCCGAAATTGCCTGTCGAGGGTCCTAAGATCGTGTGCTCACCCGGCAGAATATCGCCATCCACGCACCCTTCGATGAGTGTGGCATACGCCGGTCCTACCTTGTGTGAACCCGAAGGGAAATATTTGCCGAGCATGACGACAATGTTAGCCTCAGTGCCGGTCAACTCCTTGGGCAGCACGATCTTACGCACTTGCCCACCCTCATCCTTCCAAGTGATGTTGAACAAGTTGATGGGGTCAAGTTCATTGCTCTCTTTCGCCTGCAGGGCCTTCTCACGAATGTTCTGCGGCATCTTCTCCGGATGCAGCATTTCTTCATACGTTGGTCCAAACGGAATCTTGGCCATTATCTTTTCCTCCTTTATTTTATCAGAGCTTCTGCCACAGCTTAAGCGCCAATTCTCTCGAACGCGCAGCAATGGCTTCTTCATCGAGGTCGACCAGTTGCCGATTCAGCATACGTACTTTCCCGTTAATGATCGTCGTCTCGACTGAACGTCCGGAAACGCCAAAAAGCAGATGCCCAGTCCAATTTGAGGCATCCAGCGGTGTCGGTGGTAGATAATCCACCACGATCACATCAGCCCAGGCGCCTTCTGCCAGTTCACCGAAAGTTCCGCCAAACAGCCTACCCGCCACGCGCGGATTGTTATAATAAAGCATCTGAGGGACCTCAGCCCAAGCCAGACTCGGATCGGCCGCCGCATGCTTTTGTAAAACATTGGCTACTTTGGCGCTCTCAAACAGGTCAGCCGTATACCCATCGGTACCCAATCCCACCTGGACCCCTCTGCTCAGCATCTTCAGCACAGGCGCGGTTCCGACCGCATTGCCCATATTCGACTCTGGATTATGCACGACCTGGGTTTGTGTTTCCCGCAAAAGTTCGATTTCAGCATCGTTGACATGCACACAGTGGGCAGCAAGCGTCTGCGGCCCTAAAATTCCGAATTGATTTAAACGTTCGACCACCCTCAACCCTGAGCCCGCTAAGCTGTTTTCCAGATCCTCTATTCCTTCAGCAACATGGATATGAAAACCTGCTTTCAGTCCTCGCGCTGCCTCCCGGCACTGCTCCAGCGTCCTGTCTGACAAGGTCAGGGAAGCATGAAGCCCAAACAATCCAGCGGTCATTGCGTCCGGATGAGCCTGGCAAGCGGCAAGAAAATCTACATTCTCCTGGATCCCGGCCTGAGCAATCGCCTCCCCATCGCGGTCCGACACCTCGTAGCAAAAAACCGACCGCACTCCCGTCTCAGTCGCGGCTTGAGCCAGCCTGTTAAGACTCCCTTGCACAGCCATAGGACTGGCATGATGATCGATGATCGTGGTCGTCCCTGTCTTGATACATTCGATCAAGGGGATAAGGCCACTATAATACACATCTTCTAAGGTCAAGAGCTTATCGAGTTTCCACCAAAGTCCTTCCAGAATATCCCGAAAGCTCTTGGGGGGCTTACTTTTGGGATCCATGCCTCTGGCAAATGTGCTATAAAGATGCATGTGCGTATTGATCATACCCGGCATGATTAAGTGGCCATGGGCATCAATAAATTGAGCTTCGGGAAAACGAGCCCGTAAATCGTCCGTCGAGCCCACTTCCTGAATTGTTTGGCCGTTCACGAGAACTGCACCTTGTGACAGCACACGGTTACTGCTCCCTAAGGTCAAAACCGTACCATTGCCAATTAAGAGCATGAAGAACTCCTCCTTATCTGTATCCTCATTTCGCTGAACCCATCGTATCGTCAACGCTACTGCCTAGAATCTAAGCTTCGCTTACTAACTGCTTCTAAGCGTTATTCGCATTCCTTGCTATACCTCATTTAACCGCCCCAAGGAGAGGGCGGTGGGGAAAAACTATCTTTCCCCACCGGAAAAGCTAACCTACATCAATACCGGAATTCGCAGCCAACTCTTTCTGCACATCGCCGTCTGAGCCACTGCCGTTAAAAAACGCATTCAAGATAATCGCGGTCAGCGAACCTAAGGTAATCCCACTGTGTAATATGGTTTGACTCCAAGCCGGGAACAATTTGAAGAAGTCTGGCGATACCAAGGGAATCAGTCCGATACCCACACTGATCGCTACGACATAGATATTATGCTGATTTTTTTGGAAATCCACTTTCGAAAGTGTCTTGATGCCACTGGCCGCCACGATGCTGAACATTGCAATCCCTGCCCCACCTAACACAGAATTAGGTAACGAGGCAATGATCGTGGCTAGCTTTGGAAAAAGTCCCATTAGAACAAGAAGCCCACCAGAAGTTGCCACCACGAAGCGGCTTCTGACACCTGTCAACCCAACAAGGCCAACGTTTTGCGCAAACGCCGTGTAAGGGAAGGCATTGAGAATACCACCTAACATCGTGGCTATTCCGTCGGCACGTAAGCCCCGTGACAAATCTTCCTCACCGATCGGTTTGTCGACGATCTCTCCAATCGCTAAAAAGTCCCCTGTAGACTCTACCATGACCACAAGCATAACCAGAATCATGGAAGCGATCGCACCGATATCAAACCTAGGAAGGCCGAAATGGAATGGTAAGTCAATCCCCAACCAGGGAGCTGAGGCAACTCCACCAAAATTCACCAAACCCAACGGGATTGCCACAACAAGGCCGACTAGCAACCCGAGTAGTACAGCAATATTGGCAATAAAGCCCTTGAAATACTTGGAAATCAACAAAATAGTAAGCAGTACAATCCCAGCTACCGCGAGATAAGTCAAGGAACCATAGCTTTTATTACCCACTCCCCCAGCAGCCCAGTTGACACCCACCGGCAGCAAGGAGATCCCAATGACCGTGATGACGCTCCCTGTCACAACGGGTGGGAAAAAGCGCAGGAGTTTACTAAAATAAGGTGCGAGTAAAAAGGCAACTAAACCGGCCACGATTACAGAACCATAAATCGTAGTCATTCCTTGAGACTTGGCCATCATGATCATGGGCGTTACCGCCGCAAAGGTCACGCCCTGGATAACCGGAATGCGAATTCCCAGTTTCCAGAATCCCAGGGTTTGAATCAGGGTTGCAATACCGCAGGTGAATAAGTCGGCGTTGATCAAAAAGGCAGTCTCTGCTTTGCTTAATCCCGCCACCCCGGCGATGATTAATGGTACCGCTACGGCCCCGGCATACATGGCCAGAACATGCTGTAATCCATACAAAAGCAATTGTCCGATTGGCAACATCTCGTCCACGGGGTGTTTACTGTTGGCCATTCCTTTCCCTCCCTTGCTTTGAGCGGTTCTATTCAGTTCGTTGGTCACCTCCCGGTTTTAGAATACCATCGGACAGCCCGCCCCTCTCCGTCCAAAGGCTCGTACCTTATTCAACGAACCCTCAAGAGAAATTTACACCTATCCCTCTCAAACGTTCGAAGGCCAACATCATCCTCATTCAAAATCCCCACTTCTATGCACCCAATCGACTCCCCCACCGCAGTCTTGATGTTCAACTTTAGTTGAACAAGTTCGCACTGCGCTTATCGGAATCAGAATAGATGCTGATATTCTGTGTACGTGACCCAAATCAAATCCACAATCTCCCGTGGCAAAAGCGCCTCGGTACGGCCATCGGCTGCAAACTGCGCTTCCAGCGTATCTGAGCCCAAACGCACCTTGAACCTCGGTTCATTGCCTCCGGTCAGGGTCACAAAGCCCGCATTCTTACTATCCTCAAAGTCTGACACGCTCCAAAACAGCGTAAACTTATCTTGATAAGGCGCACTGGCATACGGGCAGAATGTCGCACAATTGCCGCATTCATTGCACATGCCATCAACGTGAATGATCTGGTTATGATTCTTCAGTGAACTGCCCCGAACTTCAACCACGATATTCGCCCGGTTCGGGCAAACCTCTGTGCAAATGTTACAGACCGTGTTGCACTCCAGGCAACGTGCGGGTTCCTGCTCCAAATCGGTTATCGGATTGAGCACAGCCTTTTTCGCCGTAATCGCCACTAACTGACGTTCCCGATCAAACGCAATCTCCGGGGCTTGCTCCCGACGATTTAATTGCTCTTTCGCCAAAATAGCCCGACTCACTTTAGCCGCATGGGCAATACCTTCCACCACGGTCGCCGGTCCGTAAAGCGCATCCCCGCCCACATAGACATTGTCCACATTGCTCTCCAGCGTCTCTTCCTGGACTTGAATCTTTCCTTGGGAATCGACAGCAATCCCATTTTCCCTTAACCGCTCATGGTCCACACGCTCACCGATAGCCGTCAACACCGTATCCATCGGAATTTCTTCGAACGCCCGGGCCACGGAAACAACACTGCGACGGCCCGAGGTATCGGGGCTGCCCAGCTCCATCTTTTGGCAGGTGAGAATGCCCTTTTCGAGTGCTACGGGTGCCAGCAGTTCCCTAAAGATGACGCCTTCCTCCCGGGCCAATTGCAACTCTTCCCGATCGGCAGGCATATACGCCTGTGTACGCCGATAAATGATATAA
>JAJZPA010000259.1 GCA_021811425.1 Bacillota bacterium | reverse complement strand
CACAGGTTGCGGCTTCGGCGATGATCTCCACTGGAGATCATCGCCGAACGATCGCAGCACAAGTCGGGTTTTCTTTATTGGCTTCGTGGGTTGGCACAAAAGTTGCTTGATTGTTAAGACAAAAGGACGAAGGAACGTGGTTGAAAACCCTCATCTGCCAACGGGACATGAGGGAGTTCTTCACAATGCAGTGGGATCGTTGTAACACGGAGCGGGAGGTAATGATGGACGTAGGGTTTTTTAGCGCCTTAGCAAGTATCGTATTGATCAATTTGGTGCTCAGCGGGGATAATGCCGTCGTGATTGCGATGGCTACCTTACGCCTTGAGTCTAAGCAGCGGAAGCTGGCTATTTTTTGGGGGACGTTTGGAGCGGTCGCTCTGCGGATTGTCCTGACTGCGGTGGCAGCCTTGCTCTTGACCATCCCTTATATTCAAGCAGTTGGAGGCTTGCTTCTAACCTGGATTTCGGTGAAGCTCCTGCAAGGCGACGAGGAGCACGATGATAAGGAAGCTCCGGAAAGTATGGCTGGGGCGATTAAGACGATCGTTGTGGCTGATTTTCTGATGAGCTTGGACAATGTTTTAGCGGTGGCCGGAGCATCGGGGGGGAACCTTCTTCTTCTCGTTTTGGGTTTACTCTTGAGTATTCCTTTGGTCATTTGGGGGAGCACCCTGATTTCGAGCCTGATGCGTAGATGGTCTTGGCTCATTTATGTTGGAGCCGGGCTCATCGGCTGGACGGCAGGAGAAATGCTGCTTAAAGAGCCGTATTTCAAGGCTTTGTCAGGGTATCATTGGTTGCAATATGCCATTCCGGTCGGGCTCACGGCCATCGTCCTATTGATCGGACACCGGCGCAAAAGGCGGCACGGTGAAGTCCTGCGAGTAGAGGAAGACAAGGCGAAAAGTGCATCCATGTGATGACCGTCGGGATGGGTTAAGCGGTTATCAGTCAGGGTTTAGATCGTATTCATGAATGAGGTGGTGGAAATGATGGGCCAGTTTTTCTACATGGCGCTCGCGCGAGCGGCCCACCAAGAAGAAGTCCGAGTTGGCGCAAAGGTCGGATTAGAAGTCGATTTGGCTTTAGCCCATGATGGGACCGGGCCTAAACTCTTACAAGCTTGGGAAGGGCAACAGGGGAAGATGCATGATGGACACAGGTTGTTATTGACGGTTGACCATGCCTTCCCTGCTCCGACGCCCCAAGAACGCGCTTTTCAGAAGAAATTTGCGGAGTTTGCCAAGGCCCAGGGGTGTGTCCTTTATAACCACGGTGAAGGAGTCTTGCATCAGGTTGTTGCCGAGCGAGCATCACTGCAGGCAGGGACGATCATCGCGGGCGCGGACGGCCATGTGACCACGGCTGGGGCTTATGGGGCCTTAGCCTTTGCCCTAACGGCAGAGGAACTTATTCCCGTGCTCACTAGTGGTAAACTGGAATTAGAAATCCCTGAACAGCTCGTGATTGAGCTGGCTGGAGATTTGCCATTGGGAGTGTTGGCTCGGGATGTCGCCTTTTATCTCATATGGCGGTTAGGACTGGAACTCAAGGGTAAGGCCGTCGCTTTTACTGGCGATTTTATCAGGAAACTTTCAGCCGCGGGACGGATGGCTCTCTGCAATATCTTGCCTGAAGCGGGAGTGCTGACCGCGTTTGTTGTGCCCGCGAATGAGGAAGCGGGGCCTGTTAATTATCGCTTCGATGTTAGTGGTATTGAAGCGATGCTGGCCGTACCGCCCAAACCTACGAATATTCGGCCAGCTAAAGAACTCTCCGGCGAGAAAATCAATGTTGCCATCGCCGGTGGGTGTTCGGCGGGAAGGCTGGAAGATATAGAAGTGATGGCGGAGGTGCTCAGGGAGAAACCCGTACACCCAGATGTCACCTTTATCATCACCCCTGCTTCCCAAGCTGTGGCAACGGCGATGGATGAAAAAGGCATTAGCGCTCTACTCCGCCAGAGCGGTGCGGTCATTATGCCACCTGGCTGCGGCCCTTGCCCAGGGAAACACTTTGGGGTTCTGGCACCAGGAGATAAAGCCATCACCACCACAGTCCGAAACACCCCCGGCAGAATCGGTGCGAATGACGCCGAAATCTATCTGGCATCCCCTTTAACGGTTGCCCAAGCTGCTGTGAGGGGAACGATCTAGAAGTTCGAGGGCAGAGACAGCCAAAAGGCAAGGTTATAGTCAAGCAGCTTTAAAAATTACATATTACTAAGAGGTAATTGACAGGAATTGTAGAATAAGATATGAAGAAGTGTGGGGAAGTCGAAATAGTTTTTCAGGGGGCTGGGGCATATTATGAGGTTCCCTTCACGTCATATTATCATATCCGTTGGCTTACTGAGTGTGATTTTACTTAGTACAGGTTGCCATGAAGGATAAGAGAACAAACAATTCTCAGAAGTGCAATTATACTTACATTAGAAAAAGGAAAAGCGATGGCTGAATAATTCGGAAAGGTGTCTGGGGGAGAGGTTCATATGTATAATGATGTTGCGATTATTGAGGGAGTTTATGACATCGTTTTACCAGAAATACCGACATCTCCCCACAGATGGGGAAGAGTAGTATGGCTTTATGACATTGAAGTTGGAGCTGAGGGAAAACTACTGTTTTTTGAAGATGGAGTCTGCAGAAGCACTAGTCTCAGCCGAATTTCCAATATCATTAGAACCTCCAACCGTTTAGAGATCTATACACAGAGCAGTATTTATAAACTAAGGTTTTTGTCTGGTGAACCCTATAGTTCTAGCTTAATATGGGTTTGACATCCTGGCGCAAGGAGCCGCAAGGAAAAATCATGTCCCGTGACGTAACCATAGCCAACAGCTTAGTCCTTCCCTCTATAATTAACGCAATGGGGGTGTAACTACTCGGATAAGGCGATTGAACATATTATACTGAATCGGCTGCCGAGCGGGAGATGAATTTCCGCGACCTGAAGGGACTGCTCGATTTAGAGCGAATCTTCATGCAAATTTCCGAGCGAATTGATGCCTATTAAGTTTATCAAAGTTCTGGCATACTTTGTGCTGGCCTTTTTCCGTTGGCAAGATGTTGCCGGTCACTTTAATCTGGGCCAGAATCGCCTTTTCAGTTATATTAAAGTGAAC
>JAJZPA010000052.1 GCA_021811425.1 Bacillota bacterium | reverse complement strand
TAAGCAGATGAAGATGGTTTTGGAAGTTCTGTCTCCGGAAGTCGTGGAACGTTGGCTTGATGAGAAACATATCGTTCGGGTGGAGAAGGTATGATATGTCTAGAGGCTATGACATTTGAGGTTGTCTAACGGATATATGCATTGATTGGAGTAGACTCGTTCAATGGAAGGCGGTTTGAGTGTGAAAAAGCTAGCGGTGCTTACGGGCGGCGGGGATTGTCCGGGGCTTAATGCAGTCATTCGAGCGGTCGTGAAGTCCGCTTATCAATACGGCATGGAGGTAATTGGCATCCGTGACGGGTTTCGCGGGGCGGTGGAAGGGGATTTTATCCCGTTGGGGATTGCGGATGTATCTGGGATTCTGCCCAGGGGCGGGACCATTTTAGGGACTACGAACCGGGATAATCCCTTTGCCTATCGCGGTGCGAATGGCACCAGGGAGCCGGAGGATCGTTCGCAGACCGTTCTTGAGAACTTAAAGCAAGCGGGCGTAGATGCCCTGATTGCCATTGGCGGGGATGGGAGTTTGAAGATCGCCTTGGAATTTTCCAGTTTGGGCCTTAAGGTCGTGGGTATCCCGAAAACGATTGACAACGATCTTATGGCTACGGATCAGACCTTTGGCTTTCAGACGGCGGTGGCGACTGCTCAGGAGGCATTGGACCGGCTCCATACTACGGCGGAATCCCATCATCGGGTGATGATCCTGGAAGTGATGGGGCGCTATGCGGGCTGGATTGCCCTTTATGCCGGGGTGACCGGCGGGGCTGATGTCATTCTCATTCCGGAGATCCCCTATCAGCTTTATAAGGTGGTTTTGGCCAGCGAAGAACGGGCCAAGCGCGGCAAGAAATTCAGCATCATCGTCGTTGCAGAGGGGGCCCGTCCTGAAGGGGGTGAGATGGTCGTGGAACGCACGCTGAATAACCGGCCGGAACCCGTTAAATTGGGAGGGATTGGGGCGAAACTCGCTCAGGATCTGGAAAACCGCAACGGGATGGAAACCCGGGTGACGGTACTCGGGCATCTGCAGCGCGGCGGTTCGCCGGTGACCTATGACCGGCTTTTAGCCAGCCGTTATGGGGTGGCTGCGGTGGATGCCGTGCTGGAAGAGGATTTTGGCACGATGGTTGCCTTGCAAGGGAAAGAGATCGTTCGGGTGCCCCTGGCGGAGGCCGTCAATAAGTTAAAACAAGTACCGCCAACCGATCCGGTTCTTTTAGCGGCGCGAAATCTAGGGATTGAGATGGGGGATTAATATTTTTTAATTTTTAAACATTATTTTTAAAGACGCCCACTTCTATATGGACGTCAATTTTAACTTGTTTCGCTTTGACGAAATGAGTTCACTCGAAGAAATACGTTGCTTCTTTAAAACCGTTCGCCGCTAAAAATAGGCATCTCTACCCCTTGTACCTACCATTAATCTTGCTATAAGAGCCATTAAGATGATCATGTTTGAATAATATTAAAATTCATATTATACTGATAATATTAAAAGAGAAGGGGAGATGTTGTTTGCTCCAAGTTATTAGGAATTCTCTCTACTTTGGAGGGGTGGCGGCTCTCAGTGATGTGAGCTTTTCAGTGGAGCGGGGGGAGATATTTGCCTTGATTGGCCCGAACGGTGCGGGCAAAACGAGTATGCTTAATTGCATCAGCGGGCTTTATCACCTTTCGGCGGGGAGAATTGTTTTCGACGGCAAAGATATCACTCGCCTTCCTGCTTACAAGCGAGCTGAGTTGGGAATTGCCCGGGCGTTCCAAAACATCGAGCTTTTTAAACATATGACAGTCCTGGAGAATCTGATGTTGGGGCGGCATGTGCGCATGAAATCCGGGGTTCTTGCGGGTGGGATCTACTGGGGCAAAGCCCAAAAGGAAGAAGTCGAACACCGGTATGCCGTGGAAGAGATCATTGATTTCTTAGAAATTGAGCATGTTCGCAACATGCCGGTGGGGACACTGGCTTATGGTCTGCAAAAGCGGGTTGAGGTGGGGCGGGCCTTGGCTTTGGAACCGAAGCTGCTTTTGTTGGATGAACCGATGGCCGGTATGAATTCCGAGGAAAAGGAGGACATGGCCCGATTTATTCTCGACATTCATGAGGAACGAGAGACAACCATTGTTCTGATTGAACATGACATGGGCGTGGTCATGGAGCTATCCCAGCATGTGGCCGTTCTAGATTTTGGGATGCTTATCGGTTTTGGCACGCCTGAGGAAATTCAAGCCAACCCCAAGGTCATCCAGGCGTATTTGGGTGAAGAGTCTCTCCTGGAGGTGCAGGGATGATAGAGAAGACACTGCCGCAATTGTTGCAGGAAAGGGCGCAGACGATGGGTAAGCGCATTGCGTTGCGGGAGAAGGATTACGGGATTTGGCAGGAGTTATCCTGGCAGGATTACTGGGGGCGGGTGAAAAACTTTGCCTTGGGGTTGGCTGCTCATGAGTTTGTTCGAGGCGATAAATTGGCTATCATCGGGGACAATCGGCCGGAGTGGCTGATTTCCGAGCTGGCTGTGCAATCACTGGGTGGAATTTCGATTGGGATTTATCAGGATTCCTTGCCCAAAGAGATTGCCTATATCCTCAACCATTCCGATGTGAAATTCGTGGTGGTGGAGGATCAGGAGCAGGTCGATAAACTCTTGGAAATCGAAGCGGAGATTCCCGGGGTAGAGTGGATTATCTTCTATGATGAGAAAGGATTGCGCAATTATGAGCATCCGCTCTTGGAGGATTTTTTCGCCGTTGAACAACGGGGCCGCTCCTATGAGCAGGATCACCCCGATTTTTTTGCGGTTCAGGTGCAGCTTGGGCAGCCCTCTGATATCGCCATCTTCTGCTACACCTCAGGGACCACCGGGTTTCCTAAAGGGGCCATGCTCAGCCATCGTAACTTGGTCAATATGGGCGAAAGCCTGATGTCGATGGATCGGGCCGCAAAAGATGATCAGTTCCTCTCTTTTCTCCCCTTGGCCTGGATTGGGGAACAAATGATGGCTCTCTCAGCTTCGCTTGTGGTCGGTTTCACTGTGAATTTTCCGGAAGAGACGACGACCATTCAAGAAAATTTAAGGGAAATCGGGCCCCATCTTATCTTTTCGCCGCCTCGAATTTGGGAAGACATGGTCTCCAAGGTCCAGGTGAAAATCCAGGAAACGAGCCGCTTAAAACGCTCTCTCTATACTTTCTTTCGTCAATTTGGGGAGCGGAAGGCCGATGCGGCTTTTCAGCAGCGGACATTGAAACTTTGGGAGAAACTGCTTTATGCCTTGGGGGACTATCTGGTATTTTCTGCGATTAAGGATCACTTGGGTCTTTTGCGGATGAAATGGGCTTATACAGGCGGGGCCGCCTTGGGTTCGGATGTGTTTCGCTTTTTCCATAGTCTAGGGGTGAATCTTAAGCAGATTTACGGACAGACCGAAATCGCCGGCATTGCCGTCGTGCATCGGGATGGGGATATCAAGTTTGATAGTGTGGGCTTGCCGATTCCTGGAACGGAGATCAAAATTTCTGACAAAGGGGAGATTCTCTTAAAAAGCCTGAGTGTCTTCACCGGGTATTACAAGAGCCCTGAGGCAACGGTCGAGGCACTGGAGGAAGACTGGTTGCGAACCGGGGATGCGGGATACCTTGACAAGGATGGACATTTGCACGTGATCGACCGAGTGAAAGATGTGATCCGTTTAACGACGGGCGAACTTTTCTCGCCGCAGTTCATCGAGAACAAACTCAAGTTCAGCCCCTATATCAAAGAAGCGGTAGCCATCGGCCAGGATCGGCCCTATGTCACGGCGATGGTCAACATCGACATGGCCAATGTGGGGCGCTGGGCTGAACTCAATCAAATCCCGTATACAACCTATACGGATCTTTCCCAAAAGCCGGAAGTCCTCTCTTTCATTCTGAAAGAAATTACGGCAGTGAATACCGAACTCCCGGAAAAAGCCCGTATCGCCAAGTTTGTGCTCCTTTACAAGGAATTGGATGCCGATGATGAGGAATTAACCCGGACCAAGAAGGTTCGTCGCGCCTTTGTAGCTGAGAAATATGCGGTCCTGATTGAGGGACTTTACAGTCATTCGGGCGAGATTCAGGTGGAAGGGAAAGTCAAGTATCGAGATGGCAAGGAGACGATGATCCGAACCACTCTGAGAATTATGGATTTGGATGGGGAGGTGGCCTAGATGGATTATTTTTTGCAGCTTACGGTGAGCGGGTTTGTCTTAGGCAGCATTTATGCTTTGGTGGCTCTGGGCTTTGTCCTGATCTACAAATCGAGTGATGCCATCAATTTTGCCCAAGGGGAGTTTCTCCTCATCGGTACTTATGTGGCACTGACTTTGGTGAGCGCCTATCACATTCCTTTCCTGGCGGCATTTATTTTGACCCTCATTTTCAGTGCGGCTTTGGGTCTCTTGGTCGAGCGAGTGGTGCTTCGGCCTTTCATTGGCGAGCCGATACTGTCCATGATCATGGCCACTCTTGGGCTTTCGAGTTTGCTCGGGGGAATCGCGAATGTCTTTTGGGGGACAGATACCCAGGTCTTCCCGCAGGTTTTCCCAGAGAATCCGCTGACTCTTGGAAAAATTATGGTGTCTCCTGTCTATGTTTGGTCGCTCGTCATCGTGTTTGTCTTGCTCGGGGTGTTTTCCCTCTTCTTTAAGTACTCGCGTATGGGGATCGCCATGCGTTCCAGTGCGGATGACCAGCAGGCTGCCCTATCCATGGGGATCAGCGTCAAAAAGGTTTTCGCCGTGACTTGGGCGATCGCGGCCATGGTCTCCTCGGTGGGCGGTGTACTCTTGGCGAACATCAACGGGGTGAACTCTTCGTTGGCTTCGATCGGACTAAAAGTGCTCCCCGTGGCCATCCTTGGGGGGCTTGACAGCATTCCGGGGGCGATCATCGGCGGTTTCATTATCGGGATTTTGGAAAGCCTCGCCGGGGGATACATTGATCCCCTGGTCGGCGGAGGCGTGAAAGAGGTTCTGCCTTTTGTGGTCTTGGTGCTCATCCTGATGGTTAAGCCCTACGGATTATTCGGCAAACGGGAGATAGAAAGGGTGTGACGGCAGTGCAGAGTCCATTTGCCATTGGCTGCGGGGATTTTCGGGTGAGCTACCGCCAGGATATGGCTATCTATAAAAATTTGCGGGTGCGGCGGCGCGTCATGCTTCTGATCATCTTGTTTTTTCTCTTTCCCATTTTGGCACCTGAATATTATGTAAGCCTTGCGACCATGGCTGGGATCGCTTCGATTGGGGCGATCGGCCTCAATATTTTGACCGGGTTTACCGGACAGATCTCCTTAGGGGTGGGCGCGTTTCTTGGGGTGGGCGGATACGCCTCGGCACTCTTAACTACCAGGTTGGGTATACCTTTCTGGTTCGCTTTGCCGCTCTCCGGTATTTTTACAGCGGGGATTGGCGCCTTGTTCGGTATTCCTTCTTTGCGGCTTAAAGGGCTTTATCTGGCCATGGCCACGCTGGCGGCTCAAGTGATCATCTATTTTCTCTTTAACCACTGGGATGCTCTGACAGGTGGGACAGGCGGATTAGTGGTGCAGCGGCCTAGTCTTGCTGGGTTCTCCCTGGATTCTGAGATGAGTTACTATTATCTCATGCTCGTGATTCTTATTCTCACGGCGTTATTTACCTTGAACCTCTTTCGCAGCCGGGTTGGTCGGGCTCTGGTCGCGGTGCGCGACCGGGATCTGGCGGCTGAAGTGATGGGTATTAACCTCTTTAAATATAAAATCATTGCTTTTGCGGTGAGTTCCTTTTTCATCGGGGTGTCGGGCAGCCTCATGGGACATTATACCCTGGTCATTACCCCGGAAAACTACGGCACCCAAATTTCGATTGAGTATCTGGCCATGATCCTTATCGGTGGGTTAGGCAGTGTCATGGGTTCCATCTATGGGGCAGCTTTTATCACGTTGCTTCCGGTGGTACTCAGGGAACTGATGACCGCTGTACGGGAAGTCTTTCCCAACATGGAGAGTATTTTTATCGGGATCAAAGAGATTATTTTCGGAGGAATCATTATTATCTTTCTCATTTATGAGTCCGAAGGTCTGGCGAAGATGTGGCGTAACTTGAAGGATTACATCAAGTTATGGCCCTTCTCATATTGAATAGGAGGAGGACGAGTATGAAGGGGATTTTTGGGAGGAAGGCCAGGATGGGGATCAAGCCACAAGGCGGACGGAGCGAGCACTGGAAAAGCCGTGTGCTCAGAAGGCGAGGATTGGCATTCGCCACAGCAGTCTTACTCTTGGCGGGCACTCTGGCTGGCTGTGGCAGCAGTAAACCAGCTGCGACCACGGATAAGCCCGCGGCTGCGGCGGCTCCGGCGAAGACGATCAAGCTGGGGGGGATTTTTGATATCACGGGTGCGACGGCTGATGTGGGCAAACCCTATGCCGATGGGGCGAAATCGTATGTGGAATACATCAACTCCAAGGGCGGAGTGAACGGGGCCCAAATCAAACTGATAGATATTGATTATGCTTATAAGGTCCCACAGGCGGTGGAGGCGTACAAAAAATTGGTGCAACAGGAAAAAGTGGTGGCCATTCTCGGCTGGGGTACGGGAGATACAGAGGCTTTGAAAGAATCTATCGCGAAGGACAAAATTCCTTATATTTCCGGTTCCTATTCTGAGAACTTAACGGATATCAGCAAAGCGCCTTATAACTTCCTGGGGGCAGCAACTTATTCGGATCAAGCACGTACTACACTCAAGTGGATCAAGGACAATTGGAAAGGGCAGGGCAACCCGAAAGTGGCTTTGCTTTATAATGATACACCTTTTGGTAAGTCCCCTGTCGAAGATGCCAAGGCATTTGCCAAACAGATTGGGGTCGATGTTGTAGATGAAGAGGTCGTCGCGGTAACCGCACTGGATTCCACGTCCCAGCTCTTGAATATGGATAAGAAAAAACCGGATTACGGAATTATTCAGGAAACTTGGGGAGCCACGGCCACAATCTTGAAAGATGCCAAGAAGCTCGGGATTAAGACCAAATTTGTTGGATTGAATTGGGCTGCTGGGGAGGGAGTTGTTAAACTGGCCGGGGATGCGGCGGAAGGGTATGTGGGCGTAATTACCCACGCCTTTGCTGAGGAAAAGGGCCTTCCGGGTATGAAAGCGATCGAAGAGTACCTAGCCTCCAAGAACGAAAAGCTTTCCGACAAAAGTCAGAAGTTTGTTCAGGGTTGGGTCAGTGCTCAGATCATGCTCGCAGGAGTCAAGAATGCCGGGAACAACGTCACCGGCGAAACGGTACGCCAAGGGCTGGAGAAGCTTAATAATCTCGACATGGGTGGATTAGCCGCACCGGTGAGTTATAAAGCGGACAATCATCGGGGGACCGATAAAGTTCGCATGGGTCAAGTCAAGAATGGCAAGTTCGAGATGATCACAGATTATATCGGGCATTAAAGGATAGGGAGCGCCATTCGAGGCGCTCCCTTCCCGGGCTTGCCAGGCGCAAGGATCTTCTCAATTTGCAGCACGCTTCAGGAGTGGCTGATAGCTATCCGGCGGAGAAACGGAGGGAGTATATGCTTCATTTAAACAACGTGGAAGTCATGTATGATCGGGTGATCTTGGTCCTCAAAGGGATGTCTCTTCATGTACCCGAGGGAAAAATCGTCACCTTGCTCGGGAGCAATGGGGCCGGGAAGACCTCGACCCTACGCGCAATTTCAGGACTTTTGAAAAGTGAGAACGGACAAGTCACGGATGGATATATCGAATTCCAAGGGAAGCGTTTGGATGCGAGTGATCCCGAAGGTGCTGTCAAACAGGGGATATTTCAGGTGATGGAAGGAAGGCGGGTTTTTGAGCATTTGACGGTGGAGGAGAACCTTCTGGCCGGGGCCCATACACGTACCGATCGGCGCAACCTTAAGAGCGATATCCAGGCCGTTTATCAATACTTTCCCAAGCTGGAAATGCTCAGGCAGCGCACGGCAGGGTATCTGAGCGGCGGGGAACAGCAAATGCTCGCCATCGGGAGGGCCTTAATGGCTAAACCCAAACTCATGCTTTTGGATGAGCCCTCGTTAGGGCTTGCACCGTTGCTGGTTAAAGAGATTTTCTCGATTATCAAGAAGATCAATCAGGTTGAGGGCACAACGATCTTAGTCGTCGAACAGAATGCTAACTTGGCCCTTTCTATCGCCGATTTTGGTTACATCATGGAAAACGGGCGTATCGTGATGGAAGGTAGTGTGGAAACGCTGGTATCGAATCAGGATGTGAGGGAGTTTTACTTAGGTTTAAGTGATTTGGGCAAGAGGAGTTATCGCGATGTCAAGCACTATAAACGGAGAAAGCGGTGGTTAGCGTGATTTCCTCGGATGTTGCAGAACTTTTGATTCATGCTTCCGTGCATTCCCCGTTCTGGCGGGAGCGGTTGAAAGACAAATCCTTTGACGAGATTTTGGTGTTAAAAAAAGGCGAACTGCCAACCATCCAACAGCAAAAACTTCCGTTCGGGGGGCTTCTTACCGTGCCAGAGCACGAAGCCGCCCGGATTTTCCTCTCTCCAGGGCCGATCTATGATGTCCAAGGGACAGATGGGGACTTTTGGCGTTTTGCGGAGGCCTTGGAGGTGGCGGGATTTGGGCCGGGGGACATTGTCCAAAACACCTTCTCCTATCATCTCTCCCCGGCCGGAATGATGTTCGATGCCGCACTCAGGAAACTGGGAGCCACCGTGATTCCAGCGGGGATCGGGAATACGGAATTACAAGTGCAGGTGCTGCGTGACTGCCGGGTGACAGGCTATGTGGGGACTCCCAGCTTCTTAGCGATTTTGTTAGAGAGGGCCGGGAAAGAGGAGTATCAATTTGGCCATGAACTCAAGCTTAATAAAGTTTTCTTCACCGCAGAAAAGCTCGCCCCGGCTTTGAGGCGCGTTTGGCAGGAAGCGGGGCTCTCTGTCTTCGAAGGATACGGTACGGCTGATGCAGGCCTCATCGCGTATGAGGATGGAGTCAATCCCGGGTTGAAGGTTGCTGCTTCGGTCTACCTTGAAATTTGTGATCCGGAAACGGGAAAGCCGCTTCCCCAGGGTGCAGATGGAATCGGAGAAGTTGTCGTTACCGTTTTAGACAAGACTTACCCCTTAATTCGTTTCGGCACCGGGGATTTATCCAGTTGGCTGCTAGGTCAAGAGGGAAAGTATATCAGCGGGGTAATTGGGCGTGTTGGAGATGGGGTCAAAGTAAAGGGGATGTTCGTCCATCTCAAACAGTTTGCGCCGATCCTGGAAAACACGGCGTGGGTATCCTATTATCAAGCCGTGGTCACCAGGGAGGACAACAGCGACCGGTTTACGCTCTATCTGGAGAGCGAAGCCTTGCCCAGGGCAGGGGAGGATATACTAAAATCCTTGCAGGACGAATTGCGCGAACGGATTAGGATCAGGCCCCATCTTCAAATGGTGGCACTAGGTACCCTGACTAGGAAAGAACCTCAGTTAATCGATAAACGGCGGTGGGAGTAGGTTGTTGAAGACAGGAGCGACCCTTGGTGGGTGATTATAAAACCAGCCAATCACCTTTGCTTAAGCGTTTCGACAGCTCAGTAAAGGGCAAGGGCTGACAGGCCAGGTATCCTTGGATCTCGTCACAGAGATGGGTGCGGAAAAACTCGAGTTGCTCGCGTGTTTCGATACCTTCCGCCAAGACTTTGAGGCCTAGGCTATGGGCCAATTGGATGATGCCGATGACCACTTTGGCACCGCTCCTTCCGGAGATGTCCATGGTAAAGCTACGGTCAATTTTTAGTTTATCCAACGGCAAACGGTGTAAATAGCTGAAGGAAGAGTAACCGGTCCCGAAATCGTCGATGGCCAAGGCAATGCCCGTTTGCTTTAGGTCAGCCAAGACTTTGAGAGCTTGATCAACATTGTCCAGAAGAACGCTTTCGGTAATTTCTACTTCGAGGGCGGAGGGTGACATACCGGTTTGCGTCAAAATGCCGGTAATGACCCCGGCAAGATTGGGTTCGTTGAATTGGCGGACAGAAAGGTTGACTGCCACTTTGGGCACGGGCAGATTCCCGTCCTTCCAGAGCAGGAACTGGCGACAGGCTGTTTCTAGAACCCAGTGCCCAATGGGTACGATGAGGCCGGTTTCTTCGGCCACCGGGATGAAAACGGACGGAGGGATGAACTCCTGATCCGGAAGCTGCCAGCGAATCAGTGCTTCAACACCGATAAGCTCACCTGTGCGCAGATCCACCAGGGGTTGGTAAAAAAGAGAAAACTGGTCGTTTGCCAAAGCATGGCGGAGGTTAATTTCAATCTCCAGACGGTGGGAAAATTGAGTATTGAACTCGGTAGTAAAGAAACTGTAACCACGCGGTTGTCTGGATTTGGCATGGTGCAGGGCGGTATTGGCCTGCTGCAAGAGGGTCTCCGGATCGTCGCTGTCACAAGGGAAGATGCTGATGCCGATCGTGGCGCTGGGATACAATGCTTTAGCATCCAGTTGAAAAGCCTGGGCGAAGGTGGCGAGAAGGCTACCGGCTGTCCTCGCGATATCACTTTCCCGTTCAACCAGGGGCAAGAGGATGAGAAATTCATCCCCACCCTGGCGGGCCAGGGTGGCTTCAGGCGGCAAAGCGTCAGCCAAACGGCGGGAGATTTTCTGCAGGAGGAGATCCCCTTTGTTGTGACCAAAAGTATCATTGATCAGCTTATAGCGGTTGAGGTTTAAAACCAGAACAGCTAACCGTTTCTGCTGGTGGCGACTCAGGGCCATAGCCTGTGTTAAGTGCTCACGGAAGAGGAGCAGGTTGGGGAGTCCGGTCAGAGCGTCGTGTTGCTCCTGGTAGACCAGCTGGCGTAACAAAATTCGCTTGTCACTGACATCGTGAAAAACAAGAACGGCTCCCATGATCTGCCCGTGTCGGCTGCGGATCGGTGCTACCGTGTCTTCGATGGCGAAGCGGCGCCCTTCTCGGTTAAGCAGCACAGTATGGTTGGCCAATCCGACCACGTTGCCCTCCCGCAGGCAGCGTGTTACGGGGTTGTCCACAGGGGCTCCGGTTTGTTCATTGAATATCACGAATACTTTATCCACGTCGTGTCCCACGGCGTCTTCCCGTTTCCACCGGGTTAACATTTCGGCTACGGGGTTGAGGTACTCCACGACCCCATGCACATCAGTGGTGATCACAGCATCGCCGATGGAGTCCAGAGTGACCTGAGCCCGTTCTTTTTCCTGCCACAAGGCGTCTTCAGCCTGTTTGCGCGGGGTAACGTCCTCGTAGATGGCAACTATCTCGTGGGAAGGTAAACGATAGATTTCGTTTTCGCGCCAGCTGGCCAAACGACCGTCCTGGTAAAAGATGGCGGGTAAATGATAGGGTTCGCCGCTTCGCCAGACCTGACGGAAAGCAGCTAGAAAGCCCAGCTTTTCAGCCTCGGGAAATACGGTTGTCACCGTCTTGCCGATCACTTCGGAGTACGACAATTTGTCGATCTGTTCGGCGGCAGGATTAAACTCTTTAAAGATGAAATCCTCCCCATCATTGACCGCTTGCAAAACAGCGACGGCATTGTTCATATGCTGGAACATCGTGCGATACCGGGTCTCGCTGGCGCTGAGTTGTTCTTGTTCACTGGCCAGGGCCAGGGTTATGCGCGCTTTGAGGGCCAGATTTTGTAGGGACAGGCGGCAGGCCGGGGAGAAACACTCAGCGGATTTAGCGTACAGGACAAGGACAGCCATGACCACCCCATCGTGCTCAATAGGCAGGGCGAAAACCCATTTCAATCCGTGTTCAGCGAAGAAAGCAGCCCAGGGAGCCAAGTCAGGGTGGCCGGGAACGTGGAAAAGCTGCGGTTCTTTGGTGCGGATGGCTAAGCCGACGGCCCCTTGTCCGTAGGAAGAGTCGTCCCAGCGTACGGTCAGCAGATGGCTAACCGGTGCCCCGGCAAGGGCCCGCATGGCTATGGAACCATCTTCTTCTTTGGTCCCGACCCAAGCTCCGGGATACCCGAGATCCTGGACGAAGCGGTCACAGATGAACTGCCAGACTGTGGACAGGGGTTCTTTGGCCAAAAGCAGGCGGTCGATGCCGGAGAGGATATCTTCTTGCAGGGCGAGGCGCTTCTGCTCTGTAATTTCAAGGAAGGTGCTCAAATATTGGGGGCTACCGTCAGGAGCGGTCAGTTGATCGATGTGGAGCAAAAACCAGCGCTCAGGATGAACGGGATGCCGAAAGCGTATTTCCAAGAAATGCTCGGAGTGAGCATTGGTTTCAACTCGGACAGGAAGGTCAAGCCAGTGAAAAGGGGTTCCATCGGCAGAGCACAAAGTCCCTACCGGCCAGGATGGGAGTTCCTGTTCCGGGCGGCAGGGTTGCCCGAATAAAGCGCAAAAGGCTTTGTTCACTTGCAGAGCATGGCCCACTGAATCTTGCAGGATAAGTCCAGTGGAGATGCCGTCGTAAAACAGTTTGAGATAGGCATCACGCTGGGAGATTTCTTGGAGACGTCGGGCAGCCTCGTCGTGGGCGGCGCTTAATTCTTCAGTAGTGGCCTCCAATTCTGCGTGGGTGAACTCTAAGGAACGGTAAGCGTCGTCCAGATCCCGCAGGTGGTTTTCCAGGTTCTGGGCTGCGGTGTCAATGTGCCGGGCCATGTTTTGGAGCAGGACAAAAAGCAGGAGGGAGCTGATAGCGACAAAAAACCAACCCTTAATGGTAGATAAGGCAATGTAGGTTTGGTGGTCGGTGACGAACAAACCCAACAATCGGTTGGAAAAAAGAACCCACAAGATGCCGACGAGCGTGTAGATTAGGGTGGTAGGCCACGGAGAGAGACGGGGAATCCCGTCATCTCCAGAAGGTTGTCTGAGGAATTTCGGAAAACGGAGCCAAAGCATGAGTTTAACCCCCTAAAAATTCATCTAAAGAAAACCCGGCTTGTGCTGCGATCGTCCCGGTGGGACGATCGGGCGACGGCGGCTGCCTAGTTGCACTTATGCCACCCGAAAGTTATACTTTCTGAATGGTATAAAAAAGGATTGAGAATATAATAACAAGATTCGGGGAATCCAGGTGAAATTCCTGCTGATTGTGTATTTTTTGCAAAAACTATCAGGGGTTGACTTTGTAGTTTTTAAAGATTATATTATAGACATATTACTGTTTTTAACAGTAATATGTCTATAACGTTGATGGGGGTTAAGTAGAGAGGTGAAAAATAATGGCAAAAAAACATGGCCGTCATACCCCTGCTTTTTTATTGTTATTTTTGAGCGACGGACCTGCGTATGGGGCTTCACTACTGACTAGATTACAAACTGAGCTTCCTCATTGCCTATCTGATAGTGCAATTGTCTACCGCAGCTTGCAGGAGATGGAGAAAAATGGACTAGTTGAATCGCGTTGGGAAATGAGGGAGTCCGGTCCACCCCGTAAATGGTACACTGTGACTGCCAAGGGAATGTTGTCGCTTGAGGGATATGCTGAGGACATTCGCCAACGCCATGCTAATTTTGAGTTTTTCCTAACTCATTATGGGAACATCAGAGATGATAAGAAAAACACATAGATTGACACTGTCAATACGTCCTGATCGCTCGAAAGGAGTCTTTTCATGAACAAGAACCAACAAATTAACTACTCAAAAATCGCTGTACTCTCTCTTGCACACATGTTAAATGACCTATACAGTAATTATCTGCCGCAGATGCTCCTTTTCCTGGTTGTAGTTAACCCCGGCTTCACAGCCACTCGAGCCGCTATTTTAGTTTCCGCTTTTACCATAACGTCATCGTTGACCCAGCCTTTTTTTGGTTATTTTATGGATCGTCAAGGCAAACGTTGGCTCGTTTATGTGGGTACTTTATGGATGGCCATCATGCTCAGTCTGACAGGTATCGTCCAGAACTATGTGGTTCTGGTCACTCTTGCGGGACTGGCCGGTCTTGGCACTGCAACGTTTCATCCCCAGGCTTCAACAATGGTGAATGTTTTGAGTGGTGATCGTAAAGCCGTTTTACTGTCTGCTTTCGTAGCCTTTGGCAACTTCGGGTTTGCCTTAGGTCCACTTCTGTTGGTTCCCTTATTCCAAGCTTATGGTTTACACGCTACACTTGTCACCGTGATTCCTGGAATTCTGGTCGCTGTTTTGCTCCTTCTTTTTGCACCAACGAATGACGTTTTAACCGGTAACGCCCCAGCCCTAGCAGCGGTCGTAAATTCTTTAAAGTTAGCGGCACGTGAACTTGTAGCCCTGCTGGGTGTCATTGCGGTTCGCTCTCTGGCCTATACGGGGATGTTGACGCTCCTGCCTCTCTATTTAAAATCTCAAAACTTATCGAACATTGCTGCCAGTCATCTGGTCACGATTATGCTCTTCGCCGGAGCTTTCGGTGGGATTCTAGGCGGTTTTATTTCGGATTTTTTTGGACGAAAACGCCTGATTGTTGGTTCTTTGGTTCTGTCCACCCCTTTGTTCTTTGCCTTTCTGAAGACGCAGGGTACGCTGAGTACGATTTTCTTGGCCTTAGCCGGGGCAACTTTGTTGTCTAGTTTTTCCGTGACGGTTGTAGCCGCTCAAGAGGCTATTCCAGAAAACAAGGCGTTGGCAGCGGGGCTGACGATGGGATTTGCCGGAGGACTTGGCGGTATTGCAGTGATTTTTCTGGGCCGTATCGGCGATATTTGGGGTCTTTCAACGGCGATTTCCGTTATTTTCTGTTTGCCGATCTTGGCTGGCCTGCTCGGGTTATTCATGAAAAGCCGCCCTGCGGCGCGTACCCAACGCCAAGCTGCATGCTAGAAAAAATAGTTAGGAGGCCAAGCGCAATGTCAAATCACCAACATTCCCGCCAGTTTAATTATGCTCAACGAGAGAGGATGCTTCCTGCAGAGAAAATCCTTTTACGCTTTGGGCTGAAGCTAGGTCAACATTTGGCTGATTTAGGCTGCGGACAGGGTTATTTCGCGCTCAAAGCTGCAGAAATCGTGGGGGCAGAGGGGATAGTAAAGGCCGTTGAAATCAACAGAGAACGACTGGAGATATTGCAGCAGGCGGCTCAGGAACGCGGGCTAGCGGCACGGATTAAGACTTGCCTTGCTCAAGAAGAGCGGATACCCCTTGCCGATCAGGACGTGGACAGAGCACTTATTTCCACGGTTCTTCATGAATTGCACGATCCGCTAAATTATCTGCGGGATACCCAAAGAATTCTCAGGACAAACGGAGAAGTATGGGTTATCGAATGGCAAAAAAAAGAAATGGCTATGGGCCCACCCTTAAGCGAACGCCTTTCCGTAGAAGAATGGGTCAGGATGCTGGAAGAGGCGGGTTTTAAAGATATCTGGGCTCAAGTTTTTGCACCAGCCCATATTCTATTGCGCGGAAAAGTTAATGTAAGTGAATAGTCTCTATTCTGATCCCCACAGATTACTTTCTGATCGGTACGAAAAAGAACAAGCCCCTGAACACGTTTGAACGGTAATTAAGGGCTTCGTTTTGTGTATTGCGCACTCTCGTTACTTTTGTTATAATACTATTGCATTATGCTAATACTTTAACTAAATAAAGTAAGGCGAGTAGCACAACAGAACAGCGGTTGCCTTTCAAGGGCTCAAAGAATTTGTAGGGGCTGCTGTGTTTAGAGCTGGATAATTAGAGGGGATGGAGTAAGATGCCGCGCAATTTTCTCACCATTGCTTTGCCCAAGGGTAAGCTCTTGGAGGATTCTTTAGATGTACTGAGCCAGGCCGGGTTAGCTTGTCGGGAGGTGAATGAGGATTCCCGTAAGCTGCTGTTTGAGTTTCCGGAACAGGCAGCGCAAATCGTTATTTGCCGACCCACGGACATTCCAACGTATGTTGAATATGGGGCAGCGGATCTTGGATTTGTCGGCAAGGACACGTTGTTGGAAGAAAATAAGGATGTCGCAGAACTGTTGGATCTGAAATTCGGCTATTGCCGGTTTGTGGTGGCGATGCCGGAAGAGAAGGTGCCGCCGAGACAAGCGGATGGGTCATTTGACTTAACTTTCCTCAACCATCAGAGGGTCGCCACGAAATTTCCCCGTGTGGCCCAAACCTTTTTCAGCGAGTTGGGGATGCAGGTTACGCCGATTAAACTCCATGGCAATATCGAGCTGGCACCTCGGGTGGGGTTAGCGGAGATGATTGTCGATATCGTCTCAACGGGTACAACTTTACGGCAAAACCATCTGGTTGAAGTGGCCCCGATCTTGGAAGCGACGACTCGGGTGATTGCCAACCGGGTATCCTACCGCATGAAATACAAGCGGATTCAGGAATTGGTCGAGCGTTTGCGGGAAGTGCAAGAGCTTGATTGATTAATGGATTAAAAAGTTCACAGGGATTAGTTAAGATTAAATACAAAGAAACTATTGAAAATAGGTCGAAGACCTATTGATATTTGCAATAGTGAATGAGATAATATTCTCAAAGATATTCAAAGTATAGACTGGAGGGAAAAGCTGTGGAACGAAGACAATTCTTAAAAGGAGTGCTCTTTAGCACCGGAGGGACTATGGCGGCTCTCGGCGGGTTTGGCACTCTCACAAAACTAAACCCGCAAACAGCTGTGGCCGCAGAAAAAGATTCCGAAAAGATAGTATATTCAGCCTGCGAAATGTGTCGGAATCAGTGTCCGGTTGCCATCCATGTTAACAAGGGTAAGGTGGTAAAAGTTGAAGGCAATCCTCATGATCCTGCTATGGGAGGATCGCTTTGCGCCCGTGGGCAGGCGGCCCCGTCTCTTCTCTATGATCCCCAGCGCATTAAGAAGCCGATGATTCGGACGGGACAACGAGGAGAGGGAAAATTCAAAGAGGTAAGTTGGGAGGAAGCCTACAAGTACATTGCGGAGAATTTGAAAAAGGTCATAGAACAGAACGGCGGGGAATCGGTGGCTTTAGCCAGCCGAAAAGGTCCGCATGACTGGTTTTTCCGCTCGATTGGCAAGGCCATTGGCACTCCTAACATGTTCTCGCACGAATCGACCTGTCCTCTGACCCGTGCTGTTGCCTTTCATACAACATTTGGCAGTGAAGGCATTGCAGCAGACTTTGGCAATGCGAAGTACCTGATTTCCTTAAACCGGAACTGGTTTGAAGGGATTCATGTTCCTCAAGCTAAAGCAGTCATGAAAATGCTGAATAACGGTGGCAAGTTGGTGGTGCTGGATCCCCGTTTCAGCGTGACGGCTGCGAAAGGGGAATGGCTGCCTGTTAAGCCCACGACAGAATTAGCTTTTGTCATGGTTATGGCCCAGATTATGATTAGCGAGAACCTATATGATAAAGCGTTTATCGAACACTATACAGAAGGGTTCGATCAATGGGCGGAGTCTGTGAAGGATAAGACGCCGGATTGGGCTGAAAAAGAAACTGGGATTCCTAAAGAGAAAATCATCCAGGTTACGCGGGAGTTTGCCGCGGCTAAGCCACGCGCCATTC
>JAJZPA010000051.1 GCA_021811425.1 Bacillota bacterium | reverse complement strand
CGACGACCTGCTGTGGCTGCCTTATGCCGTCTCCCGCTATGTAGAGCACACCGGTGATGCGACGATTTTGTCTATTCAGGTTCCGTTCCTGCAGGACGACATTCTGCAGCCTGGCGAAGATGAACGCTATGGGGAAACACGCCAATCCGGCGAGCAATGCTCCCTCTGGGAGCATTGCCGGCGCGCGATTGACCACTCCCTGATCTTCGGCAGCCATGCCCTACCTCTCATGGGAAGCGGCGATTGGAATGACGGCATGAATCGTGTCGGTCGGGAAGGCCGCGGGGAAAGCGTCTGGTTAGGCTTCTTCCTGCACCGCGTGTTGCTGGACTTTGCCGCGTTGAGTACCCCATACGGAGAAACAGCCACAGCGACTCATTACCGAGCCGTTGCCGAACAGTTGGCTGCAGCACTTGACCGGGAAGCTTGGGACGGCGCCTGGTATCGCCGTGCTTTTACCGACCAGGGCCTGATCCTGGGCTCGCAATTCAGTCAGGAATGCCGGATTGATGCCATCGCTCAATCCTGGGCCGTACTTTCTGAGGCAGCTCCACCTGAGCGAGCCCTCCAGGCCATGAACTCCTTTGCTGCGCAACTTTACGATCGCGAACATGGACTCGTCCGTCTGCTCACACCCCCATTTGTCCATTCAGACCCCAGCCCCGGTTATATCCAGGGGTATCCGCCCGGCATCCGCGAAAACGGGGGACAGTATACCCACGGGATCCTCTGGGGCGTTCTGGCCTGGTGCCAACTTGGGCAAGGAAATCAGGCCTATGATCTCTTGCATTTACTGAACCCGATTCGGCACACTCAGACCCAGCAGGAAGTAAAACAGTACCAAGTCGAGCCTTATGTTGTCGCCGCAGACATCTCAGCCTCCACGCTGCACCCAGGCCGCGGCGGCTGGACTTGGTACACCGGAGCGGCTGGCTGGATGTACCAAGTTATTCTGGAAGGACTGCTCGGTTTACACCGCCAGGGTAACATCCTCTGGTTCAGCCCTTGTCCTCCGACCCACTGGCCGGGCTATAAAATTAACTATACCTTCGGCAATACCCTTTACCGAATTCAATGCCAACGCGCTCAGGATGATCAGGGGCTGCGCCTGCGCCTGGACACCCAGGAGTTGTCCTACCAAGCTACGAAAACAGGGCCCGGAGATTCTAAACAAAAAATAGCCCTACCACTCCAAGATGATGGTAAGGCTCATGCGGTTCTGGTCTATTATTAAAGAATCTTATAGGCCCGCTCATAAGGTTTAGGGGTCAGGGGCCCGCCACCTAAAGCAAGACTCGCTTCACTGGCCCAATACGGCGACCGCAACATCCCTCTCCCTACCGCTACCAGATCCGCTTGTCCTTCACGGATCACTTGATCGGCGAGTCGGAAATTCTCCAGCCGCCCCACCGCGATCACCGGTGCCTGGAGTGCCTCCCGAATATGCCGCGCAAATTCTACCTGGTAACCCGGACCTGCATCTGGCTTGCCTGCCGAACCAATGGGTCCTTCCCCTCCGGCCGAAACATGCAGCAAATCCACGCCTGCTTTGAGATAGGTTCGGCACAGCTCTGTCGAATAATCTAAGCCGTACCCCGTCTCCACATATTCGATGGCCGAAATACGCATGATCAAGGGCATCGTTGCGGGCATCACCTGACGTACCTGCTGAATAATTTCTTCCCCGAAGCGTGTTTTTTCCTTGCCATACACATCAGTGCGCTGATTGGTATAAGCAGACTGAAACTGATGAATCAGATAGCCATGGGCACCGTGGATTTCTATCGCATCCATTCCTGCTTGCAGAGCCCGCTTCACTGCGGCTCCGAATTTGCTCACTATGCTTTTTACTTCATCCGTGGCAAGTTCGCGTGGCTGCTGATAACGTTCCGAATAGGCAATGGGAGACGGGGCTACCGGCACGACTGCATTTTCCGCTTTGCGTCCGGCATGTCCGATCTGAATGGCTACTTTGGCCCCGTAAGCATGACAAGCATCCACCACCCGACGCAAGGGTTCAATCTGCTCATCCGACCATAACCCCAGATCACGATCCGTAATCCGTCCATCCGGTTCTACACCGGTCATTTCGATGATAATAAGCCCCGTCCCGCCCATAGCCCGTGAAACATAATGAACAAAGTGCCAATCCGTCGCTTTGCCATCTTTCGCCTCAACCGAGTATTGGCACATCGGCGGCATCACCACTCGATTTCTCAGTAATAGATCCTTCATCTGAAACGGTTCAAATAAGCTTGACATCGATTATTCCCCCTTTGTGTAATATATACGCTTCACAGTCTCAATATTTGCCTTATTATACCACCCAAATTCGGCTTTGTAACCACTGAAAATGACCATAAAGATTTCCCTGATAGACTTCTACAATTTGCTTTGTGATTCCTGCCAGTCCCATAAAGAGGGTCTAAAGAAAAAAAAACGTGCCCCCCCTTTACTCGAGCACGCGAACTTGTTTGTTTAACTGTATTTTAGCAAATATCTCGTTAAGGTTCAGCTATTGCGTTAGGGAGCACGTAACACATCAAGCCATATTTTCAGCGAAGATGCGGCGATGATGAAGGTCATCATCCAGTGCAGTGTCCGAACCGGGGCCCTGTGTGAGATGCGTGAGCCAAACTGGGCTGCCGGCACCGACCCCAGTACGAGCGCGAAGGCAATGGCCCAAAGCATCTGCCCGCTGGCTATCTTACCTATCATGCTGGTAAAGGCGGTCAACAAAACGATCCCCAAAGTCGAGCCGATGGTGATGCGCATAGGTATTCCTAAAATATAGATACTCACCGGCACAAAGATGAACGCCCCCGGCGCCCCGATCATACCACCGATAAAACCGATTCCCGCCGCCAGGAAAGCGGCCAGGCCTCGGTTAAACCGCACGGCATCCGCTTGGACGAACGCCCGCTGCGCTCCTCCCGCTTCCGTTTCCTTTTTTCGGGGCAAAAGCATCAAAAAAGTGGCCAGGGTTGAGATCCCGGCAAAAACCGCGAGCAAAACCCGTGCATTCACATATTGCGAGAAAAGGGCCCCGGCAAATCCCGCACCGGCAGCCGGAATACCCATATAAAGCAACACCGGTAGGCTTACCGCTCCCCGCTTCCTGTGCGCAATAGCCCCCGACAAAGCACTGGCAAAGACCTGAAACGTGCTGACCGCCGCCACACTCTTCATATCTAACACCGGCAAGTGTAACAAAGGGGGCACATAAAGCAGGAGGGGCACCATGAGAATCGCCCCGCCCAAACCCAGCAAACCGGAAAAGAACCCTCCGGCCAAACCAAGCAGCGTCAACACTGCCAAATACACCGTCATCTCCGTGACCTCCTCTTCTCTGCACGAACCGCAGCCGTCCTATTAAGCGTGCATCCTCCATAACCCCTGAATCTTATCTCTTTTTTTCTTTATCTTTTTTGTCTTTCTGTAATTTCTTATGCAGAGTGAACTCGTTGAATCAAAGGTACGATTTACAGCATGAGAAAGAGAATTTTGTGTCCCCCTTTTCCTTCCAGATCACCGTTCCCCTCCAAACGCCCCCTTAGACCCTGTCGCCGCAACGCATCAAGGCGTTCTCCAGCTTCCCGGACGAGCGCCTCCCGCTCACCAAACGTTCTCGCTCCGGTGGGACAAACCGCCGTGCAGGCAGGCTCCTCCCCCTTCGCTAAGCGGTGGGCACACAGCGAACATTTTCCCGTCTTACCGTTGGTCATGACCTTGACACCCCCATACGGACAGACCATGGCGCAAACCTGACAGCCTATGCATTTCTCTTCATGATGCCTCACCACTCCACCTGCCCCGTACGCGATAGCTCCTGTGGGACAGGCTTGCAAACACTGGGGGTCGGCGCAGTGGCGGCAGGATTGCGAATAATCATAGCGTATCAGTTGGGTTCCCAAACGCTCACGCCGCCAAACTTTAAGCCAACCATCGCTCCCTTGCAGCGCGTTTTCCTGCCGACAGGCCACCGTGCAACTGTTGCAGCCGATGCAACGCGACACATCCACCAGCATACCCACGCGGCTCACATCCCAGCCCGCGTGCCGAACCCCGACTGGGGCGGAGTTTTGCTTTACACGCATCATGTTCCTGCCACCTCCAGTGCACTGATTCGGCACATGATATTCTTATTAACGAAATTCCCTCCTTCAGGATCCGTTACAGCCGGAAACAGGATATTCGCCGGAACCTGACCGTAGGGAGAAGTCTGAGTGAAATAGGGTTGCGTGAACAGGCAGTCCCGTGGAACGGTCCAAGTAAGCCGAGCCGGCAACTCCAGCGAACCAACCGGAGTTTCGATCCTGACCCGATCTCCTTCCCGAATGCTGAGGTTTGCCGCCGTATCCGGATGGATCTCCACACAGGGTTTCTCCAGGGCTACGGCCCAGTCGCTGTACTGACACTCCGTATGGTAATGGGCCGCAACTTTGACCGTGCTTAGGAGATAGGGATATTCCTGTCTCGATAGACCGCGGTTTCCCGGCGCTGCCAAGAGATCCAGGTAGTTAAGCTCTTGGACATCGCTTCCGACCAACTCCACCTTTTCGGATGGAGTGGAGAACACCCCATTTTGAAAGAGCCGGACCGCTTCCTCTCCGCTTTCCGGGCAGGGGTAATGAACCCCTCCCGCTGTCCTGCGCATGCGTTCCACGGTGATTCCCGCAATATCGCCGTTGTGTGTCCTTTCCCATTCCCAAGCCGTTTCCGGCGAATCCGGGAAATACTTCACAGGCAGGCCCATCTTGGCGGCCAAGAGCCTGAATATCTCCCCTGCGGACTTGGCCTCGGCATACGGTCTGGCTACCGGCTCTTTCCACTGCATGACCCGGTGCACGCTGGCCTGCATGCCCGCCTCCTCCAGCCAGTGCGTCGCCGGCAAAACCACATCCGCCAAACGGGCCGAATCATCCAACACCAAAGTGTGGCTCACCACAAAATCTAACCCGGACACTGCTTGCTGCATCCTGCCGCAGTCCGGCCAGTTAGCACAGGGATTCCCCGCGATTAAGAGCATCTTGATCTCGCCGTTTTCCAGCGCTGAGTACAGGGCCTCGGCCGACCGTTTCCGTTCCGGCTTCACCACATCGGCCCCAGGGACAAGACCTTTCGCTCTACCGTAACCGTTGATGTGGGAAATGATTCCTGCCCCCGGCTTGCCCACATTCCCCAAGATAGCCATAAGCGCCTCAAACACCCTAAGGGTATTTCCCGCATTGTTTACACACACGACTCCCCGGCCTTCCCAAAGCATACCCGGTTTGCGCGTGCTGAGATCCCAAGCCAACTCTTCAATGAAACGACGCGGAACCCCTGTCATTTCCTCTGCTCGGACTGGGGAAAACTCTGTGACCGCTTGCGCCAGTTTCTCAAAACCGTTCGTCCTTTCGGTAACAAAGGACGCGTCATACCAACCATGGGCGATCACCTCGTGCAGAAGTGCCATCCCCAAGGCACCGTCCGTTCCCGGACGGATTTGCAAGAAACGGTCGGCCTGCCGTGCCGTCTCTGTATAGCGGGGATCGATCACGACCACTTTCGTCCCCCGGTACCTGGCCTCCTGAACCCAATGAAACTGACCGGCCTTCGTTTGAGCAGGGTTATTGCCCACGATAAGAAGAATCCCCGCCTCCACTGCATCCGCCAGGGGAGCGGACGCTGAACCGTTGCCAAACATCGCCTTGCGCACATTTTCTTCCGTATCATAGCAGATGGGACCGGTTCCGTACGTCACCAAGCCCGTAAGTTCCGAGAAAATTGATAGAGCCAACTTGCTGTGAGAACCCCCGATCTTGGAAGTGATGCCGACGATTGCGCTGTTTCCGCTCGTTTGCCAATGCTCCAAGTATTTTTCCGTCACAAGGCTCAGCGCTTCCTCCCAGCTAATACGCTGAAAAATACCGTTCACTTTCTTTAAAGGATGGTCAACTCGCTGTGCGCCATACAGGGTTTGCACAATCTCCATCGGTTTCGGACAGATTTTGCCCTGGTTATACGGGTTTCCAGTGTCGCCGTACACCGCTTCCACATAACCCGCGTCATTGACTCTCACCAGCAACCCGCATCCTCCGTTACAAAGGCTGCAGATGGAAGGGAGCAGTTTTCCTTCGTCACCTGGCAGTCTGCGGTTCCGATAGACTTCCGTCCGGACATACGAAGTCATATTACACCCCTCCCCTTTCCCGACCCGGAACATAAGCGGGATGCCCGCCCGAACCTTTAAGCCATTCCCTGACCGTTTCTCCTACTTTTGCCTTCTTGCGGATAAGACCCGTGAGAACCCCAGCCCCCCGAACCTCACCGACGATCAGCATACCCACCAGCCTACCCTCCCGTAGCACCAGTCTCCGGTACTGGTTCCTCCGCGGCTCCAGGAAGCTTAAGACCTGTTCGTGTTCCTCCCTGGGATGCAGTATCCCGGCGGAAATGACGCCCACTCCGTAAAAATCTGCCGAGTTAAGGCTCATAGACCCCTCATGCTCACGTTTCAGCCCCGTCATATTGCAACCCGCCACAACTCCTTGCGAGGTCGCCACAGGCCACAAGGCATTGATCCGCAAACTTGCCCATAAGAAGTCATACCCTTCCGCCACATCCCCCGCTGCATACACATCTTGAAGGGAGGTTTCCATCCTTTCGTTCACAATGATCCCTTGTTTAACAGCCATGCTGCTCCCGGCGACCAGTCCTGTCTCCGGACGCACTCCCACCGCCATAACTACCATCCGGCAGGAAATCCGCTCCCCTGAACTTAAAACGACTCCACTCACTGCTTGTCGACCGTCTGTGCTTGGCCGGCCTTGGATTTTCACCACTTTCTCCTGCAAAATAAGACGATACCCATGGCTCTCCAATACCCTCTGAATGATCTGAGCGGCCGTCGTATCCAAGGATTGGGGCATGATCTGATCGGCAAATTCCACAACCGTCACCTTGAGACCCCGTTCATGCAGACCATGGGCTGCTTTGAGCCCCACCAGCCCGGCACCGATGACGACAACCTCCTGAACCCTTTCCGTTTCCTGTTCTGCATCCCCGTTCTCTTCCTCACGCCTGTCCTCTTCGGCATAGCGAACGATGGCTTGCGCATCCTCCAGGGTGCGCAGTTGAAAAACCCCTTCCAGGTCCATCCCTTCCAGGGGAGGCCGCACCGGTGCGGCCCCTGTGGCGATGAGCAGCTTGTCGTAGGGAACGACCCGTCCGGATTGGGTAAGGACACGTCGTTCACCTGCTTCGACTTGTACCGCCGTATCTCCCAGAAATTCAATACCCAAGGCTTCATAAAAATCCGTGTTTCGAATATACATCCGCTCCGCCGGAATCTCACGTCCCAAATAATAGGATGTAAGACAGCGCGAATAGGGAACCGTGTTTTCTTTGGATATCATAGTGATTCGTCCCTGGGGATCCAGACCCCGAATCGTTTCGGCGGCGAAAATCCCGGCGGCGCTGTTACCGATAATGAGATAGCGCATGCCCATCACCTGCCGTTTTCTCTTCAAATTCCTCCGGGGATCCATACCACAAAGCCTGGCGCGAACAGGCCGCCACACAGGCCGGCCTTCGTTCCCCCGCACAGCAATCGCACTTGGCTGCCTTCCTCTCTTCGGGTTGCGGCAGAACCGCTCCAAAGGGACAAACCATCACACACATCCAACACCCCACGCACCGATCAACCCGGTGGATGACCTCTCCTTCGTCTCCGTACTGCATCGCCCCGGTCATGCAGGCCCCAACACATGGCGCCTCAGCACAGTGTTGGCACACTACGGCCCAATAGGTTCCCCCCTGTCTTTCCACCGTTATGCGGGCTGATGAAACCGGCTCTTCTTCCCTGTCCATGAATAAAACCCGGCTGCCGGAATGCCTCTCCCGGCAGACTGTCTCACAGGCCCGGCAGCCGTCACAATATTCCACCCGAAAATAGATCCTTTTCACTGAATCTCCCTCACTTACCGGCATTGGCAACAGCGACTTTGCTGTCCACCGCTTCATGGCCCACAAGCCGGACAAAACTGATGAGAACCACCCATATCAATAGTTCGGCCAGGAAGATCAGCATCCCCAGAAGCCCTTTCGCATAGAGCCACTGCACGTTACTGAAAACGATGAGCAGGATGAGGGCCGACCCGGCCAAAGCAAGGAACCCGGCTTTCCGTTTGCCGGCCGAAACGTTCGTGCTAAACTCGATCTTGCCGGCTTGCGCAACGAGGCTTACCAAAGCCAGGCCGGCAATGTTCAGAATCATTCCAACCCACACCGGATGAGTGTTCAAATAGAACTTGTCCGCCGACCAGTTGCCCAAAGCGTTCCAAAACATACCCCCGCCGAAGCCCATAATCATAGCCGCCAGAACGCCGGAACGCGTCGCCACCGGCCAAACCAGGGCAGCCAGAACCGGAGCAAACGTCGCCCCGTTGCGCGCCGTCCAGGCTAGAACGTTCCACCAAGCGGCATTTTCCGAGCGTAGGAACCCATAAAACACCATCAAACCGGTTAGGATGACCAAAGAATATTTTGTCCATTTCACCTGGGCCTCAGGCGACAGGTTCGGATTTATGGCACGACCCACATCCCGTCCCAGACTGGTAGCTCCGGAAAACTGGCAAGGCGCACCCCAACCCAGCGCCGCAGCCCAAATCCCCAGGGTAAAGATACCGACCAGCGGCGGAGGCAGGGTCTGCATGAGGTAGGCGGGCACAGCCATTAAACCGCGGGCGATTCCCGGCTTGACCGTAGCGGTCGCCAAGCCGATCAGGATCGCCATTACGATGAAGATAACATTTAAGCCCGCAGCAATATAGAGCCCTTTCCTTCCTTCCGACGGCGTCCGACAAGAGAGTGCCATCTGGAAAGCAGCCTGAGCTACCAGGACATTGACCCAGAAGGTTCCGAACCAGGCCACAATCAGTGGCAATCCGACATTGGTAGGATTAAACATAATAGGCTTGGCAGCTGCCAAACGGGCGATCCCCTCCAACCCCGGATTAATAGAAATAGCGATGAGCCCGACAATGAACATAGCAAAGAAGGCGAACAGATTAGCCGTCTGGGTGAACGCGATGGACCACATACCTCCTGCCTGGAGGTAAATAAGGAGAAGAATAGCCGTTACAACCACTGAAGTCATCAAAGGAATCCCGGTCAGGACGTGCATGGCCGAAGCGAAAGCCAGCGCGGTAGCCACTGACCACATGGGGAACGTGATGGCCGTAATAAAACCCGCTATACCCAGTGCCCAGCGTCCGAATTTATCCCCGATAAGACCAGAAATCGTAACCAGGAGTTTTTCCCGAAAAGACCCGATCAGGACCAAGGCGATGATCAGGATGTGGGTAAGTTCCGCCACTCCGTACCACACAGCCGAGATCCCTTTAATATACGTTAACTCCAGGATCGAGATATAAGTGGAACCGGCAAACAAGCCGGTAATCATGAAAGCCACCGTCCAGCGATTAAACTGCCTTCCGCCGACAAAAAAGCCCTCACTGTGTTTGGCCCTGTTCTTGGCCACCACGCCGGCACCAATGAGGATCAGCGTGTAAAGGAAGGCGATGCCCAGCATCCAATATCCATAGGCATTCATCCGAAAAGACCCCCTTCTTCAAACATCATGGCCTCTGTAAACTCTTCCGTGAAATCTGTACGGTCCGAAAGTTCAATATATTTAATCCTCTTTACCACTTCCCGTGCAAGTTCTCCGGTTTCTGCCCTCATCAGGTTCATTTGCGCTCCGATGTGGGCTGAGTTCCCGGCATATTTTACCTTTTCCAAATCCACCCCCGGAGGAATCAAGCCGGTCATCCGGGCATTCCTCCGGTTTAAAACATTCCCAAAAGAACCAGCTAAATGGATCCTTTGGATGTCTTCTGTACGGATACCCATCTCCTTGGTCAGAATGTGCACCCCGGCCAAGATCGCCGCTTTGGCCAACTGCACCTGGCGGATATCCCCCTGCGTCAGCCTGACCTTGTGCAAAGGTCCTCTGTCTGCCAAGAGGAATTCCTCCCCGTTTTCCCCCTCGTACAGCCTTCCGGCCAAAGTTAAACCCACGAGTGGCTTCGCTTCCTCCCGACTGAGCAGGCGCCCTGTCCCGTCAATTACCCCAGCCTGCAGCAGTTCCCCCACCACATCGATCAGACCCGAACCGCAGATCCCCTGGGGTTCGCTACTCCCAATCACGGAATAGTGCAAATCATCCGCTTCCAGCCAGACGCGATCTACCGCTCCTGTCCCGGCCCGCATGCCACAGCTGATATTAGCCCCCTCAAAAGCCGGACCCGCCGCCGCCGAACAAGCATAGAGCGTCCCGTTCGCCGCCAGCACGATCTCCGCATTCGTCCCTACATCAATCAGCAGGGTTGGGCGCTCCTCCCTGTAGAGTCCGGTGGCCAACACCCCGGCCACAATGTCCGCTCCCACGTAGCCGGCCACATGCGGTAAAAGCGTCACCCGACCCCCATCATGAATCCGAAGACCAAGATCCCGGGCTGCAAAGTCCAGTCCCGCATAAAGCACTCCGACAAAAGGCGGAACGGCAATGTGCCGGGGACTTAAGCCGAGAAAAAGATGCTGCATGGTGGTGTTGCCCACGACACTGACCAAGTAAATGCTTTTCGTATCAATACCGGCCTGCGCAGAGGCTTGTTCGATCAGCACGTTCACTGCCTCCACGATCAGATCCTGCAGTTTTTCTAAATTCTGCCCGTGCAGCGAAAAATCGATACGAGCAAGTACGTCACCTCCATAAGCCCTTTGTGGATTAAAGGCCGAAGTGACAGACAACACTTCCCCTGTCCGCAGGTCATGAAGACTCACAACCACTGTGGTCGTCCCGATGTCCACCGCACAGCCGTAGGCTTTGGCCGTCGTGTCCCCTGCCTCCAGCGCCAGAATCTCACCACGGTAGAGGACGGCTGTGAGATCTGCGTTTTGGCGGACTAAAACCGGCAGTTCTCTCAGGATCTTAAGGTCTACTTGGCTCTGGCTCTGCGGCAGCAAGGCCTGTACCCTGTCCCAGTCGGCACGCGGATCCTCCAGGGAGGACGGTGAAGTCTTCAAATGGATCTTGACCAATGCCGACTGTCCCTCTCCGCTACCCGCAAGAACCCCAGTTGCCACACTAAGATTCCCTTTGATGAGCTGACCGGCTCCCTGGTCCGGAATCTCCACCACCATGTCCTCCGCGACAACGGTTCGGCAGGCCAGACGCCAACCACTGGCTAATAACTCCGGTCTGATCTTTTCTTGTTCAGCAGGGGAAGGCTCCGTTGGCACCCCGGAACAACGCACCAGGCACTTGCCGCAGGTTCCCCGGCCCCCGCACAGGGCTTCCACCTCCACGCCGGCTGCCACCGCCGCCTCTTGGATCGTTGTGCCCGACACAACCCATTGTTCAACCTTTTGCGGCATATAGGTGATCTTAACCTGCCTCATCCTTTACCTCCAGCCTGACTCAGACTTTTGTCGAGCCCCTTCCCCGCTGTGTCCCCACCCGACTCCCGGTTAACGGCAAAGAGCCTGGTCTCCAAAGCTACACCCGGCAAAACCGTGAGATTGAAGGCGGGATCTTCTCTGAGAAGGCTTTCCAGCCAATCCAGCGAACCCTGAGTTTCACCGTCCTCCAAACCAAAGAAGGTACTCACCTTGTGGGTGTAAGCCTGATCCTCAGCGTGGCTCAGCATACCGGTATCGATCAGCGTGAACCTTTTGTAATGTTTAAGCATTTCTTTGACGCACCAATACGCTGTCTCCTGGTCAAAGATCGTCAGGCAGCGTTCATACTCTTTCCAACCATCCTTACCATACGCTATCCAACCGTGGCTAAGATAATAGCTTGTGATCCGGTCAATGGCCCGGCCCTGCCCTACCCCTGGCAGACCATGCAGCACCGGGATGCAGTCTTCGCTGTCGGGAATGACCAGCCGACTCCGGCAGGATTTAACTCCGGCTACCCCGTTGCCGCATAAACCGTAGCCGAGGTAAATACGGTCGATCCCTCCCTCTTCATCCAGTTGATCGATCGCTTTTTGCAGCTCCACGCCCAATTGATCCGGGGTGCGGTGCAGCCCTTGCGGTAGAAACAGGCACTTCTCCGCAGGAACGGAAAGGCCGAGGAGCAATTCCTCTTTGAAAACTTCACAGGCGATCACCCGGTAATCCGCCACCTCACCGTTCCTCCTTTCCCCGCTCTGCGCTTCTCAGGACTGCTCGGAATACTGACGATATTCGGCTAAATAGTTCATGGCCCACTCGTCCCGTCCTAACAGAAGATCGGCCGCTTTTACCGTCCGGCGCATTCCTTCGGCCATGGGATCCATGATCACGCAGGTGAGTCCGGCCCGCAGAGCCATCGCCAGCATGGTTTTTGTCAGGCTGTGGCGGTCCGGCAAACCAAACGACACGTTGCTGATCCCTAAGATGATGTTCGTCTTCAGCTCTTCCGCCACCCTTTCCACGGTTCTCAAGGTGACCGTGGCCGCCATAGGATCGGAACTCACCGTCATCGTCAGACAATCAATTACGATATTCGAGCGAGCGATCCCCGCTTTTTCCGCCCGCTCTACGATCTTCTTGGCAATGGCCAGCCTTTTTTCCGGATCATTGGGAATGCCCGTCTCATCCATGCATAGGCCGACTACCGCCGCCCCGTATTCTTTCACAACCGGCAGAACCCGCTCCAGGGATTTCTCCTCCCCGGTCACTGAGTTGACCAGGGCTTTTCCCTCGTAGACTTTCAGAGCAGCCGCCAAGGCTTCCGGACTGGCTGAGTCAATACAGAGGGGGACATCCACCGTCTCGGCCACGATCTTCACTACTTCCGGCAGAACTTTTACTTCGTCAACTCCGGCAACCCCGACATTGACATCGAGGACATCCGCCCCCTGCTCTACCTGAGCCAAGGCCTCCCGTCGGATGGCATCATAATCCCGGGCCAAAAGAGCCTGGCCGAATTTCTTCTTCCCGGTGGGATTGATCCGTTCCCCGATCAGCACCGCCGCCAGATCCCGGCCAATCGTAATCACCTGTGTCTTGCTGCGTATCTCCGTATGATACAATTTTATTCTCCTCCTCTGCTCCGATTTTCCTCTAAGCCGCACCCACCAGTTTTCTCGCCGCTTCCACCGCACTGGTGGCGTCTTTGCCGTAGCCATCGGCTCCGATCTGCAAAGCCCACTCTTCCGTCACCGGCGCTCCCCCGACCATGACTTTAACTTTGTCCCGCAGGCCGACCTCCTGAATCGCTTTGATTGTATCTTCCAACCAGTGCAGGGTGGATGTGATCAGACTGGACATCCCGACAATATCCGGCTCATATTCTTTGATGGCGGCGATGAATTTATCCGGATCTACATTCACGCCCAGGTTGATGACTTCAAACCCGGCGCCCTCCAGCATCATCGCCACCAGGTTCTTCCCGATATCGTGCAGGTCATCTTTGACTGTGCCCACGATCACCTTGCCGATGGGTTTTGTTTTGCGCTCCGAGAGGAGCGGCTTCAAGACATCCAGACCGGCGTGCGTGGCTTTCGCTGCGATCAGCACTTCCGGAACGTAAATCTGATTGCGCTTAAACTTATCCCCAATCACCGTCATACCGCCGATCAAGCCTTCACTCAAAATCTGAGGGGGTTCATACCCCTCCGCCAGGGCCTGCAGGGTATACTCTTTAGCCTTGGCCGGTTTATACGTGATAATTGCATTCTTTAAGTCTTCCAAAACTGCCATGATCTTCTCCTCCTTATCCTCGCACCTTGCGTTTCGAACCTTGCTTATTCCCCTTGCGCCAGTTTTGCCGCACTGTAACTCTTGCCCGTCCGGATCATGGTCTTAATGTTTTCATCTGCTACCCCATAATCGACCCCCACCGCATCGATCGAGAGCTTATCCAGAGGCCCCCCCGTATCTATCAAATCCTTAACATCCTGTTCGATCGCTTCCGGCTTACATTTAAGCAGGCGCACCGGGTCAATACGGGCATTGATGTAGACATCCGGCATTAATTCGCGCACCCTGCGCAAATCAGAGCGTGGTCCGACCTCAATAAAGTCCAGGTTCTTGATCTTGCTATACCCTAACGTGACATTGTTGACCGACCCGCAGTGGTGGATGCCAAAGGGCCGTACCCGCTCCGAGAGCTTGATTTCATACGGCAGAACAAACTCCTCGTAAGAATCGTTGGAAATCTGGGCCACCGTGCAATTAGGCAGGATATACATCTCCGGCGGCGCCATGGGCGTTACCGATGAAGCCAGCGTTCCCGTACGTTCTTTAACATAATCCGCCAGCTTGACAATGCTTTCCAAACAGATGTTCATCATTTTGTGCACAAGGTCCGGGTTCTCGAAAAAATCCATATAGAGCTGGTCACCGCGGATCTTCAGAGCTAGGTTAAGAATTCCCGTGGTGTTGATGTTGCCGGTTACCCGCCCGTATTTTTGTTCCAGGTAATCCATCTGGCGGTTGATTTCCGTCATGGGATGGCTGTTTATCACATCGGGCACGGTTAGTTTTTCGACCTGCTCTTCGCTTAAATTCGCGGGAATGGCCCAGGGGAGCGCATCGTCGAAAAAGACAATTTCACAGCCAAACATCTCCGGCAGCAGCACCATCCCATAATCAATAAACGGATTGGGCTCCGGATTGGGATTACCCATTCCCACATCCCCGAAACGTTCATACAGGATTTTCTGCTGTTGCATGCCGGCCTCAATGCGATAGTCCGGATCATAATAATAGCGTTTACTGTAGGAAATCCCGTAATTTTTGAACCACCAGTTTGGATACATTCCAACACCGATCGGAATGTGCTCTAAATGCTTTGACATGTTTTTCCCTTCCTTCTGTAAAAGTTTGTAGTTAGCGGCTAACCCTGAACACTAACTTTAAGCAAAAGCTATGCCAAAGATTAATTTAAACGAAAACACACCGTTTCACAGGACCAGACTGAATGGCGTCAAGACGACAAAAAACAAAACCCCGGCAGGATGGCACATTTTTGTTCCACCTTTCGAGGTTTGAATTGCTTCACTTATCTGAAACTTTCCTTCCCAACCGACTTATTAAGACTTCTTCCGGATGGAACTCTAGGGTTCCATCCGGAACGAACGTGTTCCAGGCCCAACACAGGCATTCCGTTGCGTCCGAACCTAGTGCAGCAAGGAATACTGTTTGCCTTTTCTCAGAACCGTCGTGTGCGTCACCCCTAAGAGTTGCGCCGTTTTCCGGATACTCTTTTCCTGCTCCAGGGCTTTCCGTAACAACTCCCTTTCCATCATCTCCACAGCCTTGTTCCAGGGAACAATTCCCCGGATCTTGATCTCCACTTCCGCCTGAGAGGAACCTTCCTGACGCAGGTATTCCGGCAGGTGCCCCACTTCAATGACGTCCCCTTCGCTTAAGATAACAGCCCTCTCAATGATGTTTTCCAATTCACGGATGTTGCCAGGCCAATGGTACCTTTCAAAAATCCGATAAACCTCGGGATCGATCACCTTTTGTTTTTGGTATTTAGCACAGTATTTTTGCATAAAATGCTCGCTTAGGGGCAATATGTCCTCCTGGCGCTGCCGCAAAGGGGGAATATCGATTTGGACCACATTGAGACGGTAAAACAGATCTTTGCGAAAGCGCTGCTGTTCCACCATTTGCTGCAAATCGCGGTTGCTGGCTGCAATAATCCGTACATCCAGCTTGATCGGTTTAATCCCTCCGACCCGGTACACTGCTTTATCCTGAATGGCCCTCAACAGCTTCACCTGTAGATTAAGGGGCAATTCTCCGATTTCGTCCAGAAAGAGTGTTCCACCGTCGGCTGCTTCCATGAGACCGACCTTGCCCTCTTTGCTCGCCCCGGTAAAAGCCCCTTTCTCATAGCCAAAGAGTTCGGATTCCAGCAGAGCTTCCGGAATGGCCCCACAATTGACGGTGATGAAGGGTCCGCTTTCTTTCTGGCTGAGACGGCGGATGGTTTGGGCTGCGATCTCTTTACCCACCCCCGATTCCCCGGTGATGAGAACGGTCGATTCCACCTGGGCCACACGAAACATGAGTTCCAGCACCGGTTCCATAACAGAGCTCTTACTGATCAGCTTCTCCGTCAGAAGTTTGGAACGCAATTCCCGGAGTTCTGCCGAGTAGCGCAGCTTCTCTTCCCGAGCCTGCTCCACCTGGGATTTCAGTCGGCGCCACTCAGTCATATCCCGCATGTTAAAAATGATTTGAGCCACGTGGTCATCCGCCCCCAGACGCGGGTTCCCCGTGATCATGATCTCTTGGCCATTCGCATCGCTAAAATGCTTCGTCAACGGTCTAGCGATCCGGAGGATCTGCGCAGCCATCTGCTCCAACATCGTCGCGAGCTCAGAAGCAACCTCTCCCAAAACGCAACGTTCTCCACATTCCCCAACATGAAGGAGTTCCAAAGCGCTTCGGTTCACCCGCAAGACCTCTTGCGCCCGATTGATCACCAGCATCCCATCATAAGAGGACTCAATGATATTGTCCAACTCCGCTTTTAGCTCTTTTACCCGGGACAACTCAACAATGAGGTTCTCCATTTCGGACAGATCCTGGAGCACCACGACGATCCCGCTCATAGCTCCACTGACAAAGATAGGAGTGGCATTGCCAACCACCCGTCGGCCACTGACCTCCATCTTAAAGCCGTAGCGGCCCTGCCCGTCCAGCAAGACGTTCATCCATTCTCCCTTGGGCAAAACCCTTCCCACTGCCTGTCCTAAGGCCATTTCCCGTTTTATCCCCAAAAGCATTTCGGCCCCTTTGTTGCACAGATAGACCCTACCCGAGGCCTCCGCCGCGATGATTGCATGGCTGACAGACTCCAAAACCACGCCTAGCTCGTGGCGCGTCTCTTCCCAAGCCTGGTACACTTTCTTGATCAGCTCCACGCGCGCCAGGATCCCCGTTAAATGTTTCTGTTCATCCAAAACCAGCATGCGCTCCATGATCGGCGTATTGGCAACCTGCTCAAAATCGGTATTCTCCGTCACGATCCCCGGCGGATCATCCATGTACTCGCCCACCGTGTCGGTCGGAGACGACCCGACCAATAGGGAGTCCAGCACTTTGGAAATCGTGATGATCCCAACGATCTCACCATGGTTTCCGGTAACGGGGGCACAATTCACATCACAACTCAGAAATATCTTGCTAACCTCCGCCAATGTCTGATCACGGCGTACGGTCGCCGGATCACAGAGCATGACTTGCTTGACCTTCATAATCCGCCGCCTTTCTTCTTCCCTTTAGCAAGTATTAATCTTCCGCTACCAAGTTGCACATAAACGTCGATTTGCAGTGGCATCCATTTTAGATCATGCAAGTTCTATTCCAGAACAGGCCGGAAGGTGATGTCTCTTGCCACCTCCTAATATACCTGTCAGCATCAGGTAAAGAAAACTTGGCTGGCGCCAAGCCTTACGGCGCTTTGCCATCCGGCATCTAGCCATCCATGGCGATGCTCTAATCTCAAACGTCCTGTTTGAGTCGGCGACGGCGGC
>JAJZPA010000258.1 GCA_021811425.1 Bacillota bacterium | reverse complement strand
TGACGAAAGCCAAGGTAATGGTGCTCGTTCATGAGTTGATTCCATCGATGCTCTTCCTCCGGTTCAATGGGTCGGACAATCAACGACTGCAATTCCATTTGTACAGGCATTCAAGACTCCTCTTTTGATCGAAAAATGTATTTAACTACATTTTAGCAGATCAAAAAAGAAAAGACCAGTGGCGTATTAAAATTATTTGTTGTTATTATATCTTACTCGACTTTGACGTAACCCTGGTTTCTGCAGGTATTCCGCCTTGTAATCTTTCTCTTTGTCCAGGCGCATTTCAAAGGGGAGAAGGTGGCACATCGACGCTTTCCCGGCATCTTCCGCTATGTCGTTTAACCATTTTGGGAGCGTTACAGTTACCCGTAGAAATTTCCCAGTCTTAAAATCCCAGAAGCCAAAATTTAACGAAGATTTAACCTCTCATGCATTATCATAATTTATGGAAGCACCAATGGAAGGAGGTGATGCCTGTGACACAACAAAACTGAATAGTGGGCCATGGAAAGTTGGTAGCAAAGGAAAAACAGAAAGGAGACAAAAACAATGCCCAAGAGAAAGATGTTTCTGCTTGCCATCAGTTTGACCCTGCTCATTGCGCTCATGGGCGGAGGAGCGGTGGTATGGGCCACCAATGCTTCAAACGGGGAGGAAGTCCCTGCCACCTCTCCCGAAGAGAAACAGGAACAGAAAGAGGTTCCTGAGGTTCCTGAAAGAATAGTTCTTCGATGGGATGACCTCAAGATGCCTGATGATGAAGGACCGTTTGAGCTAACAGCTTATTCCGAGGATGCGTATGTCGGGGTTCCTCCTGCTGAGATTGATCGTGAGGCGCCCATGGTGATTACATCTGTGGAGCGTCCCCAAGAATCCCCTCAAATGTTTCGGTGGGATGAGGAAGAGTTCGTGACAGATGAGGCGCCTTATGCTGAAAGATCGTTTGAACTGCTCACTTATCCTGAGGATGCTGATGTTAAGTGGATCAATATGCAGATTCAGGATCGTGCGGCTACGCACGGAAACCAAGACTCAGAAAAAGCTGTCGAGCCGGAAGGGTTAATACCCATTAGCGGTACGCTCACTCCGGGAACAGAGCACACATATGGACCCTGGTCTTTCTCCGTTGGAGATACAATAAGTGTTTCGATTGCGCAGATACCTGGCGATTCAAAGGTCTCGATAGAAATTCGGTGCATGGAGACCGGTCGCATGCAACACATTGGCTCCAACGCCGTTTCGTGGACGATCTCAACGACAGGCTACTACCAAGCAATTGTCATAAACCACGGCCCGCAGATGATCGTCTATTCGGGATTTGCGGACATCTAAACAATCGCGCGGGTGTGCGCCTTCGAAGCTGATATAACCACTCAGGTTGCCGGGGTTTACGGTTCGGGGCGTTCGGGGTTTGGGGCTACCCAACTGTTGAACCCTGGACAGTGAACCCCGGAACCGCTAAAAATTTAGCCAGGATTTAAACTGTGTTCTGCCATGGCTTACAAAGAAACTTTGCCCAAAAGCCAAAACAAATCAGGTTAGGAGCCGTCTTTGGGATGAGAATACTGATTATTGAAGACGAGATTGACCTTGCCAATCTCCTTGCCCAGGGGCTGCGCAGAGAGGGCTACGCCGCAGACGTTGCCTCTGACGGCAACGAAGGCTACGCATGCGCCACGATCAATGATTATGACTTGCTCATCCTTGATTTGAACCTGCCGGGAATTGATGGCCTGGAGATCTGTCGCCGTTTGCGAACAAGTCATCCGCGGCTGCTTATCCTTATGCTTACGGCACGGGGCCGTCCTGGCGACAAGATCACCGGTCTTGACCTTGGCGCTGATGACTACCTCGTAAAACCCTTTGATTTCGGTGAACTTACCGCCCGCATACGCGCGCTGTTTAGGCGTGACCTGCAGGTGCGCAGTCCTCTCCTTGAGTGCGGTGACCTCAAACTTGATCCCGCCTCGAAAACCGTCTGGCTCGGCAAGCGCCGGCTTCAACTCACGCGCAAGGAATTCGGCATTCTGGAATATCTTATGCGCCACCCCGGCGAAGTCATCAGTCAGGAGGAATTATTGGAACACGTTTGGGATGCCGAAGCCGATCCCTTTACTACCACAGTGAAGGTGCACCTTTACTCGCTACGTCAAAAGCTGGGTGATGATGGGACAAGATACATTCAGACGGTCATAGGACAAGGATACAGAATCTCATCTTCTTCCTGAAAGAGGTTTCGGTATGAGCCGATGGTCTTTTCTATCTCCATACGTAAAAGAGCGGCTTACCTTGCGGGTACGACTGATGCTCTGGGTAATGGGGCTGCTGTTCGTCTTGACCGGTGGGTTGCTGCTGTTTGTCAACATGGCAGTTCCGATGGCGAAGCCCACATTTCCTTCCCAACCACAAGGGGAAATACAAATACGCTGGGAATTACGCGAGAAGAAAGGATACGACACAGAGCAAGGAGAAGCTATGCGCTTCTTTCACGGAGCGCCGGTGGAGCCAAGCCGGCCACTGGCGGAAGAACCCATACCTATAGTTCTTGTCTCCGCTGTCCGGGAAGACATTTTTAATCAATTGCGTATCACCTCGCTCATCGGATTGGGAGTGATTGTCACTCTGGGCGGTATCGGCTCTTACTGGCTGGCTGGGCGGGCGTTGCGCCCGGTGCGGCAGCTTGCTCAAACAGCCCAAGAAATTAACGCAAAAACCCTCGCCGCACGCCTTAACCTTAAAGGCTCCAAAGACGAGCTGAATCAATTAGCCGGCGCGTTTGACGGCATGCTGGATCGCCTGGAGGCCGCCTTTGAACAACAAGGCCGTTTCGTTGCCGACGCAGCGCACGAGCTACGGACGCCGCTTACCACTCTCCGTGCCGGCTTGGATATTGTCAGCGCTGCTCCCGAGCCCACGATTGAGCTTTATCGAGCAATGACGGCAACCCTGGAGCGTGCCCTCACCCGATTGCAGCGTTTGGTGGATGATCTTCTTCTCCTGGCCACCGAGGAACCCTGTCTGCATAAGCCCCCCGTTGCCATTGAACCCATCGTGGAGGGAGCCATTTGTGATGTTCGGGGATATCGATGAATAGGCTTTTTTAAGGCAGCAGAAAAAACATTTTACCCCAACACAAGCCAATGTTTATGGGGATTAT
>JAJZPA010000050.1 GCA_021811425.1 Bacillota bacterium | reverse complement strand
CCGTACAGGCTAAGATAATTCCAACGCGCATCCACGAACACCTCCCGCAACTGTATGTCTCTGGCAACTAATCCATTACTCACAATAATTTATCATAAGATGCATGAAGTGTCAAGAAAATTAGCCTAGACTAAACTGCCACCCGTAAACTGGCTGTTGTATAGATCAGCATAGAAACCTCCCCGAGCCAGTAACTGGTTGTGATTGCCCATTTCAATGATGCTGCCATGATCCATGACCAGAATCAAATCTGCATCCCGGATGGTAGACAGTCTGTGTGCTATGACAAAACTTGTCCTTCCTTTCATGAGCGTACTCATTGCTTTTTGAATGAGCAATTCGGTTCTTGTATCAACATTACTGGTGGCTTCATCCAAGATGAGGATAGCCGGATCAGCCAGAATAGCTCGGGCGATCGTCAGGAGCTGTTTTTGACCTTGGGATATATTAGAGGCCTCTTCATTGAGAACTGTACCATATCCTTCAGGCAGTGTTCTGATAAAATGGTCGGCATAAGCCGCTTTGGCCGCCCTGATTACGTCTTGTTCACTGGCATCGGCGCGGCCATAGGCAATATTATCCTTGATCGTACCGTTAAACAGCCAAGTATCCTGAAGTACCATGCCAAACATGGTGCGCAGATCGCCGCGCAATAGATCGCGGATGTCTACTCCATCCACCGTGATTTTCCCGCGGTTGATTTCATAAAAGCGCATGAGCAGGTTGACCAGGGTAGTTTTGCCGGCACCGGTTGGACCGACTACAGCGATGGTCTGCCCAGGCTTGACGTCGATATTCATATTCTGAATCAAAGCAACGTCTTCTTTGTAGCCAAAATCAACATTTTGGAACTTAACCGCGCCTTGGGGAAAACCGATAAGTTTGGCATCTTCTTTGTCTGGAATCTCCTCCAGTTCGTCCAGGAGTTCAAAAACCCGCTCGGCTGAAGCCACTGTAGACTGAATCACATTAGCAATATTGGCAGTTTGCACAATGGGCCAGGTGAACTGCCTGGAATATTGAATAAAAGCCTGAACATCACCGATTTCAATGCGCTTCTTCATCACCAGAATACCCCCGATAACGGAAACAAACACATAGCCGACATTGCTGATGAAACTAATCAAGGGCATGATGATCCCGGAAACGAACTGGGCTTTCCAGCCTGCGGCATAAAGCCTCTCATTGATTTGATTAAATTTATCGATGGCTTCGCCCTCGCGTCCGAAAGCCTTGACAATAGGATGACCGGTATACATTTCCTCGACATGACCGTTGAGGATACCGAGATTCTTCTGCTGATCGGCAAAATATTTCTGCGAGCGCTTGGCTATCACCATCGTCACCAGAAAAGACAAAGGTAGGGTTACCAAGGCAATCAGGGTCATGAGCGGGCTGATGGTTAACATCATGATAAGAATACCGACAATCGTCACAATGGACGTGATAAGCTGCGTCAAACTTTGCTGCAACGTTGTGCTGATATTATCCACATCGTTCGTCACCCGACTTAGAATATCACCGTGCACATGCGAATCAAAAAATTTTAAAGGAAGACGGGAGAGTTTTTTGCTGACATCATTTCGTATGTCATAGACCGTTTTCTGCGCGACCCCGGCCATGATATATTGTTGGAGATAGCTGAATATAGCACTCAAAATATAAAAACCGATTAAAAGAACTAGAATTTGTCCGATATAGTCAAAATCGACTTTAGCTCCAGGCACATGCCTGTATTTCATCATGATGCCTTCAAACAATTTCGTTGTCGCTTTACCCATGATTTTTGGGCTAACGATACTAAAAACTGTGCTCAAAATGGCCATGCTAAAAACGGTAAGCAACCGGAGCCTCCGGGACTTTAAATAGCCCAAGAGCCTCTTCAAGGTGCCTTTAAAATTCTTGGCTTTCTCCATCGGCATACCCATACCGTGCCCGCCCATAGGCCCCCGGCCAAATCCCCCACCAGGCCTTCCGCCCGGACTCATGCCGGGGCCTCCGAACGGCTTTTGCTCTTGGCGGTCTTCATTCATGCTAATTCCTCCTCGGAAAACTGCGAAGAAACAATCTCGCGATAAACCTCACAAGTCGTTAAAAGTTCCCGGTGTGTCCCCATCCCAACGATTCGACCGTCATCCATAACAATAACCCTGTTTGCGTTCATCACCGTGCTGACTCGCTGGGCCACGATAATCACCGTAGCATCGGCTATTTCCTTCTTTAGCGCCGCTCGCAACTGAGCATCCGTTTTAAAGTCTAAAGCAGAAAACGTGTCGTCAAAAACATAGATTTCCGGCCTTCTTACCAAGGCCCTGGCCATCGCCAGCCGCTGCTTCTGACCGCCGGAAATATTGGCCCCACCTTGAGCAATCACGGAATTAAACCCATCGGTCATGCTCGTAATAAACTCAATGGCCTGAGCAATTCTGGCTGCATGTTCAACTTCTTGATCTGTAGCATCTTCCTTACCGTACCGGATATTTTCAGCAATCGTGCCGGTAAAAAGCACGGCCTTTTGCGGAACAAAACCAATCTTTGCTCTTAAGTTTGCTTGCGACATCTCCCGCACGTCAACCCCGTCAACGAAGACACTTCCGCTGTCAATATCATAGAAACGTGGAATCAAGTTAATCAACGTTGATTTTCCTGAACCGGTACCCCCGATGATTGCCGTGACTTCGCCTGGGCCGGCCATAAATGAAACATCCTTAAGCGCAGGCTGTTCCGCACCTGGATAACTAAAGGTAACGTCCTTAAACTCAACAAATCCTCTTTGGCTGTCTGGGTTCTTGATCTCTTCCGCATCCTTAATTTCCGGAATCATATCAAGTACCTCGTTAATTCTCATGGCTGAAGCTTCCGCCCGCGGGATCATGATAAACATGAAGGAGACCATAACTAATGAGAACATAATTTGCATGGCATATTGCAAGAAAGCCATCATATCTCCGACTTGCATATCCCCATTGTTCACACGAATCCCACCAAACCAGACGATGGCAATTGTCGTTAAATTCATAACAGCCATCATGACCGGCATCAAAGAAGCCATGATAATATTGACCTTAATCGCAGTATGGGTGAGATCTCGGTTGGCTTCGGTAAAGCGTTCTTTTTCGTGATCGATCCGGTTAAAAGCACGTATGACCCTGATCCCGGTTAGTCCTTCGCGTAACACCCTGTTTAGCGTATCAAGCTTGACCTGCATCGCTTTAAAAAGAGGTATCCCTTTTCCGGCGATGCCAAAAATCACAACGGCCAGAACCGGAAGAACAACAACAAAAATGAGTGACAACGCAGCATCTTTAGATACCGCCATAATAATTCCACCAATAGACATCATCGGGGCACCGACCATCATCCGCATCATCATAATCAATACTTGCTGGACCTGAGTGATATCATTGGTGGTCCTTGTAATCAATGAAGCTGTACCTAGCTTATCAAACTCATGTTGTGAATAGCTTTCTACCCGCGCAAAAACCAGACTGCGCAGATTTCTGCCTAATCCTGTTGCAACTTTGGCCGATAAATAACTCGCGCTAATTAAGCACAACCCGCTGACGGCGGCCACCAGCAACATGAAAGCACCTACGCGCAGGATGTAGGATGTGTCACCCTTAACAATACCGGTATCAACAATGTCAGACATTAAGGTTGGTAGGTACAAATCGGCTAAAGATTGAAAAAATACAAGCACAAGAACAAGGGCTACCGATTGAGAAAATGGCTTCAAGTACTTGAATAACTTAAGCATTGATTATCACCTCTAAAAATCGTTCATTTAGCAAAACGAGTTTACTCCTGCTCAGGCTCCGCCAGTGCTTCCTTGAAATCTTGCAGAACTGCGATCATCTGAACCACCTTATCATCCGGTACGACGGATATAGCTTCCATTAAGCGATGCCGAATTTCTTCCCGCACCTGCTGCATCTGTTCTGCCGCCTGCTCAGCCAAGTAAATGCGTACCAGGCGATGATCATCGGGGTCTGGGCGCTTCTCAATCAAGCCGCGCCTACTCATATCCTCCAACATATTAGAGACATGGGATTTTGCGGTTTGCGTGCGCCTTGATAATTCACTGACCGTGATACCCGGCTCTTGAGCAATGCTGCGAGCGAGCATCATGGCCGCAGGAGGAAGCGAAAGGTTCTGAAAAACGGGGCGGATGTACTGGTGCAACCGTTTTTGCACATCATTAAACAAGTCAATCAAGGTTTCGTGTACAGTAGACATCACTTACCTGGCAGCAAAATCTCTACAGCGAATAATAAAGATTTTACCCCAGGCTGCACCTCCCTCAGTAGGAATCGATACTCCGTTATGATTCCGACACCAAAATCGCGCGTCTATCCGCATATCGTTCTCATGAGAACGTTCTCTGCAGAATGATTATACTCTTTGAGTTAAGTTTAAGCAAGCCATTGCTTACTCAACGGCTACAGTAACATCGTCCAACCACCCCCAAATGAACAGGTCACACCCCGAAAATCCCATACTTTCTACCCTGAAAATTAAAGAGTAGTATGAACATAATTTTCATTCATCAGTGGTGCCGCCATGCGGCATGGGAGTCTGATATTCAAAAACGGCTTACAGTAATATTCTGTAAGCCGTTTGCTTTCTTGGTTGCGGGAGCCGGATTTGAACCGACGACCTTCGGGTTATGAGCCCGACGAGCTACCGCTGCTCCATCCCGCGATATTTAGATGTCGGAATTCTGACTTCTGACTTCTGAAGTGGTGGGCAGGGATGGATTCGAACCATCGTACCTTTCAGAACAGATTTACAGTCTGTCGCCTTTAACCACTCGGCCACCTACCCACTGATATGGAGCCGACGATGGGACTCGAACCCGCAACCTGGTAGATTACAAGCCTGCTCTACCAATCGGGCAGCCGATACTCCATTCGTCAAACCCAACAAACAAATCTTGGAGCCGACGATGGGACTCGAACCCGCAACCTGGTAGATTACAAGCCTGCTCTACCAATCGGGCAGCCGATACTCCATTCGTCAAACCCAACCACCAAACCTCGGAGCCGACGATGGGACTCGAACCCGCAACCTGCTGATTACAAGCCTGCTCTGCCAATCGGGCAGCCGATACTCCATTCGTCAAACCCAACAAACAAATCTTGGAGCCGACGATGGGACTCGAACCCGCAACCTGCTGATTACAAATCAGCTGCTCTACCAATTGAGCTACATCGGCAGTCGACGCATATTAGTGTAACACATCAATCCCAGTTTAGCAAGGATTTTTGATTAAGCTTCCAAGATTATGTACACTGTAAAACTCTTAGGAATCCCTCCGCTCCAAGTAGCGTTCTAGCTTGCGTTTAACCCGTTGCAGGGCATTATCAATAGATTTGACATGCCGACGCAGGTCGATGGCAATTTCCTGATACGATTTCCCTTCGAGATAAGACATAAGCACTTTCCACTCAAGCGAACTCAAGATCTCGCCCATCTTCTCTTCAATATCATCAAACTCTTCGCGGCTGATGATCAACTCTTCTGGATCCGTAATCCTGGTGCCGGATATGACATCAAGCAGGGTACGATCAGAATCTTCATCATAAATCGGCTTATTCAGGGACACATAGGAATTAAGCGGAATGTGTTTTTGTCGAGTCGCTGTTTTAATGGCGGTAATGATTTGACGAGTGATACAAAGTTCCGCAAAAGCCCGAAAGCTCGACAGCTTGTCACCACGGAAATCCCGAATCGCCTTATAAAGGCCGATCATTCCTTCTTGAATAATATCTTCCCGATCGGCCCCGATCAAAAAATATGAACGCGCTTTAGCTCTAACAAAGTTCCTGTATTTGCCAATGAGGTATTCGAGTGCTGCGGCATCTCCCTCTTTGGCTAATTCAACGACCCCCTCATCCGCAATGACCTCACTTGATTCGCACCCTTCCGGTACCTCAGGTTGGGCGTTCAGCGTCAAAGTAATCCCCCCGTATCATTGTGATGAAGACGGCACACCAACATCACAATTATACCTGACCTCGAAGAAAAGCGTCAAGACGAACTTTACAAGGTTGTATTGGTCGTTTGCCTAATCGTGTGAACTACCCCCGCCGCTGCCTAAGGATTTCGTAAAGAAGGACCGATCCAGCGACACTCGCATTAAGCGAAGCTATCTTACCCTGCATCGGTAAGCTGATGAGTTCATCACAACTTTCTCGCACTAACCGACCCAGCCCTTTTCCTTCACTTCCGATGACTAAAACCCTCGGCCCCGACAAATCCGCTGTGAAGGCATCCTTCCCCTGGGCATCCGCTCCGGCAACCCAGCACCCTTTGGCCTTCAGTACTTCAAGCGTCTGGACGATGTTGCTTACTCGGGCCACGAGAACGTGTTCGACCGCTCCAGCCGAGGTCTTCGCCACAATCCCCGTCAAAGCAACACTTCGCCGCTTCGGGATCACCACGCCATGTGCCCCCACCGCCTCCACGGTTCGCAGCAGGGCACCCAGGTTATGCGGGTCTTCCACCTCATCTAACACCAGGATAAACGGCTCCTCACCTTTCGACTCGGCTAAAGCAAGCAAATCCTCAACCTCAGCATAATCACGGGCAGCCCGATAGGCTAAAACACCTTGATGCTTTTGCTCACCGCTTAATCGATCTAAAACCTGCCGCTCTACGAATTGATACGGGATATTTCTTTGGCGCAGCACCCCCAGCAATTCCTGATTCCGTTCACCCCTAGCATCACTTTGAAACAAAACCTTATTTAAGGGCCGACCTGCTTTAACGAGTTCATAAACCGCATGGCGCCCATAAACCATTTCTTCTTCCACTCAAATTCCCTCCAAAAACTTTCAATTTACAATTCTGTAAACCCAAGTTATAATGAGCGTGCATTAAGCAAAAGGGGAGTAGCTCCACAGTAAAGTCGTCATTACGGGTTTGGCCCCGGCTTTACTGGCAACGCATGTTGTTAGCAAGACCTTTACCGAAACATGGTAAAGGTCTTTTTATTTCCCCTCGCCAGTGCCAACCCTGTATGGGATAAAGAAAACTCGGCTGGCACCGTGGACATCCCGGTGGGGTGTTCGGTGAAGGCGGCGACGCAAGTTTTCTTATCCCCCACAGATTATTTGCTAAATTGGTATAAAAAAGGAGTGTTAGGCAATGGATTTTCTCTCCCTTCAGTTTTGGCAAATCCTCTTTTCCATTGTAGTCATCGATCTGCTCTTGGCCGGGGATAATGCAATTGTTATTGGGCTCGCTGCCAAAAACTTGCCCAAGGCCCGGCAAAAACAAGCGATTTTTTGGGGTACCTTCGGAGCGATCGCCATCCGTTCCCTCGCAACCCTACTCGCCGTATGGCTCCTGAAAATCCCTGGCCTGCTTTTGGTCGGTGGAGTGCTCCTGCTCTTCATCGCCTACCGCTTAATTACCGGCGAAAAAGAGGCCACCGTAGAAGCAAAAGATTCCCTCTGGGCTGCTATTCGCACGATCATCCTAGCTGACGCTGTGATGGGTCTTGACAATGTCTTGGCCGTCGCCGGGGCGTCCCACGGAAGCTTCCTCATGGTGGTTTTCGGCTTGCTCATCAGCGTGCCCATTGTCGCTTGGGGAAGCACTCTGTTTATCACCCTCACAGAAAAGTTTCCGTTTATCATCTACATCGGCGGAAGTGTCATTGCCTGGACCGCTGCCAAAATGATCTTGGATGAACCCCTGCTGGGAAATTATGTGACGCTGGTTCAGCCCACAGAAAGTCTTATCACAGCTGTTATGGTGGCCCTTGTCCTTATCGTGGGTAAGCTGACGAACAGAAAAGCCCACACCCTTGGGACCGAACATGGGGCCCAAGCGCGCAGCGAAGCGAATGATGAGGCGTAAAGCGTAAGACGTCAATCTTCGGCTAACCCAGATATGTCCCTAACCATGGTTCCCGCTCTTGCAGAAGTTCGCCCATACGCTTGAGCATGGCTCGGATTTCCCACTGGGCTCCGGGAGTGAGTACGCGTTTTTGGTAAACATCCAGAAAAGAACGGAGATTTAGGGTTGTGACGAAATTAGTGCCCGCGCCTCCTGGCAACACAAAGCGGGCATCTTCTTTTCTTATTCCTAAAGTCAACAAGGCATCATAGCTCTTTTGAGCCTGTTCCATGGCCTGCAAGAACTCACTCTGGGCCCCCTGGTGATTCGTTACCGCTTCGGGTACCACATAATCGAATAGACCCCCTGCCGCGTCCCGCCGTTCGGAAACGTAACGCTGGCTCTGCACCGATAAGCTTACCCCGATGCGATGCCGCGAATACTGGGCCAACAGCGTGCGCGAAACATCTTTTACCGCAAAGGTTACGCTGCAATGTTCGAGAACACTTAAATGTTTTTGCTTGATTAGGTGGTCGATAATTCTCAGCATATCATCCATTAAGGGTTCCTGGTCACTGAGTTCAATAGGAGAAAGCGGGCTATAACAGGTTCTGGCTGCAATCCAGATCGTCTTTAAAAAGCTCGGCGTCGCCGTGATTAGCTTGATTTCCATCCTGCATTCCTCCTCTTTTCGCCTTTTCTTGCCTGTCCCTCGCCTAAGGCAGGAAGGCGCGCCCTTCTCTAGTCCTGTTGTTCCTTTGGCGAAGCTATCTCCGCCGCTAAGTTAAAAGCCCAATCCATGCGCTCAACCTTCTCTTCTAAGTACCAATACCCGATCAAGGCTTCAAAGGCCGTGGCATGGCGGTAGGTTACGACATCCACATTCCTCGGATATCCCCCTTTCGCATTCCGCCCTCGGAGAACTACTTGCTGCTCGATCGCATCAAGTTCCGGCATAATCCGGTGTAAAATTTGCGCCTGGGTTGTTGCCCTTACATAATTGACAGCCTCGCGGTGGAGTTTTTGCACCTTCTCGTACCCCTGCTCCAGAAGATACTTTCTCACCCAAAGCTCATACACTGCATCCCCCAGATACGCCAACGAAAGAGCATTCATCTCTTGCCAAGTTTTCATAGTATGCTGCATCGTCCTTAATAAATTCCTATTTAATCTGCCAACGCGCACCCTGCGGAGTGTCTTCGATCACGATGCCGATGTCTTTAAGCTGATCGCGAATCAGGTCAGCTGTCTCCCAATCCTTCTTTTGCCTGGAGATAGCCCTCATTTGCATCATGATGTTCATGACTTGGGCCAGCTTCTCATTCTCGGTCACAGCGGCTGCCGTTGAACGGGCAAGATCGAAACCAAGAACATTCCCCAGCTCCAATAAGAGGGCACGGGCTTCCTTTAATTCTGCGGACGCATAGGGATGTTCTTGTATATGAGAGTTGATCGTCTTTGCAAGTTCGAAGAGCACCGCCGTCCCCAACGCCGAGTTGAAATCATCATCCATCGCTTCCGTGAAGGCACGCCGGGATTTTTTAACGGCCTGGGCCAGCTCAGAGGCCTCAACCGCTCTCGTGTTTTCATCCCGTTCTAATGCTTCTTGCGCCAGGCGAACACACGTCTTCAGGCGCTCCAGCCCCTTCTCAGCCATGGTCAGTTTTTCGTCATCAAAATCGAGCGGACTCCTGTAATGGGTACCGAGAAGGTAGAAACGGATCACTTCCCCTGGAAAATGCGCTAAGACCTCCCGTACGGTAAAGAAGTTTCCTAGGGACTTAGACATCTTCTCCTGCTTAACCGTGATAAACGCGTTATGAAGCCAATAGTGGGCGAAGGTTCCTCCATGCAGGTAGCCTTCGGACTGGGCAATTTCATTCTCATGGTGTGGAAAAACCAGGTCTCCTCCCCCGCCATGAATATCAAAACCTGCCCCAAGATACTTGAGCGACATGGCCGTACATTCGATATGCCACCCCGGTCGTCCTAGTCCCCAAGGGCTCTCCCAAGCCGGCTCACCTTCTTTTGCCTTCTTCCAGAGCGCAAAATCCATCGGTTGGCGTTTACGCTCATCAACCTCCACCCGCGCTCCAACCAGCATATCCTCCAGGCTGCGGCCTGAGAGTTTGCCGTAATGCGGAAACTGATTGACAGCGAAATAGACATTCCCTTCCACTTCATAAGCCAATCCGCTATCCATTAACCCTGAAATGATCGCAATCATCTCCGGAATATGCTCAGTTGCCTTCGGATGCACCGTCGCTTCCATGATCCCCAATTCCTCAGCATCCTGAAAATATTCCTTAATATAGCGTCGTGCCAAGGCCAGAGGATCGACCCCTTCTTTCCTTGCGCGTTGAATAATCTTATCGTCCACATCGGTAAAGTTCTGGACATAGTGCACCTCATAACCTTTATACATGAGGTAGCGCCGAAACATATCGAAGACTACCAGCATGCGAGCATTGCCGATATGAATAAAGTTATACGTCGTCGGGCCGCAAGCATACATCGCTACTTTCCCGCTTTGGCGCGGTTGAAACGTTTCCTTTTGCCGAGTCATGGTGTTGTATAATCTCAAAGACATCGTAGGATCCCCCCCCATCTTTCTCCTGCAGACGCTTTTCCAAGGTGTCTACCCGCTGCATCAAACATTGAAGCATCTCGGTCACCGGATCCGGAAGCTCATCATGACGCAGATCCACATTCTTAACCGGCTCGCCTCGATGCACGACAACCCTTCCAGGAACGCCAACCACGGTCGTATCGTTAGGAATCGGCTTGTTCACCACTGAACCCGCACCGATCTTGACATTGTCCCCAATCTTGAACGATCCCAAAATTTTGGCCCCGGTTCCAATCACGACATTGTCGCCAATGGTTGGATGCCGTTTTCCCTTCTCTTTACCCGTTCCGCCTAAGGTCACCCCCTGATAAAGCGTGACGTTGTTACCGATTTCCGCCGTCTCGCCAATGACCACCCCTGAACCATGGTCGATAAAGAACCCCTTGCCGATTTTTGCCCCAGGGTGGATCTCGATCCCGGTGAGAAAACGAGCAAGCTGAGAAATCATCCTGGGCAGAAGTACGAGATTCTTTTGATAGAGCCAATGAGCCATCCGATGAAAGAGCACGGCATGAAACCCAGGGTAACAGACAACAACCTCCAGCACGCTTTTGGCGGCCGGATCCCGCTCAAAAATCACCTGAATATCCTCACGCAACTGCCGGAACATTTCATACACCCCATTCTCATCAAAACATACATAAAAATTCATCTAAATACAAAACGGAAACCTTCGTCCAGAGACGAAAGTTTCCGCGGTTCCACTCTGTTTGAATGGCGGCCTCAGCCAAACCATCCCCACTCAAAGCCATAACGCAGCATTGCGGGTCGAAATACTCCTCTTCTTTCAACCGGCTCAAGGGCGCACGTTCCAGGAATCTCTTGAGACGGCTTCCACCCTTTCCGCCCTCGCTTGGCAATCCTCTCCTGTACTCTTCCCTATCCTTGCCCATGCAGGATGTAATTGTGATCATTATAGAAAATGAAATCCCTAAAGTCAATTGGGTGAACGCATTTTCTGCAACCCGCCGTTCACGCGTTACCGATTCGACTTTGCGTCTGTTTGAGTCGGCTCAAGACATTTTCCCGACCCAGAAGCGGAATGATGTCATAAAGCTCCGGCCCATGCATCTGTCCGGTTAACGCAACCCGAATTGGCATATAGACAAGCTTCCCGGATAATTTTAAGTCCTTCGTGATTCCTTTTAAAATCCCCTTCGTGCTTTCCCCGTTCAAGTCCTTTGCTGTTTCTACCTTGTCCGCCAGAAGCGACAGCACAGACAGAACCTGCTCGCCACGAAGGACATCAACGGCTGCAGCACTCTCGGGTTCAGGCACCTCTGCACCCACAAAATAATGAACAAACTCCCTGGCTTGTGCCATATAATCCAAGCGTTCGAGGATGGCATGGACATACCCTTTGATCCACTCGCGTTGTTCTGAGGAAAGCTCACCTTCGGGGAAGACCCCCGCTTCTCTCAAATACGGTAAAGCCAAATCCGCCAGACGCTCCAAAGGGGCCTGCTTCATGTAATGCGCATTAATCCAATTTAGCTTGTTGAGATCAAAAACTGCCGGGCTCTTGGATACCCGTTCCAAGGAAAAGGCCTCAGCCAGTTTGTCAAGTGTGAAAAATTCGTCTTCACCCGGAGGGGCCCAGCCTAAGAGAGCAATAAAGTTGACAATCGCCTCCGGTAGATAGCCTTTCTTTTGATAGTCGATAACCGCTGTATCCCCATCCCGTTTGCTCATCTTTCGTCCCTCTGTGTTAAGGATCAAGGAAATATGGGCAAACTCAGGCATTTTAAGCCCTAGGGCCTGATAGATAAGCACTTGCCTAGGGGTATTGGAAAGGTGTTCTTCCCCCCGGATCACCTGCGTAATATCCATGGTCGAATCATCGATCACAACTGCGAAATTATAGGTGGGTATGCCATCCGACTTGACAATGACAAAGTCCCCCATCCCATCACTCTCGAAAGCGACCTCACCGCGGACATGGTCATGGATGATGATTTGCTCACCTTCCGGGATTCGGAAACGCACGACCGGCTTGCGCCCTTCCGCTTCATAGCGGGCACGCTCCCCGGTGGTCAAATTCCGGCACTTCCCGAGATAGCGGGGTGTTTCACCTTGCGCAATCAGCGCCTGGCGCTCGGCTTCCAATTCTTCTTCATTACAATAGCAGTGGTAGGCATCTCCGCTCTGAAGCAGTCTTTCGGAATATTTTCTGTAAAGCTCTAAACGCTCGGTCTGGCGGTATGGCCCCTGTTCTCCGCCCACTTCGATCCCTTCATTCCACTGAATCCCGAGCCAGCGCAGGGCTTCTAAAATATTATGTTCAGACTCACGACTTGAACGCTCCCGATCAGTGTCCTCACTGCGGACGATAAAGGTACCGTCCGTTTTTTTAGCTAACAAGTAATTAAACAACGCCGAACGAGCCCCGCCGATATGGAGCGGTCCCGTCGGGCTGGGTGCAAAACGAACTCTTAGTTCCATGTCAATCCTCCCCAATTTTCTCTAAACTCACGATCGCCTGGGCACTAATACCCTCCTCGCGCCCTTCGAAGCCGAGGCGTTCGGTAGTCGTTGCTTTCACCGAAACAGCCTCCAGGTTTGTCCCCAAGGTTTGAGCGAGATTGACCCTCATCTTAGGAATATACGTTGCGAGCTTCGGTTTCTGGGCGATGATAATGCTGTCTAGATTCCCCACGATGTATCCCTCAGTCCGAATGAGTTCCATCACTTTTTCTAAGAGGAGCACACTCGAAATACCGTGATAGCGTTCGTCCTGATCTGAAAAATGCGCACCGATATCCCCTAGGGCCAAAGCGCCTAACAAGGCATCCATGATAGCATGTAACAACACATCTGCATCCGAATGCCCAAGAAGCCCCCGCACATAAGGAACCTCCACTCCTCCCAAAATGAGAGGTCTTCCCTCAACGAAAGCATGGACATCATATCCGATCCCGACTCGAATCATCAGGCATTACCTCCCCGACTATGCCGGTTTGCCAGAATTTGCTCAGCTAGCCAAAGATCCTGTCGCATCGTGATTTTGATATTTTCCTCGGATCCGGGCAAAGCACGCACAGGGTAACCGGCCCATTCCAAGAGAGATGCATCATCTGTCCCCCGAAAACCCGCTGCTGCGGCTTGTCCATGAACCTCCTGCAAAAGCGATCGCTTAAAGACCTGAGGCGTCTGTATTGCCCGCAGGGTTTTACGCTCCGGAGTTTCCAGTACGAGCCCTTCCGGATTCACGCGCTTGACCGTGTCCTTCAACGGAAGCGCCGTAATCGCCGCAATATTCCCTGCCGCTTCTGCCAAAAAGCGGTGGAGTTCCGCCAACGTCAAAAGGGGCCGAGCCCCATCGTGAACCACCACTGTTTGGATAGCCTCACTGAGAGCTTTGAGCCCCGCAAAAACGGATTCCTGACGCTCAGCACCCCCGACTGGAGTGGCCTTAACCTTTTCAAAGCCATAGACCAAAACGAGTTCCCGAATCCGCTCAACGTCCTGGCGCGCGCCAACGACCACAATCTCGCCGACATGGGGTGATTCCTGAAAAATCTTAATCGCATGTGCCAATATCGGCATCCCGTTTAAACTGAGGAATTGTTTATTGACTCCGGCCCCCATCCGTACCCCTTGTCCAGCCGCTGGGATAACCACTCCCAAGCTAGCCAATGGCATTCACCTCATCTGTCGGAGGTAGGCCCATCGGCTTTTTTTCGTTGATTCCTTTCGGCTTGGCAAATATCATGCGTCCAGCCGCTGTTTGCAGCACACTGGTTACTAACACGGTGAGGTGCTGCCCCATATAACGGCGGCCCATGTCAACCACGATCATTGTGCCATCATCCAGGTAAGCAACCCCTTGTCCAGACTCTTTACCCTCTTTCATCACTTGAACCAGCATCTCTTCCCCTGGCAGGACAACGGGCTTAACTGCATTAGCCAACTCATTGATGTTCAAGACCTTAACCCCTTGGAGTTCGGCCACCTTATTTAGGTTGTAGTCGTTGGTCAGCACCGGCGAATGTAAGATTTGCCCAAGCCGCACGAGTTTACTATCCACCTCGGCGATATCATCAAAATCTTGCTCGTGGATGTGAACCTTAACATGGGTCTCTTTAGAGATCTGATTCAGAATATCAAGGCCTCTGCGACCGCGATTCCGTTTCAGCAAATCAGATGAATCGGCGATGTGGCGAAGTTCTTCGAGCACAAAACTTGGAATCAAGAGGCTCCCCTCAACAAATCCCGTCTGGACAATATCAGCGATCCGCCCGTCAATAATCACGCTGGTATCCAAAATCTTATAGTTAGGAGAGACTTCCGCCAATTTCCCAGCGCTTTTGCTTTCCTTAACCTTGTCAGCATGCTTATCTCCTTTATCCTTATCCCGAAATTTTGGAAAGACATTGAGAAAGCTGAGAACCTCTTCTTTACGCCGGGCACCCAAGGTCAATCCCAAATAGGCCAAAAACATACTGAGAAGCACGGACAGAAGTGGCCCAAAAAAAGGAATACTGATAAACGAGTTACTGAACAAACTAGCAATAATAAGTCCGATGATAACCCCAATCGCTCCACCCATCAAATCATGCGTAGGGATCCTCTGCAAACGGGCATCCATCCATTTGACTAAAGCCAAAAAACCCCGAATGCTCCCTGGCGCAATCAGGAAGCCCACCACTGCGAAAAGAAGAACCATGGCCACATAGGTCCAAACCGCAGTGGTTTTCGATGGCCAGCCTAACCAATCAAGTAAGTCTAAACGCAAAGTAAGATAGTCAAGATAAAAACCCAAGCCCCCAAACAACAGGGTGATGATCGCACGAATCAAATTGCGAATCATCATTTCACCTCCTTTTAACCCTATTTTGGCTAAAAGCCTTCCCTATTATACTTTGTTCCACCCATATTTTTCAAGTGATTGCCGAAATATTAGGCTAAAACCTTATTTAACCATTGGCGCACCTCATTTTCATTGCTGTCTTCAGCGAGCACCAGTTCACTCACGAGGATTTGGCAAGCATTTTCATACATCTTCTTCTCTCCGGTTGACAATCCTTTTTCTTTGTCCCGCTTAGCCAAATTGCGCACGACTTCCGCGACATCCAAAATATTGCCGCTGCGAATCTTTTCCAGATGGGCGCGGTAGCGGCGATTCCAAGCTAATGTGATTACAACCTTGTCATCTTTCAAGACATCTAAAACACTCTTAATCTGGGAACGGGGAATCACTTCCCTTAGCCCCAAGCCGCGGACATTGCCCAAGGGAACTAAAACTTTCATATTACCTACCGGCAAATGCATGACATAGTACTGATGGGTCTCCCCTAAAACCTCCCGTTCTTCGATGGCTTCAATGACTCCTGCCCCGTGCATTGGGTACACAACTTTATCTCCAACATGAAACACTATGCCACCCCCTTGTTCTCATTATAACAGAGGAACCAGGCAAAGGCAAAAATTTTTAGATTATATCATACAAGCATCCAATATGTCAATGCAAAGATTAGGACTTCTTTTCCTGGTATTCCTGTTTGAAATTGACAACCGCCTTACACGCTCGCTATAATGAGATTAACCCCGTCAGGCAGAAAGGAGTGAGGATACCAGACCATGGAACCACTCACCGAAAACTTTCAAGACACCGTCAAGTCTCTCTTGATCCGTCATCAAAGCGTTTTAGACATTCTAACGAAAGGACAGGAGGCATCGGCCCGTGTGAACCGGGCGGTGGTGAAGTCCGTGACAAGTTGTGGTTGTTTAGCTATTGACGCGCACAAGAAACCAATCCCTGAAAATGCCACCCTTTATGACCTGAAGGCTCTACTCGACAGCAATGTGCAGGGTAACTTGTGCGACAACTGCCGGGAGACGATTGAATCGGAGTTAGGCAAACAGCTTTTTTACATAGCCGCTTTGGCTAATACCTTGGACATTTCCCTCGACGAGGTCTTTGAACGTGAAATGAAAAAACTCGCGACCTTAACGATTTTTAACATGACATGAAGAAACCCAGGCCTGCGTCGAGCTTGGCTCTTCGCTCATGGCTCAGGCTAGCTCAACAGGATGTCTATCGCTTCCTCGACTCTCCTCACCTGCATGAGTGGAAAATCAAGGTCCTTAAGCTGGGAAGCATTCATCTCAGGAATCACACACCCAATGAATCCCAGTTTCGCGGCTTCCCTGACGCGCGACTCGATTTGCGAAACCCCACGAACCTCGCCTGTCAAGCCTACTTCCCCAATCAGAGCGAACGGCTTCAAAGGTACATCTTTATAGCTGGAGGCCACTGCAGCCACCAGTGCCAGATCCACCCCAGGCTCTTCAATACGGACTCCACCGGCAATATTAACAAAGACATCCTGGGAACTCAAATGCAGGCCGACCCGCTTATCCAGGACGGCTAGGAGCATCAACAGTCGGTTATAATCCACTCCCGTAACAATCCGCCGGGGAGGGCCGTACGTCCCCGCCGTGACTAACGCCTGAATCTCAACGAGCAGGGGCCGCGTCCCTTCCATCAATACAGCAACGGATGATCCCGGTGTGTGGGAGAGGCTCTCACCCATAAATAAGGCTGAAGGGTTCGGAACCTCGTACAAGCCATTGCCCCGCATCTCAAAAACGCCGATTTCATTGGTCGAACCAAAGCGGTTTTTGACGGCCCGCAAAATACGAAAGACATGGTTCCGATCCCCTTCAAAGTAGAGCACAGTATCCACAATATGTTCAAGAACCCGGGGGCCGGCAATGGATCCTTCTTTGGTGACATGCCCCACGAGAAAGACGGGGATTTCTTCCTCCTTAGCCAAGCGCATCAAATAGGCTGCCCCTTCCCGTACTTGGCTGACACTTCCGGCAGCAGCCTGGATCTCCTCCAAGACCATCGTCTGAATGGAATCGACAATGACAAGCCCTGGACGCATCGCCAAAGCCACATCCCTGACTAAGTTTAGATTCGTCTCGGCCAGTATGCTCAAATATTCGGAGCTGATGCCCAGCCGCTCTGCTCTGAGTTTGATCTGCTTGCCAGACTCCTCGCCGGAAACATAGAGCACCGGACGCGAACGGGCCATCGCGGCAGCCATCTGGAGTGTCAAGGTAGACTTGCCTATCCCCGGTTCCCCGGCCAAGAGCACAAAGGAACCGGGAACCATTCCGCCACCGAGCACTCGGTTGAGTTCCTCAATCCCGGAATCAACCCGTGCCTCCGCTGTAATCAGAATGTCTGGCAGTGGAACAGCTTCCACCGTCCGCGCCCGCGCATGGACAGTGGAACGTTCAACAGATCGGA